>JAFAOS010000553.1 GCA_019247515.1 Chloroflexota bacterium | reverse complement strand
TAAGATAGCTTGGCAATGTCCGCGGCGCTGGCTCCCCCCGTCTCCTCGGGAGGGACCAGACGCTCGCGCTCGGCCTTCTCGGTTCCGAACTTCCGCATCTACTTCCTCAGCGCCGCCACGGCCCAGACGGGCTCCTGGCTGCTGCGCACCGCCCAGGCCTGGCTCGTCCTCGACCTGACCGGCACGCCCGCCGCGCTGGCGCTGGTCACCGTCCTCCAGGCCCTGCCTGTCACGATCCTCACGCTGTTCGCGGGCATCCTGATCGACCGCATGCAGTCACGCCGCCTGCTGGTGTACGTCCAGATCGTGATCACCCTCGAGATGGCGATCATGGCCATCCTGGTGCTGACCAATACGATCCAGTACTGGCAGATCCTGGTGCTGGCCACGATCCTCGGCCTGGCCAGCGCCGTCGATTTTCCGACGCGTGCCTCGATCATCAGTGAGCTCGTCGAGCCGCGTCTGGTGCCGAACGGGGTTGCGCTCAACAGCGCGTTGAATAGCGCGGCGCGCATTATCGGGCCTGGGATTGGCGGCTGGTTGATCGCCACGTGGGGCACCGGCGTGTGCTTCGCCGTGACCACGGTGGTGTACGGCAGCACCACGCTCGGCCTGCTCGTGTTGAAGAGCAGCGACTTCTTTCCAAAACGCCTCGCACGTCGAACCGCGGTGCTCGGTCAACTGGTGGAAGGCTTGCGCTACTCGTTCAGCACGCCGCTGCTGGCCGTCAACATGCTGCTGGCCGGCGTGTACGGGACGTTTGCGTACAACTGGGCGCTCGTCCTGCCGCTGATGGCTCGCTTCGCCCTGGACAGTGGCTCGGAGGGGTTCGGCGCGCTCAATATGGCGATGGGCTTTGGTTCGATGGTCGGCGCATTCTTGCTGGCGACCCAGATCAAGGCATCGCTACGGTTGTTGTTCATCTCGGCGCTGACGTTTGGGGTGGCGATCGTGGTCCTCGCGCGCGCGCCAGACATGACCGTCGCGCTGGGCATGCTGATGTGCACCGGCGTGCTCAGCGTGCTGTTCAACGCCACCAACAACACGCTGCTGCAGGTGGAGGCGCGCGAGGACATCCGTGGGCGAGTGCTGGGGCTGTACACCTTTCTGATGATTGGCTCGACGCCTGTCGGCGGCGCGTTCACGGGGTTTGTGGCGGATACCCTCGACGTGCGCGTCGCGCTGACCATCAACGCCACGATCTGCCTGATCGGCCTGGCGATTGCCACGTTGTTTGTGTATCGCGCGCGACGCAAGGAGGTTGTCGACTCGTGCGTGTAGCCATCGTCGGCGGCGGAATCGGTGGGGTAGCGGCCGCCACCGCCCTGCTGCAACACGGTATCGAGGTTGGCGTCTACGAACAGGCGCCTCAATTGAAGGAGGTCGGCGCGGGGGTCGCGATTCATCCAAATGGCGCGCGCATGCTGCGGAGGTTGGGCCTGGGCGAGGAGCTGCTGCGTTCTGGCGCACGGTGGAACGACCCCCAGTTTCGGCACCCGGATGACCGATTGATCGCCCACTGGTGGTCGGCAATCGAAGCGGAGCGGATAGAGGTGTACGGCATGCACCGTGCTGACCTGCTCCAGATGTTCCTGGACCGACTGCCAGCGGAGGTGATCCATCCCGGCCACCGGTGCACCGGTTTCGAACAGACCGCGAATGAGGCGACGGTCCTTTTCGACAATGGCGCGCGCATCAGCGCGGATGTGGTGGTTGGCGCCGACGGCATCCATTCCACACTCCAGCAATACGTGACGCCACCCTCACCACCCCTGCCATCGGGCTCGGTGGCGTACCGCGGGATTATCACCGCCGCCAGCGTCGCGTGGCCGGCGGGACAGATGCGCAACTGGCTGGGTCCAGGCAAGCACTTTCTGGTGTTTCCCGTGCGCGCCAATCAGCTTGTCAACTACGTCGGCTTCGTCGCCACCAGCGCGCAGACACGCGAGTCCTGGTCCGCGCCGGGTGATCCGGCCGCCCTGGCACGGGAATTCAGCGGCTGGAATCCGCTGGTCCAGGCGATCCTGGCCCAGGTCGACACCTGCTTCTGGTGGGGACTGTACGACCGCGAGCCGCTTGCGCGCTGGACCAACGGCCGGCTCACCCTGCTCGGCGACGCGGCGCACCCGATGCTGCCGCACGTTGGTCAGGGCGCCAATCAGGCGATCGAGGACGCCGTGGCACTGGCGACCGTCTTGAGTCGCTCAGATCGCCGGTCGGCTTCGGATGCCCTGCAGGTGTACGAACACGCGCGTCGACCGCACGCGGCGCAGGTCCAGTTGAGCTCGCGCACCAATGGCGCCCGCTATGACTCCGCGGCCAGAGATCTTTCCGATCGGGACCGGCAGCTCTCGAATCAGGCGCGCGACCGGGCCTGGATGTGGGACGCCGACGCCGAAGCCTCGGCGATCGCGGCCATGACCAGCTCGTAGGATCGCAGGCGGTCCGCGTGGTGGTAGACCACGGTCGTCAGCATCAGCTCGTCGGCGCTGGTGCGCGCCTGCAGCTCGATCAATCCACGGCGCACGGTCTCGGCACTGCCGATCATCTGGTCCGCCTGACGCTGCCGAATCGACTCGCGCTCCAGGTCCGTATACGGGTAGGCCGCCGTCTCTTCCGGACTGGGTAGCTGACCGGGGCGACCCTGGCGCAACTTCACGAAGGACAGCGCGCTCGGGCCGGCCAGCTCTCTGGCCTGTTCGTCGGTATCCGCGCACACGACCTGGACCGCCACCAACGCATACGGCTCCGAAAGATAGGCCGACGGCCGAAACCGCGATCGGTACAGCCCCAGCGCCGGCAGCGTGTTGGCCGGGCTGAAGTGATGCGCAAACGCAAACGGCAGCCCCAGGAGACCCGCGACCTGCGCGCTGTAGCCGCTGGACCCGAGCAGCCACAGGTCCGGCACGTTGTTGCGCGCCGGCACCGCGGTGATGCGACTGTAGGGATGGTCATCGGGGAAGGTGCCGTGGAAAAAGGCGATCAGATCGCCCAGGTTTTCGGGGAACCCGTCGGCGGACATGTCCACCGAGCGGCGCAGCGCGGCGGCCGTCAGCTGATCGGTGCCGGGCGCGCGGCCGATGCCCAGGTCGATGCGACCCGGATGAAACGCCTCCAGCATTCCGAATTGCTCCGCGATCGCCAGCGGGGCGTGATTTTCCAGCATCACCCCGCCGGAGCCGACGCGGATCGAGCTCGTCGCCGAAGCGATGTGGCCAATCAGCACGGCCGGCGCCGAGCTGGCGATGCCGGGCATGTTGTGGTGCTCGGCGACCCAGTAGCGGTAATAACCGAGCCGTTCGACGTGCTGCGCCAGGTCGATCGAATTGCGCAACGCCACGGTGGCGGACACGCCGCTGGGCACCGGGGCGAGGTCGAGGACCGACAGGCGCATGAATTGCAACTATAAACTTACCGAGAACTGCCGAATGCACACCTCTCCCTCTGGGAGAGGTCGCGCGCAGCGCGGGTGAGGGCTACGTACCAGCAAGAACGCTGTTGCCCTGATGCGTGGCCCTCACCCCCGCCCTCTCCCAGAGGGAGAGGGGGTATTGCTAACCGCCAGCCATCGCGCCGATGACCAGGAACGGCTCGGCGCCGGTGACGATCGGGGCGGGCAACGGCTTGTCCGGCGGCTCGTGCGACAGGTCCTGCTGGCAGGCGAAGAAGCGCACGAACGGACGCCGCTTGTGCGTGGCCTGGTCGCGCAGCGTGCCGCACAGCATCGGGTAGCGCAGCTCGAGTGCGTCGAGGACCGATGCTTGCGTCACCGGTTCCTCGACCTCGAGCTGGACCTCGCCCTGCACCCGCGCCAGGGTTTTGAGTGGCGTCGGCAGCACGACCCGAATCATGCCAGCACCTCAAGCGGCGTTGGCAGCACTGCGAAAACGCGGATCATGTCAGTGTCTGCACCTCCACGGACAGCACCGTCGGCAGGTCGCGCACGATCGGCTTCCAGCTATCGCCGGCATCCGACGACGCGTACACCTGGCCACCGCTGGTGCCGAAATACACACCACACGGATCGAGCGTGTCGACCGCCATGGCATCACGGTAGATGTTCAGGTACACGTCGTCCTGCGGCAAGCCTTTGGTGAGCGCTTCCCACTCGGTACCGCCGCAGCGGCTGCGATACACGCGCAGCTTGCCGTCGGGCACGAAGTGCTCGGAGTCGCTTTTGATCGGCACGACGAAGATGGTCTCGGGCTCGTGGGCGTGGACGTCGATCACGAAGCCGAAGTCGGTGGGCAGATTGCCGCTGATCTCGCGCCAGTTGTCGCCGGCGTCGTCGCTGCGCATGACGTCCCAGTGTTTCTGCATGAACAACACGCCCGGACGTGACGGATTCATCGCAATGTGGTGGACACAATGGCCCACCTCCGCATTCGGATCCGGAATGCCCTCGGAGTGCAGCCCGCGGTTGGTCGGCTTCCACGTCTTACCGCCATCGTCGGATCGGAAGGCGCCAGCCGCCGAGATCGCGATGTACATCCGCTGCGGCTGCGTCGGGTCCAGGATGATCGTGTGCAAGCACAGGCCGCCGGCCCCCGGCTGCCAGTTCGGACCGGTGCCGTGCTCGCGCAGTCCGCGCAGCTCGTCCCAGGTCTGTCCGCCGTCGCTTGAACGAAACAGCGCCGCGTCTTCGACACCGGCGTACACGGTGTCGGGGTCGTTGAGTGATGGTTCGAGGTGCCAGACGCGCTTGAATTCCCACGGACGGAGCGAGCCGTCGTACCACTGATGGGTGCCGGGCACGCCGGCATACTCGAACTTGTTGCCGACCGGCTGCCAGGTCTGGCCGCCGTCGTCAGAACGCTGGATCAGCTGCCCGAACCAGCCGCTGGATTGTGACGCGTACAGCCGATTCGGATCGGCGGGTGAGCCCTTGAGGTGGTACATTTCCCAGCCCGCGAAATGCGGCCCACTGACGTTCCACTGGTCGCGCTTGGCGTCGGACGTCAGAACGAACGCGCCTTTGCGGGTCCCCACGAGAACGCGTACCTGACTCATAACAGGTCTCTGTCTCCTTTCGCGCAGAGTGATCCCGAACTTTAGCCGTCCGGCAGCACCATTGGCTTGCGGAAAATCGCGACGGCCTGCCAGCAGTACCAGGCGGCGACGCTGCGATACGGTCGAAACCGGTCGCCCTCCGCCAGCAGCGCGCGCGGCTTGATCAGCTCCGGCAGGGCGTGCATCAGCGTCCAGCCATTCCGCACGCCGAAGTCGTCCACGGGCCAGACGTCCATGCGACGGAGCTCGAAAATCAGGAACATCTCCGCCGTCCAGCGACCGATGCCGCGCACGCCGGAGAGTCGGGCAATGATGTCCTCGTCCTCGAGGGTGTGCAGGTCCTCGAGCGGCACGCTGCCGTCGGTCGCCCTGGTCGCCAGGTCGAGGATCGCGGCGGTCTTGTTGGCAGACAGGCCCGCGGCGCGCAACGCTTCAGGTGAAGTGGCCAGCACGGCCTCGGGGGTGACGCTGCCGCCAATGGCGGCGACGAACCGCGCGTGGATGGCAGCCGCCGCGCGACCCGCAAGCTGCTGGAACATGATCGAGCGCGCCAGGGTGGCGAAGTAGTTGCCCTCGGGGCGCCGCGGCTCAAAGCCACCCACCTGCTCGATCAGCGCGGCAAGGGCCGGATCGGCCGCACTGACGGCGGCGACCGCCGCGGCGGCTTCGGCATCCATGGACCGCCAATTCAAACACACCGGCCCGTAGAATCTCAGGGTGGCCGAGCTCTCGGACGCGCTGGTGTTCTTCGGCGCCACCGGCGACCTGGCCTACAAGCAGATCTTTCCCGCCTTGCAGGCGCTGACGCGGCGCGGGGCGCTCGACGTGCCGGTCATCGGCGTTGCCAAGGCTGGCTGGACCCTCGACAACCTCAAGGAGCGCGCCCGCGACAGCCTGCGCGAGCACGGCGGACTGGACGAAGCCGCCTTCCAGCGCCTGATCTCACACCTGGCGTACGTCGACGGCGACTATCGCGATCCGGCGACGTTCGAACACCTGCGCGAGGCGCTGGGCTCCGCCCAACACCCACTGCACTACTTCGCCATTCCACCGAGCATGTTCGAGACGGTGGCCCACGGACTGGCCGGCATTGGCGCCACCGCGGCCGCGCGGGTCGTGGTCGAAAAACCCTTTGGCCGCAACCTGGCCTCCGCACAGGAGCTGAATCGCGCACTGAGAAAGGTCTTTCCCGAGCGAGCAATCTTTCGGATCGACCACTATCTCGGCAAGGAACCGGTCGAGAACTTGCTGTTCTTCCGCTTCGCCAACGCTTTTCTGGAGCCGATCTGGAATCGGAGTGCAGTCAACAGCATCCAGATCACGATGGCCGAGAGCTTCGGCGTCCAGGGGCGTGGCGCGTACTACGACGAAGCCGGCGCGATTCGAGACGTGGTCCAGAACCACCTGCTCCAGGTGATGGCGCTGATCACCATGGAGCCGCCGTTCGCGGCCGATCCAGACGCGGTGCGCGACCAGAAGTCGCTGGCGCTCAAGGCGCTGCGGCCGCTGATGCCGCGCGACGTGGTGCGGGGTCAATTTCGCGGGTACCGGCGCGAGCCCGGCGTGGCGCCCGAATCAAGCGTGGAGACGTTCGCCGCGATGCGCGTCCACGTCGAGAACTGGCGCTGGGCGGGTGTGCCAATCTTCGTTCGAGCAGGCAAGTGCCTGCCGCTCACCACGACTGAGGTCTACGTTCAGCTCAAGCATCCGCCGCGCTACGTGTTCGACGACGATCCCACCCCGGAGCCCACGCGCGCGAATTACTTCCGTTTTCGGCTCAGTCCGGACGTGTTCATCTCGGTCGGGGCGTGGGCCAAGAAGCCCGGCGAAGACATGGTCGGCGAGCCGGTGGAGCTCATCGCCCGCCATCATTCGCCTGAGGAGATGATGCCGTACGAACGGCTGCTAGGCGACGCGATGGAGGGCGACCAGCGACTGTTCGCGCGCGAAGACGCCATCGAGGCCGCGTGGCGAGTGGTAGATCCAATTCTGGATCAGGCGACGCCGGTCTACCCGTACGACCCGGATACCTGGGGCCCGCCCGAAGCCGAGCGGGTCCGCCCGCCGGAGGGCTGGCAGAACCCGACGCCGTCGGGCATCACCCCGTAACTAACTCCCTCTCCCCCTGGGAGAGGGCGGGGGTGAGGGCCCTCACCCGCGCTGCGCGCTTGATAAAGCTCTCCCAGAGGGAGAGGTGGGGCGCTAGTTGTCGATAGCTGCCTCGGCGTCTTCGAGCTCCGCTTTCGCCTGGGCCAGCGCGGCGTCGGCCTGAGCCCGCTGCTGGTCCGCCGCGGCGGCCGCCTCGTCGGCGCTGCTGGCCTCAGCTTCGACCCGCGCGAGCTGACGCCGCAGGGTGTCGAGCTGCTGGCGCAGGTCGCCGGCGCGGGCGTGGGCGTCTTCGGCGGCCTGCGCGGCATCGGCCAGGTTGGTGGTGGCGCGCTGGACCTCGCGGCGCGCCTGGCCCAGACGCCGCTCGAGCTCAGCCCGCCGAGCTTCCTCCTCGGCGGCCCGCCGCGCTTCCGCCTCGGCCGCCGCTCTGCGCGCGTCCTCCTCGGCCGGCTCGCGAGTCGTGTCGTCGCGAGAGCGCTCCCCTTCGTCACTGGCGCGCCGAGCACGAGCGGCATCGAGATCGATCGGGGCGCGCTGCGACCCGGCGGGTGCGGCCGCCGCTGGCGCCACGGCGCCGAAGCCCGCGTAGCTGCTGGGCTTGACCAGGTGGCCGGAGCGCACCTCGGCCGCCACCTCGGGCAGCGCCAGCGCGGCGCTGAGCGTCTCCTGCGCCTCGCGCGCCACGCTGTCGCTCACGCGCACCCCCGCCGCGGCGCCCAGCTCGACCGCGCGTCGCATCAGCGCCGTCTCGAGCTGACGCCGCTGCGCCGTCAGCTCGCGCAGGACTGAGCCGGCGGCGTCGGCCTGCGCCTGGGTGAGCTCCTGGGCAAGCTCGAACAGCTGCTCCATCACGGCTTGCTGGTCGCGCCACAGCAGGTTGACGAGCCAGGCGCTCTGGGACGGCTTGCGCAGCTTGCCGATTTCCCGCGCGAGGGCCGGCTGGCCAGCTTCGCGGGCCGAGCGCACCTCGGCGTCGCGGGCAGCGGCGAAGTCGTCGGGTTTGAGGGCGTAGAGCGCGTCGGCGACGCGGTTGACCTCGGCCTCGAGGTCGGCGTCGGGTGGCTGCGGGGTAGAGACGGGAGTGCGGCGGCGCTCGCTCACGGACAGACATCTTCCCACGTCGGGCCGGCGGGCGGGGGTTGACACCCGCCAGGCGAGTGAGTATTGTGCTTATAAGCTAATTAGCTAACTAGAGAACTAGTGAAAAGGAGCAACGCCGTGAACCGTCTCCTCTGGACCCTCCAGGCCCTCCTCGCCGCCGTCTTCCTCTTCAGCGGCCTCCTCAAGCTGCTGGTGCCCGTCGACCAGATGCAGCAACAACTGCCCCTGCCGGCCGCGCTGATCTACCTGATCGGCACCCTCGAAACTCTCGGCGCCTGCGGCCTGATCCTGCCGTCCGTGCTGCGCATCTACCCCGCCCTCACCCCGCTGGCCGCGGCCGGGCTGACCATCCTGATGGCCTGTGCCACCGTGCTCACGCCGCTGCTCGGCGACCCGATCGCCAGCGCCAGCCTGCCGCTGTGCCTGGGCATCCTCGCCGCGTTCGTCGCCTACGGACGCGCCCGCCGCAGCCCCATCGCCGGGCGCACCGCCGCCGGCCGCGCACTGAATTTAGCTTCCCGGTAAAGTAATCCCCAAGAGCGAGCCACCGCTGATGGCGACCGAAGATGACCTGAGCTTGACCTTCGCCGCCCTGGCCGATCCCACGCGGCGCGCCATCCTGGCCCGCCTGGCCCAGGGTGAGGCGACGGTCAACGAGCTCGCCGCGCCGTTCAATCTGAGCCTGCCCGGCGTCTCCAAGCATCTCAAAGTGCTGCAGCACGCCGGGCTCATCAGCCAGGGACGTCGCGCCCAGTGGCGGCCGTGCCGCCTCGAGCCGGCGCGTCTCAAGGACGCCGCCGACTGGATCCAGGCGTATCGCCACATCTGGGAAGAGCGCTTCGATCGTCTCGACGAATACCTGCGCGAGCTTCAGCAGCGCAGCCTGATTAAACCTTCCGAGTTGGATCTCGAGAAAGGCTCTGATGACGACCAGCATGACCTCTGAGACCACCTTCAGCCAGACGTCCGAGCTCGAATTCGTGATGACGCGCGTCTTCGATGCGCCGCGCGACCTGGTCTTCGCCGCCTGCACCGAGCCGCGGCACATGGCCCAGTGGTGGGGCCCGCGCGGCTACGTCCTCACCGTGGCGGAGATGGACGTCCGCGCCGGCGGCACGTATCGCTTCGTCCAGCGCGCACCGGACGGCAACACGTATGCCTTCCACGGCACCTTTTTTGAAGTCGAGCCGCCCGAACACCTGCGGATGAGCCAGATTTTCGACCCGCACCCGACGAGCGAGCTGCTGGTCAGCCTCGCCTTCGAGGACCTCGGCGACGGTCGCACGCGGATGGTCGACACGATGCGCTTCGACTCGATCGAAAGCCGCGACGGCTCGCTGTCCGCCGGCATGGAGCGCGGCGCGCGCGAGTCGTACGAGCGGCTGGCCGAACACCTGGAGACCATGCAGCGCGGCATGCTCTTCGAGCGGGTTTTCGACGCACCGCGCGAGCTGGTCTTCGACATGTGGACCACGCCTGAACACGTGGCGTTGTGGTGGGGTCCAGACGGCTTTACCAACACCATCGAGGCGATGGACGTGCGGCCCGGTGGCGAGTGGCGCTTCATCATGCACGGACCCGACGGCGTGGACTATCCGAACCACATCGTCTTTCGGGAGGTCGTGCGGCCGGAGCGGCTGGTGTACGACCACGGCAGCCAGGCTGACGACGAGGCCTCATTCCGAGGCGTGGTCACCTTCGCTCAGGAAGACCCGACGCGGACGCGGCTCACGATGCGCACCCTGTTCCCGACGGCCGCCGTGCGCGAGATGGTCGAGCGCGAGTACCACGCCGAGGAGGGCGGCAACCAGACGCTCGACCGGCTGGGCGCGTATCTTGCCCCGCTGGCGCGCTGACCAGTGTCGATTTTGGGCCGCGCCCTTCGATGTACTCGGTGAAGGAGAATCAACCACCGATGCGATTCATGCTTATGGTCAAAGCCAACGCGGACAGTGAAGCCGGCAAGATGCCGTCGGAACAGATGCTCGCCGAGATGACCCGCTACAACGAGGAGCTCGCCCGCGCCGGCGTCCTGCTGGCCGGCGAAGGGCTCCATCCCAGCTCGCGTGGAGCGCGGGTCCATTTTTCGGGCAACAAGCGCACCGTCGTCGACGGGCCATTCGCGGAGACCAAGGAGCTGATCGCCGGCTTCTGGCTCATCCAGGCCAAGTCGAAGGAAGAGGCGATCGAGTGGGTCAAGCGCTGCCCCAACCCGATGGAAACCGACGGCGAAATCGAAATTCGCCAGATCTTCGATCCCGAGGACTTCGGCGAAGCCTTCACCCCTGAGCTTCGCGCACGTGAAGCCAGGCTCGGCGAGCAGCTCGGCAACCAGAAGGCTGATAGCTAGCCGGCGAGCAAGTTGAATCACCGAGCCGAGACCCACGGGGCGATCGACGCCATCTGGCGCATCGAGTCGCCCCGTCTCATTGCCGCGCTCACGCGGATGGTCGGCGATGTCGGGGTGGCGGAGGAGCTGGCTCAGGACGCCCTGGTCATCGCGCTGGAGAGCTGGCCGACGGCGGGCGTTCCCGAAAAACCGGGCGCCTGGCTGATGTCGACCGCCAAGCACCGCGCCATCGACGTACTGCGGCGTGGCAAGCGCCTGCAGGAGAAGCAAGCGCTGCTGGGGCGGGAGCTGGAGGTCCAGCAGGAGCTCGGCGTTCCCGAAATGGAAGCCGTCCTCGACGAGACGCCTATTCCGGATGACCTGCTGCGGCTCGTGTTTATTGCCTGTCATCCGGTGCTGTCGATGGACGCGCGTGTTGCGTTGACGCTGCGTTTGCTCGGCGGACTGACCACCGACGAGATCGCGCATGCCTTTCTGGTGCCCGAGCCCACGATCGCCCAGCGGATCGTGCGCGCCAAACGCACGCTGGCCGAGGCGCACGTGCCGTTCGAGGTGCCCGTGGCCGCCGAGCTGGGCGAGCGCCTGGCGGCGGTGCTCGAAGTGATCTACCTGATCTTCAACGAGGGCTACTCGGCAAGCGCTGGAGACGACTGGACGCGACCGGCGCTGTGTGAGGACGCCCTGCGCCTGGGCCGCGTGCTGGCCGAGCTCATGCCGGCCGAGGCCGAGGTGCACGGGCTGGTGGCGCTGATGGAGCTGCAAGCGTCACGACTGGGGGCGCGCGTCGGTCCGTCGGGCGAGCCAGTGCTCTTGCTGGACCAGAATCGGGGCGCCTGGAACCAGTTGTTGATTCGTCGCGGTCTGGCGGCGCTGGCGCGTGCGGAGCGAGCGGGCGGACCACTCGGACCGTACGCGGTGCAGGCCTCGATCGCCGCGTGTCACGCGCGTGCCCGGACGGCCGACGCGACGGACTGGCCGCGGATCGCCGCGCTGTACGACGCGCTCGCGCAGCTGACGCCGTCGCCGGTGGTGGAGCTGAATCGGGCCATGGCCGTGGCCATGGCGTACGGCCCGAAGGCCGGGCTGGAGGTCGTCGACGCGCTGGCCGACGACCCCGCATTACGTTCCTATTACCTCTTGCCGAACGTTCGCGGCGACCTGCTGTTTCGTCTGGGTCGTCTGCCTGAGGCGCGATCGGAGTTCGAACGTGCCGCGGAGCTTGCCCCCAACGAGCGCCAGAAGCAGGTCCTCCTCTCTCGCGTGGCGAGCTGCGGGTAGCCGACGCCGCTCCTCCCGCCTGGCCGTTTAGCCCTCAACCCCGTTAGGCTGTCTGGCGAATGCTTCGCGAGTCCCCAGCGCTGCTGCGCCATGTTGGTTTCTTTCTGGCGGCGCTGGCGGTCCTCATGGCGTCCATCGACGGCACGATCACCGTTGTCGCCCTCCCACAGCTGACCGAGTCCCTCGACACCTCCCTGGCCCTGGTCGGCTGGACGCTGACCAGCTATCAGCTGGTCCAGATCGTGATGTACCCGCTCGCCGGGCAGCTCAGCGACATGTTCGGCCGACGCCGCGTGTTTCTGTTTTGCGTCACCACCTTCACCCTGTCGTCGCTGCTGTGCGGCCTGGCGCCGAATGTCTTCGTGCTGATCGTCTTCCGCGCCGTCCAGGCGGTCGGCGGCGGCGGATTGCTGCCGTCGGTCATCGGGCTCATCGCCGACGAATACCGACAGCATCGCGCCCAGGCCATCGGACTGATCAGCAGCATCATGCCCATCGGCTCGATCATCGGCCCGAACCTGGGCGGCTTCTTGCTGGAGAACTGGAGCTGGCGAGCGATGTTCTTCATCAACGTGCCGATCGGCATCCTGCTCGTGCTCGGGTTCGTGTTCCTGATGCCCGGCGCGGACTCGCAGACAAGCAACAAGCGTCTGCACGTGGACGCCATCGGGCTGCTCCAATTCATTGGGGCGATCGTCAGCCTGATGTATGGCATGACGCTCATCGCCGACAATCCCTCGCAGGCCTTCAGCCCGCTGGTCTGGCTGCTGTTCCTGTTCAGCGTGGTGCTGGTGGTCGCCTTCGCCCGCCACGTGCGACGGACACCCAACGCGATCATGGAGTACCACCTGCTCGCGGGTCGCCCGTTCCTGGCCGCCAATATTTACAACTTCTTCTTTGGCGCCGTGACGATGGGGTTCTACTCGTTCATTCCGTTCTACGCGGTCGTCAAATATGGGCTGACCCCGTTCGAGAGCGCCGCGGTGCTCACCCCGCGCGCGATTGTGGTGATGGCAAGCTCGGCCGTCGCGAGCCTGTATGTCAAGCGCCTCGGCTACCGCGTTCCGATGCTGATCGGCATGATCTTTGTGGGCGCGACGTTCGTCCTGATGGCCCAGGGCTGGTCCAGCGTCGATCTGGGAGTGCTGGCTATTCAGGGCTTCTGGCTGCTGGCCATCATCATCTCTATTGGTGGTTTTGGCATGGGCCTGGCGAACCCGGCGTCGAGCAACGCCGCCATCGATCAGGCGCCCGACAAGGCCGCTTCGATAACGGGCATTCGCGGCGTGTTCCGACTTGCCGGTGGCACGATCAGCATCTCCTGCGTGGTGCTGGCGCTGTCCTTCTTCCAGGATCAGGCGGCAGGCCTGGACGTGATCTTCGTGGTCTTCACCGCGGTGCTGCTGGTGACGGTGCCGCTGGTGGTGCTGATTCCGGAAGCCGCCGCGACGGAGTCGCGCTTGCGCGTCGTGCGGAGCCTGCCGGACTCCTGGAGCAGGTCGACCGCGACCGAGCACACCGGCCGGCGTCGCGCCGCGAGCGCGGACTGACCGCATCCGTGCGCGCGTAGAAAAACCGGCGCGATACTCTGTCCCACACACGCCAGAGTGGGGGAGATATGGATCATCTAGAGGTCAGTCGTCGAGGATTTATTCGACTTGCCTCGGGCGGCGCCATCGCGGGTTCGGCGCTGGCCCTGTTGAGCGCGTGCAGCGGCCTGGTGCCCACCACGCCGACCAGCCCGCCAGCCGCGTCGACCTCCGGTGGCGGCGCCAGCGCGTATCCGAACTTCTATCCGGTGACCACCGGCCCCAAACCTGATTTTCCGGCCGCGGGACCGCAGTACCAGAACGGTTTCATCAATTACCCCAAGAACCCACCCAAATCCTGGAGCAAGTCGCCCCCAGGCACTGGCAGCAAGGTGGTGTCGTACACCAACACCGGCGCGCCGCTGCCGCCCACGCCGCTGGATCAGAATCCCGCCTGGCAGGAAGTCAACAAGCAGTTGAACGCCAGCGTCGACTTCCAGATCATTTCCCAGGCGGACTACCCGACCAAGCTCGGCACGATGATGGCCGGCAACGACCTGACCGACTTCATCCTGATCGGCAAGAACGTCCAGAACCTGACGGCGTTCCTGAAAGCCAAAACCGCGGACCTGACGCCATACCTTGGCGGCGACGCGGTCAAGGACTACCCGAACCTGGCCGCGATCCCGACCTACTCGTGGACCAACTCGGCGTGCGCGCGCGACGGCAAGCTGTACATGGTGCCCATCTCGCGCTACCAGCCAGGCAACATGCTGATCAAAAACGTGCAGGTGTACGACACGGAGATCGGCAAGGACTACACCCCCCGGGACGCGGACGACTTCAAGCGTATCCTGGTCGCGCTGACCAGGCCGCAAGACAATCGGTACGCCCTGGCGCCGATCTCGAACCGTCCCGACATCGTCCAGTTCATCTCCTCGCTCTTTGGTGCGCCGAAGAACTGGCGTCTCGGCTCGGACGGCAAGCTGACCCGCGACGTCGAAACGCCCGAATACAAAGACTCGATCGCCTATATGCGCGACCTGGTCGCCGCGGGCGTGTTCTACCCGGATGCATCTGGCATCCCGAACGTGACGGTCGCGCGCGACTCGTTCATCGCCACCAAGTTTGTGCTCGACAATCAGAGCTACGGCAACGCCTGGCAGGACGACTGGACGCGCGGCCCACGCCAGAATCCACCCGTGGTTCCGGCCGCCGTGGCGCCCTTCGCGGCCCACGCCGGCCAGCAGCCAGTCCATCACTTCGGCGACGGCTACTACGGCACGACGACGCTCAAGCAGGCCGCGCCCGATCGGATCCAGGAGCTGCTGCGCATCCTGGACTGGGTGGCCGCGCCGTTCGGCAGCCAGGAAGACCTCCTGCTGACGACGGGCCTCCCGGATCGTGACTACACGGTGGACCCGGATGGCAATCCCGTCCCGACGCAGCTCAGCAACCTGGATGCGAATTCGGTGCCCTGGAAGTATCTGACCCAGCACCCGCAGGTCGCGTACTGGCCGGGCATCCCCGACTACGCCAGGGCCGCCATCGACTACGAAAAGGCGGTGATCCCGATCGGCTTGCAGGATCCGACCATCGGCCTGAGCTCGCCCACGTTCGAAAAGCTGAACGTGCCGCTGAGCCAGACCCTGCAGGACGGGATCTTCGACGTGGTCGCGGGCCGTCGCCCGCTGAGCGACTACGACCAGATCACCCGCGACTGGCAGACCAACGGCGGCAACCAGATTCGCGACGAGCTCCAACAGGTCATCGCCGCGAACAAGACCTGACTTCCGGGAAAGCTGCGCCCTCGGCGCGGTATTCTCCCGTGCGGCATGCGACTTCATGGACCGGCTCGAACTCGCGCTGCGTCGTTCCTGGTCACCCTGATGGTGCTCCTGACGGCCACCGTCCCTGCATCGGCGCAAACTGCTCCCACGGCCGCGACTGACACCAACGAACGCTTCTTCGGCGCCGTCCAGGCGATTTACAACCCGGACCGCGCCCAGCAGGCGGGCGTGCAGTGGGAACGCCTGATCTTTCCGTGGTCGCTGATCCAGAAGACCGGTCCGAACGTGTGGAACGACGGCTACTTCAGCGACCAGCAGGTCGCCCAGGAGATCGGGCGTGGGATCCAGGTCGTCGGGCTGGCGACGTACACGCCCCAGTGGGCCACCAGCACGCCCCAGCACCCGCAGCCGACCAACGTACCCGCCAACCTGTACCTGCCGTTCGACGACCCCAAGAACTACTGGGGCCAGTTCATGTACAAGCTCGCCGCGCGCTACGCCGGACAGATCAACACCTGGGTCGTGTGGAACGAGCCGGACCTCTACAACAACCAGATTCTGTACACCTGGGACGGCACGATCAGCGACCTGTACCAGCTGGTGAAGGTGGCGTACCAGGCCATCAAAAAGGCCAACCCGAATGCCAAGGTTGTCCTGCCGGGTCTGACCTACTGGCTGGACAAGGACGGCGGACGACCGCTGTACCTGGCGCGCTTCATGGAGGCGGCATCGCATGACCCGACTGCGAAAGCCAACGGTGACTACTTCGACATTGTCGACGTGCACCAGTACACCAATCCGCTGAACATTTACAACGCGATTCGCCTGTACCAGCGCGCGATGGACCAGTACGACGTCAGCAAGCCGATCTGGGTCGGCGAATCCAACGTGGTGCCGGACGACGATCCCATGAATCCGCTGCCGCCCGCCTTCCACGCCACCATGGACCAGCAGGCGTCGTACATCATCCAGGCGTTCGCGCTGGCGCGCGCGGCGGGCGCCGAGCGCATGAGCATCTACAAGTTCACCGACGAAGCTCGCGAAGGAGCCAACGAGCTCTATGGTCTGGTGCGCAACGACGGCTCGGTGCGTCCGGCGTTCAACGCATATCAGACCGCCGTCAAATACATGAGCAAGCCGACCAGCGCGGTGTACACGTGGGATGGCGCCAGCGAGATACCCACCGACGCCCAGATCACGGCTCTGCTGCAGGACGACGCCAATCGGACCCAGTGGATCTGGCCGGCGGCGGTCAACCGGGTGACGCTCGAGCGCGGCACGGAGCGCGACATGATCGTGTGGAACGCGTCGCCCAGGCAGGTGACGGCCAAAATTCCGGCGGCCGCCAAAAGCGCCGAGGTAATCGACAAGTTTGGCAAAGACACCGGTGAGGTGGTCGCGCAGAACGGCGTGTATTCGCTGGAGCTGTATCCGTCGGCGGACAATACGGATCCGCGCGATCCGTCGGAGTATCTGGTCGGCGGCGAGCCGCGCATTCTGGTGGAAAAGGTCGCGCCGATCCCGACGGAGGTCGACGCGCCGATTCAGCTGGTGTGGCCGCGAGACGCCAGCGGAGTGGCGGCGAACATCACCGGCGTGCTGCTGGCGCCGAACACGACGACGCCCGTTCCGTGCCGCTGGGAGCCCACGGTTCGTCTCTTCGAGTCCATCGACGGCGGCCCGACGCAGCTGGTGACCACCGGCGTCAAACGCATGCTGACCGACAGCGGGCTGACCTACCCGGTCTGGGACTTCAACCTGGTGGACATCGGAGCGGCGCTGGCGGGCAAGAGCATCGATTTCTGGATGGACGTCAACAACGTGACGACGCACGCCTCGCGGTACACCTACTCACTGGTGCCGCCGACGCCCGTGGCTACGCCCACTCCGACGGCCGATACCAACGCCCCAGCCGCGGGTGCGACGGCAACACCCACACCCCCGCCGACGCCCACGCCGCTGCCGGAGTGGCAGCAGAAGCCGACGGCGAGCTGCGCCTGAGCATCTCCGCTATTACGGGCGTTTCCAGATGTCTCGCTCGTGCATAAGCGCGATCTGCTTGTCGATGACCTCGCGGCGGAATTCGGCGTGGGTGTACGGCGGGCGGTTCAGATACAGGTTCTTGGGATAGATCGAGTCCGCGTACACCAGCTGGTACAGCTCCGTGCGCAGGTCCTTCATCCAGTTGTCCCACTGCGCCTGCGCGCGGAACTTTCTCAGCGCGTCGATGTCGACGGTGCCGGCCATGTAGGACGACCCGGCGCCATACAGGTGCTTGCCGACGACCTTGCCCTTGTAATCGACGATCATCGATTGGCCGCCGAAGGTGTCGATCGGCAAGTCTGAATCCTGCTCCAGGTAGTAGGTAGCCAGGTTCGGGGCCAAGACATAAAAGTTGTTATCCAGCGCACGGGCGCGATTCTGGATCTCGAAGAATTCGTTGCCCGTGTGCGGATGCGGGTACGAAGCTCGATACACCACTTCGGCGCCATTCATCGCCAGCCCGCGGGCGTTTTCGGGATACGAGCCCTCGTTGGCCATCAGCACCGCCAGGCGGCCAATTTCGGTGTCGGCCACCGGAAAGAACGCATCCAGCGTGCAGCCGTACAGCTCGATCCAGCGGTCCCACACGTCGTGGGGTGTCACCGAGTGTTCGACCGGATACAGCGTGGCGAGCTTGTAGTGCTTCAACACCACTTCGCCAGTCGGATCGATGGCGAAACCCACATTGAAGAAGCGGTCGGCAAACTCCGGGTGGCGCGCCTTGGCCTGGCCCATGATGAAGGTGTTCCAGTGTCTGGCGAGATCGCCGAGAAACCGGGTTTCAGGCCCGGGCACGTCGATGGCCGTGTCGCGCGCGTACGTCACGTGATCAAGGTCGAAGACTTCGTCGGTGAACCCCTGCAGCGCGCCCTCGGGCAGCAGCACCAGTCGAACGGGGAGATCCAGGCTCGACAGCCACGAGGCGGCCGCGATCAGATGTCCGATGTGATCCAGGTTGCGCTGGATCTCGGCGCGTTTTCGAACACCGCGCACGGTCGGAATCAGGCCGACCGCCGTATACGGATCTGGCACCTCGCCAGGATACGATGGTCGCTATGCAGCAGAGCTCGACCCTGGCCGCCGACGTCGCACCCCGCGAGTACGCCGGCGGCAAGATGCTGGCCGCCCGACAGGATGGTGTCGGCGTGGTGACGTTCAACCAGCCGTCAAAGCACAACGCGATTTCCGTGGAGATGTGGGGTGGCCTCGGCCAGATCCTGGACGAGTTCGCCGCCGACGACGGCGTGCGCGTGGTCGTCCTGACGGGCGCTGGAACGCGCGCGTTCGTCTCCGGCGCGGACATCAGCCAGTTCGAGCAGCAGCGATCGAACGCCGACGCGCAGCGGGCCTACGACGAGCAAACGTCGGTGGGTCGGCGCAAGCTGGCGAGCTTTCCGAAGCCGACCATTGCTCGAGTGCGGGGCTACTGCCTGGGCGGCGGCCTGGCCATCGCGATGCAGACGGATCTGCGCATCGCCTCGTCCGACAGTCAGTTCGGCATCCCCGCGGCAAAGCTCGGCATTGCCTACGGGCTCGAAGGGCTGCGCAACCTGGTCTCGCTCGTCGGACCGGCCAATGCGCGGATGATCATGTATACCGGCGAACGCTTCGGGGCCGAGGAAGCGCTGCGCATCGGGCTGATCAACCGCGTCGTCGCGCCCGAAGACCTGGAGACACACGTGTTCGAGCTGGCGCAGATCATTGCCAACAACGCGCCGCTGTCGGTGGCCGCGTCACGATTGACGATCAACCAGTTGCTGCTGGACGCTCAGGAGCGCGATCCGGCCGCCGTCGCGCGCGCGTCGGTGGCGTGTTTCGACAGTGAGGACTATCGCGAGGGCCGGGCAGCGTTTCTGGAGAAGCGCAAGCCCCGCTTCAAAGGCCGCTGACCAGCTCCAGAGGCCCAATCGCCGTTATCTGCGCCCTCGACTGGGAGCTGGCGCACCTGCGCGGCCTGCTGGCGTCCGATCCGGTCGACGACGACGTGGTGCTGGTCGTCTCGGGCATGGGCATGGTCAGCGCCGCCGCAGCCACCCAGGACGTCATCACTCGCCACCGCCCGCGCGCGGTCATCAACTACGGCTGCGCCGGCGCCCACTATCTCGAGCTGCTGCCCGGCGACGTGGTGGTTGGCGAGCGGATCGTGGCCTACGACAACTATCGCGAGACCGCCGACGGCAGGCTCGACTACCACGGGATGTACTACGTCGCCGACGGCGAGCAGCGTCGCGTCGAGAGCCTCGCCTGTGACGCGGCGCTGGTCGAGGCCGCGCGTCGCGTGGCGGAGGCCGTTGGCGATGGGCACGAGCCATGGCCGGCCGAGCTCGGCTGGCCCGCCAGCGTGCCCCATCGATCGCCGCGCGTCGTCTTCGGCACGGTTGCCTCGGCGGATCGCTGGAACCGCGCACCGTCGAGCATCGCCGCGATCGTCGCACGACACGCCTCGGTGTGCGAGGACATGGAGGCGGCGGCCGTCGGTCTGGTGTGTGCCAGTCAGCATGTGCCGTTTCTGACGATCAAGGACATCTCCAACAACGAGCTGCTGCGGTCCACCTCGAGCGGCTCGGCGCTGCTGGACGAAATCGGCGCGGCTCAGGTCGCCCGGCGCGCCGCGGCGTTCACGCTGGCGGTGGTACGCGCACTATCCTGCACGTGATGGCATCGACTCTCGAACGGCCCACCACGCTGGACCTGCGTCTGGACATGCGCGGCTACGCCAACCGCATGCGCTCCGCTGCCGACGCGCTGCTCAGCAATCTCAATCGCGAGCAACTGGCCAAAGCCCTGTTTGCTTTCGAGGACGAAGACGAGCGCCGCGATTGGGATTTCATTCCGAAATATCGTCCGCGCGGTCTGCCGCTGCGCGAGATGACCGATCGCCAGCAAGTGCTGGCGCAGCAGCTGCTGGCCTCGGCGCTGAGCCTGCCCGGGTACGCGCAGGCCGTCTCGATCATGGCCTTCGAAAACGTCCTGCGCGAGCTGAACGCTCCGCGCGCCGGGCTGGCCGCCGCCGAGTTCCGGCACTCCGGCAAGTACCAGTTCAGCTTCTTCGGCGAGCCACACGCCGAGCAGACCTGGGCCTGGCGTATGGTCGGCCACCACGTCGCGGTCAACTTCACCATTGTCGAAGGCCGCTACGTGGCGTCGACACCACTGTTGTTGGGCGCCGAGCCAGCCGAGTTCGGGGTCTTCAAACCCCTCAAGGACGACGAAGACCGCGGCTTTCGCCTGCTGGAAGCGCTCGACACCACACAGCGCGGCCAGGCGATCATCCACGACGTCGCGCCACCGGACTTCGTGACGCGCGTCGTCAAGAAGCTAGGCGACGAGGAGCTGCCGGGCGATCACGAGCTGGGGTTTGACCACTACGTGATTTCGGACCACGATCGCGAGATGCTGAAGTGGATCCGCCACCGGGCAAAGGGGTTGGCGGGTGGCTCCATGTCCTCGGCGCAGTTCTCGTTGTTCAAGGACGTGATCGCCGGCTACATCTCGCGCCTGCCGCCCGAAATCGCCGCCCTGCACGTTTCGCGTTTGGAAAATGGTGGACTCGAGCAGTTCACCTTCGCCTGGGCGGGACATCCGGAGCGCGGCAAGCCGCACTACTATCGCGTGCAGGGGCCGAGCTTCCTGGTGGAGTTCGAAAATGCCCAGGTGGGGGGTGGCTTGCCAGGCGAAGCCAATCACATCCACACCGTGTGGCGCGATCCCGACAACGATTTCGGCGATGACCTGCTGATGCAGCACTACGCCAGTGATCACCTGCCGTACGTGGTGACGCGCGAGCAAAGCTCAAAACCGAGTGCGGAACCCTCTGGGAGAGGGCTGGGGTGAGGGTTACCTACCAGGCGGGATTACCTTCCGGCTGATACGTAGCCCTCACCCGCGCTGCGCGCGCCCTCTCCCTCTGGGAGAGGGGGTGCCCAGGAGCTCCGCGCGCATCGCGTGCGCCTTCTCATGGCTCGGGTCCAGCTCCAGCGTGCGCTCCAGCCACTGCACGGCTTCTTCGCGCCGCTCCAGCCGGTTCATGCATAGCGCCACGTTGAATGTCGTCCTCGGATCCATGCCGACCAGCTCCAGCGAGCGGAGAAAATACTCCAGCCCCTGCGCGTAGTCGCCGATCGTGTACAGCAGCACGCCCAGACCGGCGGGCAGGTCGAAGAGGTCCGCATCGTCGTTGCCCATCGGGTAGTACATGTCCCACGCTTCGGCAGCCGCCAGGCGCAGGTCCTGGGCTCCGGACCACGACACATCCGGCAGCGAATCCAGCAGCAGCGGCACGCAGCGCACCACGTAGTCAGGATCGAACGCCACTGAACGTAGAAAGGTCAGCAGCTGACCACGGCTCATCTTCTCCACCTGCTCGGTCAGCATGCGCGTGGTGACCGACAGGTCGTCTGGTCCCCACTGGCCAATGGCCGCATCGTAGGCCAGCTCCGTCTCCGCAAAATCGGTCGGGGACTGGCCCAGAATGAATGTCGAAATGTTCAGGTTGGCCGGGCTGCTGGGTGGGTGCAGCACCTTGCCGCCCAGACCGACGACGTACTGCCCCAGGGCATGGAAGTTGACCGACAACCAGAAGTTACTGTCGGTGCTGATTCCGCCGGAGGACTGTTCGCTCAGGTCGCCCTCGCGCGCGGTGCCGATGTCGCCGATCAGAAACAGCACGCCGTGGTCGGCCAGGCGGTGAAAGAAGTCCAGGCAGTGCACGGCCTCGATTGGAAACAGCAGGATGACATTGTCGAGTCGCCGCCGGTAACCATCCAGAATGCCGTCGAGCGCGGGATCCGCGTAGTATTCCGTCCGCGTGGGGTGCAATTCGAAGCTGACCTGCAGATCGCGGAGCGGCAGCGTCGGACCTGAAGCTGGACGTGGCGCGTTGGGTGATCTGATGCTGACCAGGTTCTCGAACAGGACGCCATCGCCGACGCTGAAGCAGTCCTGCGGAATGCTGTCGAACAGATAATTCGCCACCACGAGCATCGGATTGGCGACCTTGCCCGGCCGGAGGACGGTGCCGGAGTTGACCAGGTGAATCTCATCCGGGTGCGCCGCGTCGAACACCGCGAAGTCCACAACGCCAGATTCGGCGAGCGGTCGGAGGCTCGGGTGCGTCTGCCAGTAGTCGACCATCGAAGGCGACACGTCGGTCATGATGTAGACGAATGACGTGTGCTGGAGAACGCTTCGCTGGAGTAGCCGCGACAGCTGTTTCACGAACCGGTAGCCGAAACGACCGGAACCGGCTCCCAGCTCGAGGATGTAGACCGCCGCGGAGGCGTCGATCTGAGAGTCCACGTCTCGCAAATACCCGAGCACGACTCTGGCGTAGGCCCGCGCGGTGAACGGGCTGGTGGTAATGGACTGCGGCACGCTGCCGCTGCTCCACGCCTGGACGCCCTGCTGGTTGTACACCTCGCGTTGTAGCTGCCACAGCATCGACTTCGACAGCCGGCAGCCAGCCTCGAGAACGTAGCCTTGAGCGAGCGGTTCCACGACGTGCGATATGTTGTACACGGTGTTGGACGCCGAGGGATTGATTGCCGAGTTCACGCACGCCGTGGCGGCGCCGTTTGTACCGGAGGTCCAGCTGTACCTGGCGGACGAGCTGGTGCCCGTGTGGCACGCGACCGAGTGGCGGACCGCGGCGCCGCAGCCGCCGCCGTTCTGGGCGTTTGCCTGGCCCGGGTCGATGGCGCTCGCGCGGTTTGTCTTCGACAACCCGGCCTTCGTGGCTGGCAAACGTGTGCTGGATTACGGCTCGGGCAGCGGCCTGGCAGCGATTGCGGCCGCCCGCTGTGGCGCATCTGACGTGCTGGCGTACGACCTCGATCCCATCGCCGCGATTGCCCAGCGGCTGAACGCGGAAGTCAATGGAGTCCAGCTGTCGATCGTCACCGGCGACGCCACACTCGCCACGACGGAGTGCGACGTGATCCTGGCAGGCGACGTGTGCTATGAGCGCGAGCCGGCGGAAGCCACCATCACCTGGTTACGCGGGCAAGCGGCACGTGGTCGACTGGTGCTCGTGGCCGACCCTGGCAGACACTACGCGCCAACCGACGGCCTTGAGCTCCTGGAAACCTACCAGCTGCCAGTGCTCCGCGAGCTGGAGTCGCAGGAGCTGAAACGCACGCGCCTCTGGCGGCTGCTCAACCTTTGAAGATCGCGCCGCGCAGGTCCTTGTTCAATAGTGCGATGAAGTTCAGGTTGATGCTTTTCGGGCACACCGCTTCGCATTCGCCGTGATTGCTGCAGTGGCCGAAACCTTCCGCGTCGTGTCGCGCGACCATGTTGCGCACGCGCCGCCAGCGCTCGGGTTGGCCCTGGGGTAGCAAGCCGAGGTGCGCAACCTTCGCCGACATGAACAGCATCGCCGACGCATTCGGGCACGCGGCCACGCACGCGCCGCAGCCAATGCAGGTCGCCGCGTCGAAGGCTCGATCGGCGAAGTCCTTCGGCACGGGCGCGGCGTTGGCCTCGGCGGCGCTGCCGGTATCAGCCGAGATGAAGCCCCCGGCGGCAATGATCCGGTCGAATGCGCCACGGTCCACGGCCAGGTCCTTCAGCACCGGAAACGCCGATGCACGCCACGGCTCGAGCACCAGGGTGTCCCCATCCTTGAAGAACCGCATGTGGAGCTGACACACGGTGGTGGCCGGATTGGGCCCATGCGCCACGCCGTTGATCATGAAGCCGCACGTCCCGCAGATGCCCTCTCGACAATCGCTGTCGAAGACGATCGGGTCCTCGCCGCGGAGGATCAGGTCTTCGTTGACGACGTCCAGCATCTCCAGGAACGACATGTGCTCGTTCACGTCGCGGGCTTCGTACGTTTCGAAGCGGCCGGCGTCCTGCGGGTCTTTTTGCCGCCACACCTTGAGGGTGATGTTCACTTGTAGCTCCTGACGGCCAGGTGCACGTTGTCGAACTCCAGCGGCTCCTTGCGCAGGATGGGCCGCTTGCCCTCGCCGCCGTACTGCCAGGCCGCGACGTAGGCGAAGTTTTCGTCGTCCCGCAGGGCTTCACCATCTTCGGTCTGGCTCTCGACGCGGAAGTGGGCGCCGCAGGATTCGGTGCGCTGCAGCGCATCGATGCACAGCAACTCCGCCAGCTCCAGAAAGTCGGAGACGCGACCAGCGCGCTCCAGTGACTGATTGATCTCTTCGTTGTCGCCAGTCACTCGGACGTTGGTCCAGAACTCGTCGCGCAGGCTCGGGATGCGCTCCAGCGCTTCGCGGAGGCTGGCGTCCGATCGCGCCATGCCCGCGTTGTTCCACATCAGCGTGCCAAGCTCGCGGTAAATGGACTCCACCGTGCGCTCGCCCTTCATCGACAGCAGCTTGTTGATCCGCTCCGCGACGGCTTGCTTGGCTTCCTGGAAGGCGGGATGCGTGACGTCGATATGCGCCGGCCGCGCGCTGGCCAGGTAGTCGGGAATAGTGGCCGGCAGCACGAAGTAGCCGTCCGCCAGACCCTGCATCAGGGCGCTGGCCCCCAGCCGATTCGCGCCGTGGTCGGAATAATTGGCCTCGCCGCCGACGAACAGCCCGGTGATCGTGCTCTGCAGGTTGTAGTCGACCCACAGGCCGCCCATGGTGTAGTGGGGCGCCGGATAAATGCGCATCGGCGCCGTGTACGGGTCCTCGCCGGTAATCCGCTCGTACATCTCGAAGAGGTTGCCGTAGCGCTCGCGGATGGTCTCGATACCGAGTCGACCGATGGCGTCCGAAAAGTCCAGGAACACACCTCGGCCGCCGGGTCCCACGCCGCGTCCGTCGTCGCACACCTCTTTCGCCGCGCGCGAGGCGATGTCGCGCGGCGCCAGGTTGCCAAAGCTCGGGTACTTGCGTTCGAGGTAGTAGTCGCGCTCGTCCTCGGGGATGCTGTCGGGTGAGCGGCTATCGCCTTCGCGGCTCGGCACCCAGACCCGCCCGTCGTTGCGCAGCGACTCGCTCATCAGCGTCAGCTTGGACTGATAGTCGCCCGACTGAGGGATGCACGTCGGATGGATCTGCGTGTAGCACGGATTGGCGAACGCCGCGCCCTGCTTGTGGGCGCGCCAGATGGCCGTGGCGTTGCAGCCCCGCGCGTTGGTCGACAGGTAGAAGACGTTGCTGTAGCCGCCGGTGCACAGGAGCACCACGTCGGCGGCGTGGGCCTCGATTTCGCCGGTCACCATGTCGCGGGTGATGATCCCGCGCGCCACGTGGTCGACCAGCACCAGCTCCAGCATCTCGTGGCGCGGGTACATCGTGACCGTGCCGGCGCCGATCTGCCGTTCGAGGGCCTGGTAGACGCCCAGCAACAATTGCTGACCCGTCTGGCCGCGCGCGTAGAAGGTGCGCGACACCTGGGCGCCGCCGAACGAGCGCGTGTCCAGCAGGCCGCCGTATTCTCGGGCGAACGGCACACCAGCCGCGACACACTGGTCGATGATGTTGGCGCTCAGTTCGGCTAATCGATAGACGTTCGATTCGCGCGAACGGAAGTCGCCGCCCTTGACCGTGTCGTAGAACAGGCGAAAGACCGAGTCGCCGTCATTGCGATAGTTTTTGGCCGCGTTGATCCCGCCCTGGGCGGCGATGCTGTGCGCGCGGCGCGGGCTGTCCTGGTAGCAGAAGCACTGAACGTTGTAGCCGGCTTCGCCAAGTGTCGCCGCGGCCGCACCGCCGGCCAGACCCGAGCCGACGATGATGATCGAATGGCGACGTCGATTGGCGGGATTGACGAGCTTCATCTCGAAGCGGCGCTGCTCCCACTGCTCGGCGATCGGACCTGTCGGCAGATTGGGGTCGAGCGGCAGGTCCAGGGTGTCGTACAAGCGCTCGGCGCCATCGGGCGGAGCTGGAACAGTCGGGATTGGCTCGGTGATGACGGTCACGGGTCCCTTCTTAGACTCCCTTCTTCTACCCGACGATGCCGCTCAAGACGGCAAGCGGAATCGACATGTTGCCCAGGGTCAGCAGCACGGCGCACACGGTGGCCACGTTCCGGACGCCGTGAGTGATTCGCGCCGTATTCCAACCCAGCGTCTGGAAGGTGCTCCAGATGCCGTGGAACAGGTGCAGGCCAACGGCAATCATGGCCAGCTCGTAAAACACGACGACGGGCCAGCGCTGAAAGCTGGCCACAACGTTGTGGTAGATGTCGCTGGGTTGATACGACGGATTGACCGTGCCAAACGTGAAATCAAGCAGGTGATAGATCAGGAACAGCAGGATGAAAATGCCGCCGAAAATCATCGTACGGCTGGCAAAGGTCGATTCCAAGTTCTTGCGCATGTCGTACCTGCGTGGACGACTCGCACGGTCGCGACTGGTGAGCTGGACCGCGGCCCACACGTGTACCACGAACGCGGGTATCAGGATGATGCGCGCCAACCACAAGAACTGCGAGTAGCCGAGGAAGGGCTCGCCGACGATTCTGAGCCAATCGCCGTAGGTGTTGAGGAACACGGGCCCGGCGTAGACGTTGAGATTGCCCCACAGGTGGACGATCAGATACCCGAACCAGATCAGGCCAGTGATGGCCATGACATACTTTTTGCCGATCGTGGAGCGCCACAGCGAAGCCAGGCCCGTGATCGGCCGCGCCCTGGCCAGCGGCGTCGCATTCAACATATGCGTGCTGTGCCATAGACCGTACGCCAGGTGGTTGCCAGCGGTCTAAGACACACTCTGGCTCATAAAGATAGGTATAGCCTATACACTCCCACTCCCTCTCCCTCCGGGAGAGGGCGGGGGTGAGGGCTTGCGACAACTTGAATTCAGGCGAAGTTGCGCATGTGTTCTCGGACCTGGTCGAGGGCGCCCTCCGGCAGGGCCTGGGAACCACCGAGGTGTTCGGCGCGCAGCATCATCTCCGCGGCTTCTTCGAGTGAGATTATCAGGCGGGCGGCGGACATCTGGTCCTTGCCCCAGGCGAGCAGGCCGTGGTTGGCCAGCAGCACGGCACTTGCAGACGGGTTTTCGGCCAGTGCTTTTTCGATGTTGGTAACCGACTCGCGCGAACCGCGCGGGCCCCAGCCCGCGACTGGCACGGGCGTGCTCACGCCCTGGCGCAGCAGGCCTTCGTAGTGGATCGGCATCGGCTGATGGGCCATGGCATAGGTGCTGACCATCGGCGAGTGGGTATGGATCACGGCGCCGACGTCGGCTCTGGCCTTGTAGACGCACGCGTGCATCTGCACGATCTCCGCCGACGTGGACTGCAGCTTGCCTTCCCTGACGTTGCCGTCCAGGTCGAGCACGGCCAGGGTCTCGGGCGTCTGGCCCAAGAGCGAACTTGCCCCGGTGATCATCATCGACTGACCATCCGCCAATCGCACGCTGGAATTGCCGTGGTTGCTGTGCGAGAGGACTCCTGAACGCACCAGCAGGTCCGCGGCGGCCAGGATGTCATGGCGTTCCTGCGCATTGCTGAGCGGCGCGCCCACGGCGCCATTGGCGCGTGATTCCGTCGCCGGAAACAGCTCCTGGAACAGTCTGACCAGTCCCTCGGGATTGGTGGTGGTCATGCCGTGGCCGCCGCTGATCTCGCGCACGGTCCACCGCGGGTTGTCGCGCAGGCGCTGGGCGGTGGCGTCGAAGACGGGCCCTGGGTCGGGGCGGGCCGTGGCCACGATGTAGGTCAACGAGAACAGCCGCTCCTCGAGCGGCATGGTCAGCTTGACCTTTTCTTCGAACGTCGCGCGCGACTGCGGCACGCGGCGGTCGGCGCTCCACGCGTCCGGTGGCTGGCTGCGCTGGATTGGTGGGACCCGCCAGTCGTTGGACTGTCGGTCGCGAGGACCGCCCAGGTCGAACAGGCTCTGTCCGTTGGCGGGCAGGAACGCGTCGAGATACACCAGGTGCTTGATGCGGTTGGGCATGCGGTCGGCGACCCCGGTCACCACCATGCCGCCGTAGCTGTGGCCGACCAGGATGATGTCGGTGAGATCCTCGTACCAGATGGCGTTGTAGACGTCCTGGATGTGCGTCGACAGGTTGACCTCGGGGCTGGCCAGGTGGGCGCGTTCGCCCTGTCCGGTGAGTGACGGAGTGAAGACCGCGTGGCCCGCCTGCTGGAGCAGCGGCCGCACCAGGCGGAAGCCGTAAGAACCACCCCACGCCCCATGGACCAGGACATACGTAGCCATAATCCGGCAGCGTACACTGCCAGCCATGGCGACGACCGCCCGCACGTCGAGTCGCAGCTCCGGGGAGTCCCCGCCGGGGAAATTCGCGGGCTTCTCCGAAGACATGTTCCAGTTCCTGCTCGAGCTGCAAGCCGAGCAGAGTCGAACGTGGTTCAAGGCGCACCAGGACGACTACGTGCGGCTCTGCCGCCGCCCGCTGGAGCTGCTGGTCTCCGAGCTCCAGGAGCGCCTGGCGAGCGTCTATCCGCGGATCGTGAACGTCGAGCCGCACATCTTTCGAATTCAGCGGGATACGCGCTTTTCAAAGGACAAGTCGCCCTACAAGACCAACCTGGCCGCCAATATGCCGATCCGGCCACCAGGCGAGGGTGAGGACCAGCACACTACGCCGGGCATGTACCTGAGCTTTGGGCTCGACGGCGAATACGTGGCGATTGGCGCATGGCACATGGAGCCGCCAGTCGTGGCGCGGTATCGAAGTCAGGTTGACGACGCGAAAGCTGGCGCGCAGTTGCAGAAAATCGTGACCCAGATGCAGCGGGAGGGTTGGAGCCTTGGCTCGATGGAAGAGCTCAAGCGCGTGCCGCCGCCCTATCCCCAGGACCACCCGCGCGCCGAGCTGCTCAAGCGCAAGGGCCTGGCAGCCTCGATTCAACCGGCCGACGGCATCAGCGCCACGCCCGAGCTGGTCGATTGGGCGGAAGCCCGCCTCACGCAGGCCGCGCCGATGATCCGCTGGCTGGATCACCATCTATAAGCGCTTGCCGCAAGCGCGCCGGCGTTAGCATCCAGAAATGACGATGCGACTGTGGCTGCTGGCGAGTACCGCCACGCTGCTGCTGGGTGGCTGCATCGGGCGGGGCGCCGCGGGGCGGGCGGCCGCCTTGCCGCAGCCAACCGACTTCGCGCAGTGGCTGGCTATCGCCGTGTTCGTCATCGGCATCTGGTGGGTTGCGATGAAGATCCTCAGGGGCTGAGTCACAAAGAGACATATCGTCACCCAGCCGCAACACGAACGAAACATACACACTCGACGCCGCGGCATGCAGGGTGCTTAGAGGCAGGTGATGACGCTGGCAGAGGCCTACGAAGGATCCCAAAGTATTGCGACCGGTCATCCGGCCAGTCGCGCGGCTGACGGGCTCCACCCCGTTCCACGCCGCATTCTGGAGATCTTTCCACCCGCGGTCGCGTGGGTGGCGATCACGTCGCCGGCCTGGGCAGCCGTGGTCGCGCCGACGCTGCTCGGCTACTTCCTGGTCGCCTTCTCCGTCTACTGGCTGTGGCGCTCGATCGAGTTCAGCGTCGGCCTCCTCATTGGCCTGGCGCGGCTGCACGGTTCGCAGCGTCGCGATTGGGCGGCCTACGGCCAGCAGCTGCCCGGTTACCAGCGTATGCACCACCTGGTGCTGGTGCCAACGTACCGCGAAAGCGACCAGATCCTGGCCACGACACTCGACGGCATCCGCAATCAGAGCGTGCCGGCCGAGCAGGTCTCGGTCGTGCTCGCCTTCGAAGCGCGCGATCCCGAGGCGCCTGAGCGTGCCGCGCGTCTCTGCCAGCGGTACGCGCGCGCGTTCGGACATCTGCTCGTCACGCTGCACCCGGACCTGCCAGGTGAAGTGAAGGGCAAGTCGTCCAATCTGCACTGGGCGGCGCGCCGCGTTCAGGACGAGTTGATCGCCAGCGGCCAACTCGACTCCCGCAACCTGCTGGTCACCGTGTGCGACGCCGATTCGCGAATGGACCGTCAGTACCTGGCGGCGCTGTCGGTCGAAGTGCTGTCACACCCCGACGGGCGGCTGCACATCTATCAGCCGGCGATCCTGTTCTATGCCAACTACGCGCGCCTGCCGCTGCCGCTGCGCGCGGTCAGCAGCGTGTTCTCGCTGTACTCGCTGGCCAGGCTGGCGGCCACCCACCGCCTGGTGCCGCAATCGACATACTCCTTGACGTGGTGGGCAGCGCGACGCGTCGGATTCTGGGACGTGGACGTCGTCCCTGAAGACTCCCACATGTTCTTCAAGGTGTGGCTGCACCTCGGCAAGCGGGTCAAGACGCGCGCGATGTATCTGCCCGTCTACGCCGACGCGGCCGAGGGCATCAACCTGTGGCGCTCGACCTCGAGCACCTATCAGCAGATTCGCCGCTGGGCATGGGGTGTCTCCGACGTGCCGTATCTGACGCTGCGCACGTTGCACGCCCAGCACATCCCGGCGTATATGCGCGTTCAGCGGGTGGGCTGGTACGTCGAAGAGCACCTGGTCTGGCCATCGCACTGGTTTCTGCTGACGCTGGGCGGGCTGCTCCCGCCGCTCATCAACCAGGTCTGGGCGCACTCGCCGATTGGCGTGTGGCAGAGCGCCGCGTATTCGACCCTGCTCGGGCTGTGCCTGCCGTCGCTCGTCCTGGCGATTCTGGGCGACGTGTGGCTGAAATGGCGATCGGGCGCGCAGTCACACCTGGGCGCGCTGCTGGGCGGTCTGCCAGGCTTCGCACTGCTGCCCCTGACCGGCCTGGCCTGTGTGGCGCTACCCGCGCTGGACGCGCACACGCGGCTGCTGTTCGGCCGCTCGCTCGCGTATCAGGTCACCGAGAAGGTGCCGAGCAGGTCGTCGGCGGCACCATTGGCGCGCGCGATCCTGCCATAGAGCCGGGCGCTGGGGCGGAGAACGCGGTCGCGGGTGGCGAGCCCGAAGTGCTGCTCGTAGCCTTCGGCCCACTCGAAGTTGTCCAGCAGCGACCAGTGCATGTAGCCGCGCAGGTCGACGCCGTCTTCGATGGCGCGCTGCATCTGGCGCGCGTGGGCCACGATGTAGGCGGGGCGCTGATCGTCGTCGGCGTCGGCGATGCCGTTTTCGGTGATCAGCACGGGCTTTTTGAAGCGGCCCAGGCGGCGCAGGACCGCGTACAGGCCCTCCGGATAAATTTCCCAGCCGAAGTCAGTCCGCTCGCGTGAGCCGGGCGGAGTCGTGCTCGGCCGCGGCCAGCCGACCAGCGTGCGGCTGTAGTAGTTGAGGCCAATCCAGTCCAGGGCGGGGAGGGTGCGGCGGATCACGCGGCCTTGCCAGAGCCAGTCGCCGACAAACGCCATGGCCTGATCGATGGGACTCCACGGCCGCAGCGCCTGGAGCGGCCAGATCGCAAACGCCATGCTGACCATGGCGTCGGGTCGCGCGCGGCGCAGGAGCCGACTGACACGGACGTGGCCGCGCGCGGCGTGACGCAACAGGCGGACGTAGCCGCGAAGATTGCCTGGTTCCTGAGGTGGCCAGGCGCCTTCGATGTAGGACTTGAAGGCCAGGATGCTGGGCTCGTTGATGGTGACCCACCAGCGCACCAGGTCCTTGACCTGGTCGATCACGCGACCCGCGTATTCGACAAACCGCGGCACGACGTCCGGGTTGCTCCAGCCGCCGCGCTCGGCGAGCCAGCGTGGATTGGTGAAGTGGTGCAGCGTGACCAGCGGCTCGATGCCGGCGCGTCGGAGGGCTTCGAGCTGAGCCCGATACCTGTCGAGGGCGACCCGGTCGAATCTGCCGGCGTAGGGCTCTACACGGGCCCACTCGATCGACAGGCGGTAGGCATTGAGGCCGATCTCGGACAGCAGGCGAATGTCGTCCCGCCAGCGGTTCCACGAGTCGCAGGCACTACCGGATGGGTGGGGGAGCCGGCCGGTCTGCTCAGCCTGCCACCAATCGCTGTGGACGTTGTTGCCCTCGATCTGATGCGCCGCCGTCGCGGCGCCCCACAGGAACCCGTCAGGAAAGCTCACGTTTCAGCGCGAGGCCAGAAGCACGTTGTTCGTGGACGCGTCGCCGATCCAGATACGCCCATCCTCGCCTCGCGTCAGACCGTGGACCTCGGGACCCTCGACTCGCCACTCCTCGAGGAGCTCGCCCGAGCGCGGTTCGAAGCGGTAGATGTGCCCGAAATTTGTTTCCGCGACGCTCAAACTGGCGTCCGTGGTGTCCCAGAACATTCCGTGCGAGCGGTCGGCCGCGAATGGAATCGAGCCGAGCACCTCGCCCGTTTCGGCGTCGAGGTGCTCGATGCGGTGGCCGCTCGGCCGGCTGACCCACAGCGTGCCGCTCACGCCAGGGCCAGCGTGTGGCTGGCCGGCGGGCGCCGTCGGGTGCAGCTCGGGGCCGCGTGCGACCACCGACGGGGGCTGCTGGTCGGCGTCGTAGGGCCGCCACTGCAGGCCGTGGACGCCACCCTCGCCCGACAGCCGCAGGTAGGCCAGGCACTGACCGCTGGCCGGATCGTGGCGGAAGATCAGCCACGGCGCGGTATTCGACGCGATCCACACCGACCCCGCCCCGAAGGTAATGCCACTGGCGTTGCGCGCCGGGCTCGGGAAGCTGGTGAGCACTCGACCGTCGTAGTCGACGAGATAGGCGCGGTTGTCGCGCTGATCGCACAGCCACAGCCCGTCGG
>JAFAOS010000536.1 GCA_019247515.1 Chloroflexota bacterium | reverse complement strand
ATCGCTTCGGCAGAGCTGGCTGATCCGGCGCCCACAGCGGCGAACGCCGGGACATGCGGACGCTTGCAAGGGTCCTCCTCGAAAAATTAAGAAGGCGACCGCCAGCGACCTGCTCACCGTATTCGGCCGCTGCATGGTTGCCGGGTCACAATCGGGGTTTTCCCCGATTCAACCGTGTGCAGTGAGCACTAGTGTGTACAAGGACTCAACACACCTGACGAGGAGCCGCACCTCACCAGGTTTCCCTACGCGAGGAGCGTGTCAGTGAACAATGTCCTTCTGTCGGTCGCGCCGGTCACGCGTCGGCCAGTATGTGCGTGGCACGGTACGAGCAGGTGCCGGTATCGCCCTGGGCATGCTCATCCTGGTTCATTTGGCGTCCGTGTGCTGGCCGTGTTGGATACGCCCGAGCTTCTCACCCGAGTCATCAACCGGCGGACAGTGCGTGTCTACTACCGAAGCCGGAAACAACCCATGATGCGCAACACAGCGCGAATCTCGCCGCGGTCGGAGCTCGGACGTGATCAACAAACCCTGGCGTCCGAGAAAAGCAGGGTGGACGACAATGCGCGAGCAAGACCCGCTCTGGAAGCCGTCGCGTCCGGCGAGGGCTTCGTCCTGACCTGGCGACCTGTGTTGACCCGCATCAGCCGATTCACTGCCCGGCACGGGACTGAAAGATGCGCTGTGCATGTGCCGACTGGCGGCAATGCCCGTCGAAATGGACCGGCAGCGAGGGTGCGCCGCCGTCGTGACTCGAAGGAGAACACGTAGCGTGCGGCCGCTCCGACCGAGGCGATCGATAGCTCGTTCGCACCCGTCTGCGCCGCGTCCCGCGCGCCTATGGTGCGGCGGGGCGTCACGAGTGAGGACCACCGTGACGCGACTGAGCGTGGGACTGTCCATAACGGGACCGGAGTCCAAGGCGGGCCAGCGCTGTGGCGGATCAGGCAGACCGCAGGTTCCAATCTGGTGCTGGTCAGTCGCGCTGTCGCTTATAGCGGGCATACTAGCCGGGTTGCCTTCGGTTGTCTCGCTGCCCACGGCGCTCGCCGCGCCAGGCACGCCCGGCGTGCCTCAGGCGCCCACGGTAGTCTACTTCGAGGACTTCCAGAACGTGCCTGGTCCAAGCCCGATCCTGCACTTGAACCAGTACACCGGCGCTTCCGGGGAAACGTACACCGCCGATCCGCAGTGGTTAAGCAACTGCAATGGCTGGGTGGCTTCGGAGCTCCAAGCGACCACCCCCGCCGCGCAGATTGCCGACTGCACCAACCTGCAATCCTGGAACGGCGTCCAGCAGTTCGCGTACGCCTTGGGCGTGTTCGCCGGCTCGTCAAATCCGGCCGGCAACTACGCCGTGTCCGCGGCGACATCAGCCGATCCTGGCGCCGGGCACGTCGAGTTCCAGACGGTGAACAATATTCCGTTCTCGAGCAGTAACCGCTTCCTCACCTTCAGTGTCGACGTGGCCGCGGGCAGCTGCCAGGCTGCGCATCCACTTCTGCAGTTCTTTCTGCTGAACAGTTCTGGCGCCGCGACAGCGGTCGGCTCGCAGATCGACGGGTGCTCGAGCACCACGACAGCTACTGCCCCGGCGTTCGGCGCAAACGGACCTGCGACCGCACTAGTGGGAACCTACACATCGAATGGGGCGCTCCTGTTCAACGGCAGCTCGGTCGGCGTGCGGCTGGTCAACAACCAGGCGAGCGGCACTGGCAACGACCACGCGTTCGATAACATTCGAATCCTGGACGCGACTCCGCAACTGGACAAAAGCCTTCAGCCCCGACGACGGTCACCCAGGGTGGCGTCTCAACTCTGACCTTCACCATCACCAATACCACAGAGCTGGGGGCCAACAACGGCTGGTCCTTCACTGATAGCCTGCCGTCTGGGGTGCAGGTGGCCAACCCATCGGTTGCCACCACGACCTGCTCCAGCGGGGTAGTCACCGCGACCGCCGGCGGCAGCAGCGTGGCACTGAGCGGAAACCTGAATGTGAACCAGGCGTCGTGCACGGCCAGCGTCAACGTCACCGCCGCCTCGCCGGGCACGTACACGAATGGGGCGGGCAACGTGGCCGGGGTGGGCCTCAACCCACCCGGCGACACCGTCCTGACCGTCGTCGCCCCGACGGCGACGCCCACGTTCACCGCCACGCCGACCAGCACCCCGACTGTGACGCCGACAGTGAACCTGACGGGCACCAGCACACCGACTGCTAGTGGTTCTCCGAGTGCGTCGCCAACCGCGACGCCCAGCCGGACGGCTACCTTCACGCCCACTGTGACGGTTGTGACCGCCACCGGCCCCGCGACGTGTCCCACGACTTCGCCCTCCGGTCTGGCGATGAGTTCACCCACGACGACACTCGCCGTGACGAGTCCCTCAGCTACCGCTTCGACAACTCCAGTGGCGTCGATGACGACGGCCACACCATCGCCGACCATGACACCGACCGCCACGCCGGGCACCGCCGCCGCTTTACGCGCTGCCTCACAGAGCGCCACCTCGCCGCCGGCGCCGGGCGCGCTTGCCACGTCGTCGACATCCGTCCCTACCCAAGTAAGTCCCACACCCACGACGGCGGTCCCGACCGCGACATCAACTCCAGGAACCTCGGACATCCAGGACGACGCGGCGGACTGGGATATGTACGTCGCCGCTCAGGTCGGGTCGCCGACTCCCGTTGCAACCTGCCCCAGTGCACCCCCTGCCACTGCCACAAGCACGCCTCCGCCGCCCGCCCCATCGGGCAGCGGTAGTGGAGGAACGTCGCACACCAGCGCGACCTCAAC
>JAFAOS010000141.1 GCA_019247515.1 Chloroflexota bacterium | reverse complement strand
GGGTGGGCCTCGCGGACGCGTTCGGGAGGGCGGGAGCGCAGGCAGAGGCGAGGGCCGCGGTGGCGGCCGCACCGCTGGCGTAGCGCAGGACGGCTCGGCGCGCGAGTGGTGTGCGAAGGTGTGTGGAACGCTGATGCATGGCTCGCCTCCCCACGGGCGTGGCGGAAACTATCAGGACAAACACGATGGTATACGGCCCGGCAGTATCGTGGAATTATGATCCTCGAAGCGGAGCTCCGCCAGCAGCTCGCCGACGTCTGCCGCGTCCTTTTCCGCCTGCACCTGGTCGACTATATGGGCCATCCGAGCGCGCGACTGCCGGGCACTGACAGAGTGTTGATCAAGCCGCGGCACTCGCTCCACATCCGTGCCCAGGACGAGATTCGACCTGAACACATGGCGCTCATCGACCTGGACGGCGCGCATATCGGGGGTGACCACCCGCCGCCTGGCGAACGCTTCATCCACACCGAGATCTATCGCGCGCGGCCCGACGTGCAAGCGGTGGTCCACACCCATCAACCGATGACCACGGTCATGAGCATCGCCGAATCCCCGATCTTGCCCGTGCTGCATGTGGAAGGCGAGCTGGTGGAGCAACCGCTGCCAATGTGGCCGCATGCGATGCTGGTGACCAATCCGGAGCTGGGCGCCGAGCTGGCGGCAACGCTCGGCACGCACCGCGCGGTGCTGTTGCAGGGGCACGGCGTGGCCACGGTCGCGGCGACACCGGCCGAGGCGGCACTGCACGCCATTCACCTGGAGCGCCTGGCCGAGGCCAACTGGCGGGTGCGCGCGATCGGTCGCGAGCCGCGCGCCATTCCACCCGAAGAGCTGCGCCAGCGGGCAGCCACCGGTGTCGGCTGGCAGGTGCGCTGGGCTTACTACCGACAGCTCACGGGGTGCGAGGACTGACGGCGTCGACCTCGCGGGCCCAGCTCCCTCGTGAACTCTTTCAGGTGAGCAGCGGCGAGCGTGCCTCGGGTCGGCCGGTGACCCAGTCCGCGGCGGCGGACGTCCAGTCTTCTTCAGCGTCGATCACGAATTCGGTCGCGCGAACGCGGTAACCGTGCGGGCTGGCGATGCCGAGCGGAATGCCGCCGCGCGCGCGTTCGTCGACGGCGTTCAACCATAGGCGGCGGACCTGGATGAGCGCGCTGTCGCTGCTGCCCAGGTGTTCGTCGGTGCGGTCCGCGATGGGACCCATGCTCTCCTGAACGGCCGCGTCCTGTGGCGAGATGCCGGGCACGCCGAAGAACCGGCGCGTGCGCTGCAAGTCGCGATCCAGCAAGTAATCGTTGGATCGATTGGCGACCGGTCGCCACGCCCCTCCAGGTGCAGACGTCGTCGGCAACCGCGCCGATGGCGTCAGATGCACGCCGGTTCGAACGCGAGGGTGATCGCCTTGCTCGTCATCCCGCAGTTGGCGGCGCGGATTCCAGGTGAAGCACCACGCCAGCGTGGTGGTATCGTCCATGGGCACCCAGGCGAACCCGCCCACGCTTGGCTCGGGTTCGCCGCCACTAGTGTTGAACACGTTGTAAAACGGCATCATGAAATGCGTGACGCTCCAGTACACGCGTTGCGCATCCGCGGGACGCCGCGCGCCGATGCGGAGTCCATACGCTGTCTCGAGCAGCGCGAAACGCGGACGCTTGTCCAGACGGTACCGGTCACGCGGTCGGAGCGCGCTGGGATCGACGTGGAGCGCCGCGTGCAGGAATCCGGAGTGGCTCGGGTCTATGCCACCTTCAACGGCCTGGACCCAATTGCACTGCTGGACGCGTTTGGTGACATACCGCTGTGCCGCGGGCACCAGGTTCCATTCGAGATCCGGCAGTTCTGGTATCTCGGAGCGCGGGCCCAGGTACGCCCAGACCACTCCATTGCGCTCGCTGGTCGGATACGCCGCGGCCTGGACGCGGGCCTGGAACGCGGAGTTGGGCGGCTCGTTGGGCATCTCGAGGCACGTACCGTGTGCGTCGAACTTCCAGCCATGGTAAACGCAGCGCAGGCCGGCGCCCTCGTTGCGGCCAAAAAAGAGCGATGCTCCACGATGAGGGCAGTGGCTCTGGATCAGGCCGACCTGCCCGGAGCTATCGCGAAAAGCGACCAGATCCTCGCCGAGTAGCCGCACGCGCAAGGGCGCACCATCGCACTGAATTTCGTCGCTGAGCAGCGCGGGAAGCCAGTACGCGCGCAGGACCGCACCCATGGGCGTGCCCGCGCCGACGCGGACGATCCGCTCGTTCAGCTCACGACTCAGCATGCACTGAAGCCCATTGGCACACCGATCACGCGAACTGATCCTACCCAGCTTGACTCCGCCGCGCCACAATGCAGGGCGGCAAGAAGGCCGTGAGGACAGATCACGGGGAGAGATACAGGATGTCAAGCGATCATAAGCGTGCGATTGGCCAGATGACGACGCGCGTGGCGCTGAGCCGCCGCCGGGTTCTGGAGCTGATGTCCGCGTCGCTGGGCACGGCACTGGTCGCCGCGTGCGCCCCAGCGGTCGTGCCCGTCGCTGGCACCGCGCCGCCCGCCGCACCTGCGCAAACGCCCGCGCCGCCCACGGGACCATCGCAAACGCCCGCCCCGACGGTCGGACCAGCGCAAACGCTTGCGCCCGCTTCGGCAACGCCCAGCACGCCAGCCGCTCAGCCCACGCGCGGCGGCACCCTGCGCGCCGCGATCGTCGGAGATCTGACGAGCATTGACGGCCAGCAGAGCCTGCCCGGCGTAAGCGGCACCGTCGGCAACGCATATGAGAGTCTGACACGCTACGACGCCAGCCTGCAGCCCCAGCCGATGCTCGCCGAGACGTGGGACCTCAGCACCGACGGCAGACAGATCAAGCTCAACCTGCGCAAGAGCGTACAGTTCCACGATGGGCGTGAATTTACCAGCGACGACGTGAAGTACAGCTTGCTCCGCATCCGCGATCCGCAGCTGGCCGCCGTCGCTGGCCAACTGGCGAGCCAGAGCGCCTGGTGGACCGGCATCGACACCCCTGACAAATACACGGTCGTGCTCAATTCGGACGTACCGCGACCGGGAGTGTTCGACTTCTTTCAGTACTTCACGATTGTCGACAAGAACCTCATGGAGAGTCCCGACGCCAGGACCAGGGCAAACGGCACGGGCGCCTTCAAATTTGTGGAGTGGGTGCCTGGCGATCACGTGACCATGGTCAGGCACCCGAACTACTGGCGGCGCGACCTGCCGTACCTCGATGGCTTTCAGACACGCATCTTTCGAGATACCCAGGCGATGGTGGCCAGTCTCGAAGCCGGCGCACTGGACCAGGTGGATTCGCCCGGCCTGCTCGACCTCGTGCGCCTCAAGGCGGACCCAAAGTACCAGGCGCTGGTCATCACGGCCAGCGGTCAGTTCGTCTGTATCGTCGCGAACACCACCGTTGGTCCCACCGAGAACAAGCAGTTCCGTCAGGCCGTCAATTACGCGATAAACCGCAAGCGATTCGTGGACACCTTTTTCAAGGGCATCATTTCGGACTTCCAGGATCTGCCGTTCCCACCCAAGGCGCCGGCGTATGACGCCACCCGCAACAAGACGTATACCTTCGATCTGGACAGAGCCAGGTCGCTGCTAGCGGCCTCCGGCGCGACCAGCACGGACCTGGAGCTGGTCTACTCGAACACCACGTTCGGCGACCTGAACCAGAGTCTGGCGCAGATTCTTCAAGCGGATCTCGCGACCATTGGTGTCAACATGACGCTCCGGCCAGTGGACTTTGCAACCCAGTTCGACGTCGCGAGCAAGCGCGCGTATCAGGGTTTACTGTTGAGCTCCGGCTCGAGTGCCCAGCTGACCGAGGCCAGCTCGTTTCTCACGCGCAGCCGCTTCTACAGCCCCGATCCCACAACAAGCTTCACCGGTCTGAACAACGCCATGTATCAGCAGTTGATCGGGATGGCCGCGACGGAGCCGGACGCCGCAAAGCGCAAGGACCTGTACGGTCAGATCCAGGACATTATCCTGGATGAGTCTGCGGCGATGAGCGTCTCGCTGTATCCACAAACCGGTCTGGCGACCTCGAACGTGCACGGTCTCGACTACGATTCGCGCCCGGCGCTCAGCTACGCGACCGCCTGGTTGGCGGCATGAACATTCCGGCGCTGCGAGTTGGTTCCCAGCACGATCTGTACGCGTACACGCCGGCGGTGGGACGGGAGAAGCTGACGTGGCCCGGTGGCGCGCGGGTAGCCGTCTGGGTCGTGCCCAATATCGAGCACTACGAGCTCAGCGCGCCGGACGGTAGTATCGACGTGCCGCAGTTTTCGCGTACAGACTACGGGAATCGCGTTGGAATCTGGCGGCTGATGCGCGTGCTGGATCGCTTCGGCATCCGGGGTACGGTTGCTCTCAATTCAGCTGTCTGCCGGCACTATCCGGCGGTCGTCGAGGCGTGTCTGCAGCGTGATTGGGAGTTGATGGGTCATGGGATTACCAACTCGCAGAGTCTGGCCGATCTCGGTCCGGAGGCGCAGCGTGAGCTGATCGGCAGCGCTCTTGACGAGATCCGCCGCGCGGGTGGCAAGCCAGTCCGCGGCTGGCTGGGCCCGGGCCTGCATGAATCTCCGGCCACGCTCGACCTCCTCGAGGCAGCGGGCCTCGTGTACACCTGCGACTGGGTGCACGACGATCTGCCCGTGCGCTTTCAGAATGGGCTCCTCTCGATTCCGTATACCACGGATGCCAACGACATTCGCATGCTGCGCCCGCCACTCTTCGGCGCGCTCGACTGGCTGGCCCTGGTGAAGCGTGCTTTCGACGTCCTTTACGCCGAAGGCGAACAGCACCCGAAGGTGATGTGCATTGCGCTGCACCCGTTCATCATTGGCACACCAGGGCGCATCGGCCTGCTCGAAGACATCCTGCAACACATTGCAAACCACGCGGACGTATGGCTGACGACCGGGGGCGAGATCGTCGATGCCTACAATGGGCAGAGTTCTGCTTCTCGTTCAAGAGAAAATCTTGTCACTTCGTAAGGTGCAAGCGCGCTAGCGTGATGCGCTTTCATCAGGTGATGGAGGGATACGCGGCATGGACAGCATACGGCTCACTCGACGAAACGCCCTGGCGCTCCTGGCCGGGGGTGCGGTTGGTGGCCTGCTGGCCGCCTGCCAGTCTGTTGCTCAACCCCAGGCCGCGCCAGCGCCCGCCGTAGGCGGTCTGACTCCGGTCGCCCCAACCGCCCCGGCAGCGTCCCAGCCCAGGAGGGGCGGAACGCTGCGCGCGGGCATCCAGACGGACCTGCCAAACACCGACCCCTGGTTTACCGCCCCGAGTAACTACGACGCCTTGTGGGTGGCGTTCGACCGGTTGATCGCGTTGGACGCGAATTTGCAGCCACAGCCGATGCTCGCGGAGAGCTGGGACCTGAGCTCGGACTTCACCCAGGTCAAGCTCAACCTGCGCAACGGGGTCCAGTTCCACTCCGGTCGAGAGTTCACCAGCGATGATGTCAAGTACAACCTGATGCACGTCCGCGATCCGAAGGTCGGCTCTGGCTCACTGGTCGCCTTCAGCAACTGGTGGACCATCGAGACCCCTGACAAGTACACGGTCGAACTGAAGTCCGACTCGCCGCGACCGCTGCTCTGGGACTACCTCGAGTACCTGAATATTGCCGACAGTCAGGTGCTCGACGGCCCGGACAGCAAGACAAAGGTGGGCGGCACCGGGCCGTTCGTCTTCGCCGAATGGTCTCAGGGCGATCATATTCACCTGGTGAAGAACGCGAACTACTGGCAGGGCGGCAAGCCGTACCTGGACAGCATTGACTACGCCATCTTCAAGGACGCGCAAACCATGCTCGCGCAGCTCGAGGCTGGCGGGCTGGATATGGCGCTCAACCCACCGCTCCGCGACCTCAGCCGATTGAAGAACGACTCGACGTTCCAGGCCATCAGCAACCCGCAGAGCGGCCGCTACTACACGGTTGGCTGGACCACGCTCGCCAGCCCGCTCGACGATAAGCGGGTACGCCAGGCGCTCAACTACGCGCTTGACCGCCAGCGTTTCGTGGACACCTTGCTGGATGGCTTTGGCACGGCCGAAACACTGTTCTGGCTGCCAGGTTCACCAGCCTACGATCCGGCCAGGGCGAACTACTACACGTTCGATCTGGACAAAGCCGCCGGGCTGCTGCGCGATGCAGGAGCCACCCGCTTTCAGCTGGAGTACCTGATTTCGCCGAACTTTCCCGAGCTCGCCGACTTCGGTCAGATTTATCAAGCTGACCTGGCGAAGATCGGCGTGACGCTCACCATCAGGCAGGTCGACAGCGCCGCCTTCTTTGACGCGATCAACAACCGCAAGTACACCGGCATGTACGCCATCACCAGCGCACGCGCCCAGCTCCAACCGGCCTCGATGCTGCTCACCGGTGGAGCGACCAATCCGTCCAATAACAACTCCGGCTATTCGAGCGACGCGTATACGCAGCTCACGAACGCCGCGGCCACCGAAACAGATCCTCAGAAGCAGAAGCAGATTTACTCGCAGCTCAATGACCTTTTGCTCGATGCGGCGTTCAATACCGCGCTTGCCTCCGCATCCCCACATATGCTGCTGCTGAGCAGCTTCCAGGGTATCGGCTACACCCTGCACGAGGGCTTCGACTGGAGTGGAGTCTGGAAAACGGCATGAGACTCGATGAACTGGTCTGTCCGCAGAGCGCGTCACTCGTCATCGTCGACATGCAGAATGACTACTGCCATCCGGAGGGCGCCGAGGCGGCGCTGGGCGCGAACGTGCGGTTGGTTGGCGAAATGGCTCCGCGGCTAACGGCGTTTGTTGGCGAGGCGCGGCGAGCCGGAATGCGGATCATCTTCGTCCGGACCCTGCACAGCCCGTGGACGAACTCGAAAGTCTGGGAGGGGCGCGCCGGCGGGCGCCACGCCGACTCCGCCGTTCGATTGTGCCTGCCCGGCACGTGGGGGGCCGAGTTCTACGCCGGACTCGAGCCTCGTCAGAGCGACGACTGGCATCCCGCGCGCCACGATTACGTGGTCACCAAACACCGCTACAGCGCATTTGTCGATACCGACCTGGACCTCGTGCTGCGCGCGCAGCGGATCGAGACACTCTTGATGGCGGGCACGGCTTCGAACGGCTGTGTGGAAGCGACGGCGTATATGGGGTTCCTGCGCGACTACAACATCGTCTACCTCGCGGACTGTACCGCGGCCTCCAGCATCGAAAAACACGCGGAGGCGCTGCAGCGGGTCCGCGGCTGGTCGACGGTCGCGACGTCAGCGGAGGTGATCGCCGCCTGGTTGTGATGGACTCGATGTCCTGCCCACGGGGTTAGCGCTTGCCGGTCTCCGGCACGCGTGTGATCAGCAGGGTCGCGGTTGTCGCCGCGGCGGCGGCGATGAAGACGAACGACGACCCGTAGCCCAGGGTCGAGGCCAGAAATGCGAACACGATGGGGCTCGTCGTCTGCCCGACTTGCCCGGTGAATCGCCAGAGCCCCAAAAACATCCCGCGCGCCTCCGCCGGCGCGACGTCGGCGCCAATGGTTTGAATCGAGCCGCCGGTCATGCTCTGGGCGGCGACGCCCGCTAGAAAAAGCGTGACGTACCACGCCAGTGACAGGTGGAACACCGCCGTCACCGCCAGCAGCAGCATCATGATCGTCACGCCGATGAAGCCGGGCACCATCGTCGCCTTGCGACCGAAGCGGTCCATCATCCAGCCGGCGAGGAAGCTGATTGGCAGGCCGAGCACGCTGGCACCCGTCGCCAGAAAGCCAATGCCGCGTGCGTCCAGGTTGTACGTAAACGCCGCGTACAGGTGGAGCATGTCGGCGAAGATCGGTCCGCGGGCGACAGCTGAGAAAAAGGCAACTCCAAAGAACGGCAACCTCGGCAGGACGATCTGGCGAATGGTCAGGGACGCTGCACCGGCCGCGTGCTGGCTGCCGGAGGCGACGCGCCGCGGAACGTCGGGCGCCAGCAAGATCGTCGGAATCAGCGACACCCCCGCCAGAAGCGCGTAAGCGATGAACGGACTGCGGGGTCCAAACGCGGCCGCTACGAAGCCGCCAACCAGCGGACCGGACAGACGCCCGAGGTTGTCCATGCCATACATCCAGCTGACCTGACGCCCGCGTTGTCCGGCGCCGGCGCGATGCGAAATGCTCGCCAGGCGCGCCAGCAGCCACATCTGGGCGGCCCAACCGTCGAGGAAGCGGTAGACGAGCAGCTCCGGGAATGACGTCGATCGCGCCACGAGCAGGGCCACGAGCGCGGTGATAATCGGCCCACTGATCAGAATGGGTCGCCGTCCGAAGCGGTCGATGAGCCAGCCGGTCGGGATCGTGCCGACGGCGCCGCCGATCAGGAACGCGGTGACGACGAAGCTGGCAAGGCCAAAGCCGACGTCGAATGAGCGAGCCAGGATGGGAATCGCCGGCAGCGCCATGCCGACCCCGAGCGCCAGTAGCATCGCCGGCACGTACGTGGAAAAGATGGTTTCCCATGAAAGCGCCTGGCTCTCGACCGGCTGGCTGGGGGTGTGCCGATTCGCGGCTTCGCCGGCCGGCTCGGCTCGCATGGAGGGTTCGCTGGCTCTGGGCATCTCAGCAGTGCGCCGCGTTGCGCTGGCGGCGCGTTGCGCCTCGTTGCCGGCGTTGGCGGTGGTGCCCGGCATCGCGGCATTGCGAGCGGCCGCGGCCGGTTCGCCCTGCTCGGTACCGTCGCCCTCGACGTGGGCTTCGGCGTCACGCGGTTGCGGGTCGCGGTCAATCGACGCCACGTCTTAGCAGCTCGTGCTCCCGACGGCTGCAAGCCGCGTCTCGTCGGCGCGACGATCGTAGCCGCCTGAGCTAACGGTCGGCGGGTTGGCCGCGCAGCCCTGGATGGTCGCATTCAGCCAGACCTTCTCCGCCGACGGTTCGAAGCCCAGCTCGCATCGAATCGCGCCGATGTCCAGGAGCATATGCCCGAACGGGCGACCCGCGATCGGAAGCGTGTAGCCGTCGAGCCCACGCTCGCCCAGCGATGATTCGGGCACGTGCACGTAGCGCGCTGCGACCCCGAGCGCGCGGGCACATGCCGCGACCCACGTCTCGCTCGAGAAAATCTCGGCCTGGGCCACGTTGTACGTCCGCCTGATCGGCGGCGGTTGCCGAGCGGCAGCGACAAACGCGCGCGCTACGTCGTCGACCCACGCGACCTGAAAGATGCGCCCCGCGCCCCAGTCTGGGATGACGATCGGTCCACCGTCGAGCAGCCGCTGCACGAACCACCACACGCGCCCTGTGCGATCGTGCGCGCCTACAATCACTGGCGCTCTCAAGATGGTCCACGCCACGCGGCTCTGGCGCACCACCTGTTCGGCCGCGCGCTTGCCGTTGGCATAAGCATGCCCGAGCCTGGGATGGAAGGGATTCGGCGCGTCGGCGTCGGTACGTACGCTCAGGTCGGCGTCGGCTTCGCGAATCGGGCGGCGCGTGAATCGATCGGCGTACACGGCCGTGGAGCTGGTCAACAGGTAGTGGCCGACGCGCATATCGAGCAGCGCCAGCAGGCTGGCGACGTCCGCCGCGTCGAAGGCCACATTGTCGACAACCACGTCAAACGTACGTTCGCCCAGCGCCTCCCGCAGCCCGACTGCGTCATGGCGGTCGGCGAACAGATGTTCCACCGGCGCTGACACACCTTCGAGCGCCCGCTGCCCACGCGACAGCACTGACACGTGATCGCCCGCCTGGACAAAAGCGTCGGCCATGCGTCGACCAAGAAAACCCGTTCCGCCGACGATCAGCACGCTGCGTCCGCTCAAGTCACGTTCCTCCTCTTCCCGACGCAAGTGATGTTAAGCTGGGATCCAGTTGACAGTCCCACGCGATCGGTGCATTTCTGCTCACGCGAGCGTACGGGCATACAAGAAAATTCAGTACGCGACAGGGGGTTCCCATACCGCATGGCTGATGAGAACTGGCAAGACAATCCGTACTATCAGATCAATTCGTATGTGGAGTGGGTGAAGGGTGAGGGAGTGCCGATTGTGGAGGCGTACGCGGTTGACTGTCTGAGTCAGCCGCTGGAGCCGTCGCCGCGGCTGGGTGGGTTGGGCGCGTACATCCACCTGGCAGGACGAGGCGACAACGCGACGTGCTACCTGGCGGAGATTCCGGCGGGTGGGTCGCTGAATGCGGAGAAGCACCT
>JAFAOS010000219.1 GCA_019247515.1 Chloroflexota bacterium | reverse complement strand
ATGAGCAGACGAGACAGCTGGCCTTGGAGCGCTTTGGACTTCTGCGCCCGCATCTTGAGGATGGGATCAGCCTGGCAAAGGTTGCCGACCGACACCACCTGTCATTGCGGATGTTGGAACGCTGGGTGCGCCGGTATCGACAGCGCGGCCTGGCTGGTCTGGTTCGCGCGCCGTACGCCAACCGCGGCCGACGCCAATTACCGCGCGAGTTACAGCATCTGATCGAAGGGCTCGCTCTACGTCGGCCGCCGATGAGCACGGCCGCGGTGCATCGCGAAGTATCGGCTGTCGCTGAGGCGCGTGGTTGGCCTGTTCCGAGCTACGCCACCGTGTACGACGTGACTCGTCAGCTTCCTGGCGCACTGGTCACACTGGCCCAGGAAGGATCGAAGGTCTACGCCGATCGTTTCGACCTGCTGTACCGCCGCGAGGCGAGCCGACCCAACGCGATGTGGCAAGCGGATCACACACCCCTGGACATCTGGGTGCTGGATGAACGCGGTCGGCCGGCACGACCGTGGCTGACGATCATTCTGGATGATCACAGCCGCGCTGTTGCAGGCTATGCGCTCAGCCTGCACGCACCGTCAAGCATCCAGACAGCCCTGGCGCTCCGCCAGGCGATCTGGCGCAAGGGTGACCCGCACTGGACGGTGTGCGGCATTCCTGAGACCTTCTATACCGATCACGGGAGCGATTTCACCTCCCGTCATTTGGAGCAGGTGGCAGCCGAGTTGCACATGGCGCTCGTGTTCTCGATTGCGGGCAAGCCGCGTGGTCGAGGCAAGGTCGAGCGCGTGTTCCGGTCGGTCAATCAGGTGTTCCTGTGCCACCAGCCTGGCTACACGCCAGCCGGCAGTCCCCCCGAGAAAGCGGCGCTCACGCTGCCAGAGCTCGATGCGCGGCTGCGGACCTTCCTGGTCGAGACCTATCAGCAGCAGCCACACAGTGAGACGAAGGTTCCGCCACAGGCTCGCTGGGAAGCGGGCGCGTTCCTGCCGCGGCTGCCCGATTCACTCGAGCAACTGGACTTATTGCTGTTGACGGTGGCCAAGCCGCGGCGCGTTCACCAGGATGGCATCCATTTTCAAGGCTTTCGGTACATCGACACGACGTTGGCAGCCTACGTCGGCGAGGACGTCGTGATCCGGTACGACCCGCGGGACATGGCCGAGCTACGGGTCTACTTTGGCGGCGCGTTCCTGTGTCGAGCAATTAGCCCTGAGTTGGCCGGCGAGACCATCGCGCTCAAAGACATCATCCGCGCGCGGAATCAACGTCGGCGTGAACTGCACGCAACACTAGCCGACCGAGAGGCGACCGTCGAGGCTTTGCTTCAGTTGCGACGCGGATCAGACGCGCAGCCCTCTCTTCCCGACGGCGAAGCTCTGGCCGGCCCGCCCGTAATCACACGTCCGCGGTTGAAACGCTACCTCAACGACGAGTGACCGCCAACCAGCCGACTTCACGGCCGACGGAATTCATCGTGACCAGGGAGCACCGCCGCTTTGCCGAATTCTGCGATGCCTGCCGACAGGCGCGCTACATCGGGCTGTGCTACGGATTACCTGGCGTCGGCAAGACCATGTCGGCACGCGAGTACACGCATTGGGACGAACTGGAGGCATTGCTCGGCCCCGCCCCGCACCGTCGCAGTGGCCTGCCGCCACGCGACAGTGGTCCGTGGCAGACGGTGCTCTTTACGCCGGAAGTGGTCAATACGCCGCGCAGCGTGGCGCGCGATGTTGACAACCTGTGGGGCAGGGTCTTCGGTCTGGCCGCCGGCTCCTCCTGGTACGCGGATCGGGCCGTCAACCCCGAACCTCGTCCGCCTACTCTAGTCATAGTCGATGAAGCTGACCGTCTGAAGACGGCCAGCCTCGAACAGCTGCGCGACCTCTACGATCGTCGTCACATCGGACTGGTCCTGATCGGCATGCCTGGACTCCAAAAACGTCTTGCCCGGTATGCACAGTTGTCTTCGCGGGTTGGTTTCGTGCATCAATTCCAACCCTTGAGTGGACGCGAGTTACAGAACGTCATTGAGAGCCGATGGGTGCAGTTGGGCCTGGACTCGGCCGTTCAGGAGAGCGCTACCGCGGACGTCGTCAACGCCATCGCGCGTGCCACGGGCGGCAACTTCCGCCTGGTGCAGCGCCTGTTCGTAGAGATCGAGCGTGTGCTCACCGTCAACGGCCTGCCGTCGGTCACGACGGAGGTGGTCGCCTTTGCCCGCGAGAGCCTGGTGATTGGTACGCCTTAACATCAGTACTCAGTACCGTCAACAATCGCTCAAACTTACCGCCTGTAATCGCTCAAAGTTACAAGCTAAACCTGAAAGCTAGGCGTGATCGTGCGACTGGCGCGCTTCGGCTGGTAGTCACTACTGGGTCGGGGGAGCCCTGCGGGCCCCCCGCCGCCGTTCGCTGCTCTGCTTCGCTGCGCGCTCACTCCCGCGGCGACCCCCCGCATGATGGGCGCTGCGCGCCGCCACGTGGTAGTGCGCGGAAGCCCTCCCAAGAGGAGAATGGGTGTGTCTGAGCACTCACCCCATCTCAGGAGGGTCTTCGCGTGGATCGATTGTCGGCAGTCCTGGGCCCGGTTGTCCAGTTCGTCTACACCTGCTGGGACCGCATCGTCCTGAGCGGCTATATCGAGCGGTTGCAACGCCCCGAGAACCTCATCTACTTCTTCCAGGACATCGTCGGCGTCGACGCCGTTGAGCCAGCCGTGCTCGAGCAGCGCACCAAGACGTACAAGGCCTGGGTGCGGCGGGTCACTGAGGAACACGACATCCCGGTCCTCGCCGCACCACGTGGCGTTCGGAAAGAGGAGCTGGTCGAGCCCTACTATCGACGACTCAAGGGCGGCGAGGGCGTGGCGTGCGTGCTGACCAGCATGGAGCAGGGCCGGACCTTCGTCTCCTACGTCCCGCGTTGGAAGGTCCCCAGCGGGGATGCCAACTATCGCTTCATCAAGGCGTGTCGCAAACAGTTCCTGCACTACTACTGGTACGTGCTGGACCCGGTCATGGGACCGATGAGCGTGCGGGTCGCCAGCTACTTTCCGTTCAATGTCACGTGCTACTTGAACGGCCACTCGTTCGTCGCCCAGGAACTCACCCGCGACGGCGTGCGATTCCGCAAAGCCGACAACGCCTTCCTGGCCGTCAGCGACGTGGCCGCGCTGCAAGCGGCTGCCGATCGCCTGAGTGCGGCGCTCCTGCAGCGGCGCTGCACATACTGGGTGCGCCGAGTGGTGCCGGTCTTCAGTCCCGA
>JAFAOS010000519.1 GCA_019247515.1 Chloroflexota bacterium | reverse complement strand
CTGGGTCACACCTCAGACAAGATGGCACGCCACTACGCGGGCGAGGCACGCAAGGCCGCCGCGGCCCGAGCTGATGACAAGCACAGCCTTGCCGGCTAGACCAACCGGTTCAGGTAGAGCAGCCGGCTACTTTTGGCCTGATGGTTCTACCCGCCCAAAACCTGATGGTTCTACCGCGTCTCGGACGGCAGCCGGTAGGTCTGAAACGGGTCGATTTCGAGATCAGGAGCTCCGCGACCAGGATTCGAACCTGGAACCTACCGGTTAACAGCCGGCCGCTCTACCGTTGAGCTATCGCGGAGTGGAAGCGGTTGGCCCGGGTGTGTAAGGTGCCGGGTCAGGGCACAAGTGTACGAAAGCGCATCTGGCGGCGACAACGCGGACTCGGGCGGCGCGCACCTCGTCGGGCGCGTGCTGGCGGTACTCGGCGCGGGGGCCGCGGGGCTTGTTACCGACGTGGACGGCACCATCAGCCCCATCGTCGCCCGACCTGAGGAGGCCATGGTGTTGCCCCGGGCGCGCGCGGCGCTGATCGGGCTCAGCCAGTATTTGAACGTGGTCGGGGTGGTGACCGGGCGCTCGGTCGCCGACGCGCGCCAGATGGTCGGCGTCGACGGACTCACCTATATCGGCAATCACGGGCTCGAGATGTTGCGCGACGGCCGCGCCGAGACCCTGCCGGAGGCGCGGCCCTGGGTGCCACGCCTGGCGGCTGCCCTGGGCCAGGTGGCTACACACCTGCCCACGGACCTCAGGGAGGGCGTCATCGTCGAGAACAAAGGCGCGACCGCCAGCCTTCACTACCGCCTGGCGCCCGATCCAGATCAGACCCGGCGCGTGCTGCTCGAATTGCTGACACGCTGGGCCGTGAGCGCTGGCTTCCGCGTCGAAGAGGGCCGCCGCGTGTTCAACTTGCTGCCGCCGCTGGCGGTGACCAAGGGGACCGCCGTCACCTGGCTGGTCCGCGAGCGCCACCTGGAAGGCATCGTCTTTTTCGGCGACGACCTCACCGACGCGCACGCTTTCCGCGCCCTCAGCGAGCTCAGACAGGCTGGCCAGGCCCGGACGCTCAGCATTGCCGTCGTCGGACCCGAGACCCCGCACACCGTGCGGCAGCTCGCCGACGCTTGCGTCCCCACGGCGAGCGCGGTGGCGGAGCTGCTGCGCGGCGTCCTCGACGGCCTGAAATCGAGTGTTAGGATGGAATCGAGAGCGCCAAACGTTCTGGAGTGACTGACAATGGCTAAAGACGCGCGCGCGGTCGAGAAAGGCACGAACGGCACCGGGGGTGAGCTTGCGGGGGTGCGCGTCGCAATTCTGGCGGAGACCCTCTACGAGGACCTCGAGCTGTGGTACCCGTACTACCGGCTTCGCGAGGCGGGCGCCGACGTGTTCGTCGTCGGCTCGGGCAGCGCCGACACCTACCAGAGCAAGCACGGCTATCCGGTGACCGTGGACGCCGAGGCCGACACGGTGACCGCCTCGCAGTTCGACGCGGTCATCATCCCCGGCGGCTACAGCCCCGACCACATGCGCCGACATCCGAGCATGGTCAAGCTCGTGCGTGAAGCTCACGAGCAGGGCAAGATCGTGGCCGCCATCTGCCACGCGGGCTGGATGCTGGCGTCGGCCAACATCGTCCGCGGCCGCACCGCGACGAGCTATCGCAGCATCAAAGACGACATGGTCAACGCCGGCGCCAACTGGGTTGACCGCGAGGTGGTGCGCGACGGGACGCTGATCACGTCGCGCTCGCCGGCCGACCTGCCGGCGTTCATGCGCGCCACGGTCGCCGCGCTCAGGGAGCGGCGCGGCGCGGACACGCACGAGCGGCAGGTGGCGTTCGTCAGGTGAAGACCCTCCCATAGCGGGGACTCTCGTCGTCGGCCAGTCGGGTGGGCCGACGGCGGTCATCAACGCCAGCCTGGCCGGCGTAATCGCGGAGGCACGCGCGGCCGGCTACGCGCGTGTGCTGGGCATGCGCTTCGGGATTCTGGGCGCGCTGCGGCACGAGCTCATTGACCTCGGTGCTCTGGACGAGCCAAGACTGCAACGCCTGAAGCGCACGCCCTCGTCGGCCCTGGGCTCGTGCCGCTACAAGCTGCAGCCCGGGGACGCGGAGCGCATCGCGGAAACCTTTGGCAGCGAGGACGTGGAGGCGTTCGTCTACATCGGCGGCAACGACTCTGCCGACACTTCGCTGCAGGTCGCGGCGGCGACCCGCGGCGTCAACGTCATCGGCGTGCCGAAGACCATCGACAACGACCTGGCCGGGACCGACCATTCTCCGGGCTACGGTAGCGCCGCTCGCTTTGTGGCCCAGGTCACCCGCGAGACCGCCGAGGACACGCGGGCGATGCGCGCCACCGACCCCATCCGTTTGATCGAGGTCATGGGACGCAACGCCGGCTGGTTGCCCGGCGCGGCCTGGTTGGCCCGAAAGCACGACGCCGACGCGCCGCACCTCGTGTACGTGCCCGAGCGCCCTCGCTCGATCGAAGACATCGTCGCGGATGTCCAGCGCGTGTACCGCTCCGAAGGCTGGTGCGTCATCGTCCTGTGCGAGAACCAGCCAACACCGGACGGTCGGGTTATCGGCGCGGTCGGCGAGCCGCGCTGGGTCGATGCGTTCGGCCACGCCTACTTCGAAAGCCCCGCGCAGTGGCTCGCCCAGCGCTTGCAATCCAAGCTGGGGGTGCGCGTGCGCTTCGACAAGCCGGGCACCATCCAGCGCATGGCCACCGCGTACGTGTCGTCGACCGACCGCGCCGAAGCGGAGCTGGTTGGACGTCAGGCCGTCAGGCTGGCGGCCGCCGGGACCAGTGAGGTGATGGTCGCACTCGAACGCGACAGCGGCCCGACGTACCGTGTCCGCACGGGCACCGCACCGCTGGCGACGGTCGCCAACGAACAGCGCAGGCTGCCGGACGAGTTCGTCAACACGGACGGCAAGGGGCTCAGCCAGAGCTTCGTGGAGTACGCCACGCCACTGATCGGCGAGCCGCTCCCGGAGTTCGTGCGCCTCTAGAGATCGCCCTCACCCCTGCCCTCTCCCAGAGGGAGAGGGGGCACTCTCAGAGGGAGAGGGGGCACTCTCGACAGGGGGAGGGCAGGCTAGATGGCCGTGGGCTCGCCTGAGCCCAGCGCTTTTTCGGCCGGCTCCTCGGGCGCGGCGAGGCCCTTCTTGGCTTTCAGATCCGCCAGCTGCTTGTCGACTTCCGACTCCTGCTCCATCAGCTGGAAGCGGTGTTCCATGGTGTCGGTGTCGAGCTCGGCCATCGCCGCGGCGCGCGCCTCCTGCTGGTTGACCTTCTCCTCGATGCGCTGGAAGCTGGCGAGCGCGCTGCTCTGATCCATGCCCGAGAGCGTCGAGCGGATCTGCGTCTCGGCCTTGGCCCGCCGCGAACGTGCAATCAGCAGCTGCTCCTTGGTCTGCGCGTCCTGAATCTTGGCTTCGAGCTCGTGGAGCGCCGTCTTCAGCGTCTCGACCTGCGCGGCCTGCTGGTCGTATTGCTCCTTGAAGCCGTCGGCGCTTTGCTGGAAGGCGTTACGGCGGGACAGCGCTTCACGGGCCATGTCGTCCTGGCCTTTTTCGACGGCCATCTCCGCGCGCTGCTGCCAGTCGGCGGCCTTCTGGGCGTTGTCCTGGTAGCGCTGGTAGAGCTGTTTTTCGTCGGCGATCGAGGCGGCGACCTGCGTCTTGACCTGGATCAACTGGTTGTTCATGTCGGCGATCAACTGCTTGACGACCTTCTCAGGGTCCTCAGCGCGATCGATCATGTCGTTGATATTGGCCCGGAGGAGCGTGGAAACGCGGTCCAGGATGCCCATAACTCTTTAGCGACCTCCCGAAAGCAAGCGGGGCGAGAACATTCGGTCCGAACTGTAGCGCGAAGTCGTCGGGCGCGGGTAGTCAGCGTGTAACGCGCCACGGCCGCGCGGCGTATGAATGGGACAGGACACTTGCATGGCTCTCGACAACCCCCGCTCCCAGATTGCGCACCTGCTGCGGCGCGCCGGCTTCGGCGCGACACAAGCCGAGCTGGACCAGTACACGCCGCTCGGCTTCGCCGGCGCGGTCGATCGACTCCTGTATCCCGAGCAGGTCGACGACTCGGCCACCGACCAGATCCTGGCGCCTCTGACCGCCAACCTCGGCGACCGCAAACAGATCGAAGCCGCCAAGTACTGGTGGGTCAACCGCATGCTGTACACCCAGCGGCCGCTCCAGGAGAAGATGACTCTCTTCTGGCACAACCACTTCGCCACGGCCAACAGCAAGGTTGCCAACTCCGTGCTGATGCTGCAGCAGATCCAGCTGTTCCGCGACAACGCGCTCGGGAATTTCGAATCGCTGCTGCAGAGGGTCACGCGCGATCCGGCCATGCTGATCTGGCTCGACAACCGACTGAACCGCAAGGGCTCGCCCAACGAGAACTATGCGCGCGAAGTCCAGGAGCTGTTCACGATCGGCATCGGCAACTACACCGAGCAGGACGTCCACGAAGCGGCCCGCGCCTTCACCGGGCACTCGCTCGACCGCTCGCTCAGCTACGTGTTCAACAAGAACCAGCACGACGACGGCAGCAAGACGTTCGAGGGTCAAACTGGCAATTTCGACGCCGACGACATTCTCGGCATTCTCGTTCGGAACCCCGCCACCGCGCGGTACATCACCACCAAACTCTTTTCCTGGTTCGTCTACGAAAACCCGGACTCGTCGGTGATCGACCGTCTGTCCAACACGTTCACGACCTCCAACTTCGACATCCGCGCTGTCCTCAAAGACATGTTCACCGGTCCGGAGTTCCTGTCGGACCAGGCCTTTCACGGAGTCGTCAAGCAGCCCGTCGACTTCGTGATCGGCTCGCTCAAGTCGCTGAACGTCCAGAACGTTGGACCCGACGTCACGGCCGTGCTGCGCAGGATGGGACAGGACCTGCTCAATCCACCGGACGTCAGCGGCTGGCAGGGCGGATCGGCCTGGATCAATTCGAGCACGCTCTTCGAGCGTTTCAACTGGGCCGATCGGCTGGCCATGGGGCGCGACTCGACCAAACCGTACTTCGTCGACGTCCCCGGCCAGATCCAGGCGCAGGGCATCACCTCGCCCGATGCGCTGGTCGACTATTACCTGAGCCTGTTCGTGGACGGCGACGTGACGCCAGAAGCCCGCCAGGCGCTGGTCGACTACGTCAACACCCCGATGCCGCTGGCCCTGAACGACAGCGGCGCGATCGATCTCAAGGCGCGCGGCCTGGTGCATCTGGCACTGGCCACGCCCGCGTACCAGCTGGGCTAGAGAGGCAGACCCATGGCACTTTCCCGACGCTCGCTGCTCAGTCGAGGCGCCCTGCTGGTGACCTCTGGCTTCCTCGCGCCCGCCTTCATTACGCGCACCGCCATGGCGCTGGACACGCGGACGGCCGCCACCAGTGTCGACCCGTCAAAAAGCAACCTGATCCTGGTCGTGCTGCAGCTCTCGGGCGGCAACGACGGCATCAACACGCTTATCCCATTTGCCGACCCGAGCTACAACCAGCTGCGACCCTCCCTCGGCGTGGCGAGCGGCGATGTGCTGCACCTGACGGACTCGGTTGGCCTCAATCCGAACCTGGCCAAGCTCAAGGCGCTGTACGACCAGGGCAAGGTCGCCATCGTCCAGGGCGTCGGCTATCCGAACCCCAACCGTTCCCATTTCCGCAGCATGGATATCTGGCACTCCGCCAGTCCGGACACGTTCGAGCGGTCCGGCTGGTTGGGTCGCTATGTGTCGGCCTGCCAGTGCGCACAGGACAACGCGTTGCCCGCCATCAGCGTCGGCGATCAGCTCAACACCCTGTTCTGGACGGACTCGACCCTGGTGCCCGCGGTCGCCAGCATCGGGGCGTTTTCCTTCCTCACCGACACCCGGTACAAGAACGACCGCGCCTACCAGCTGCAGACCCTGCAAAATATCTACAGTCAGGCAGGCAACTGGTCGGACCACGAGTCGCTGATTCGACGCGGCACGCTGGCGGCGCTGCAAGGCTCCGATGAGCTCCAGAAGGTCGCCGCCAGCTACACGACCGCCGTCCAGTATCCGAACAACGGACTCGCCGCGCAGCTCAAGCTCGTCGCGCAGGTGATCGCCGGCAAGCTGGGCACGCGCCTGTTTTCGGTCAGCCTGGGCGGCTTCGACACCCATGCCAACCAGAAGCCGACCCAGGACAGGATTCTGGGTCAGCTCGGCGATTCTGTCGACGCGTTCATGCAGGACCTGGCCAATATCGGTAAGCAGGACAACGTCGTGATCATGACCTTCTCCGAATTCGGTCGACGGGTGAAGCAGAATGGCTCCAACGGAACGGACCACGGCACGGCGGAGCCCATGTTCATCATCGGCAACAAGGTCCAGGGCGGCCTGTACGGGACATACCCGTCGCTGGAAGACCTGGACAGCAATGGCGACCTGAAGTTCGACGCGGATTTCCGCTCGGTATACGCGGGCATGCTCAAGGACGTGGTCGGCACCGATCCGGCCCCTGTCCTGATGGGCAACTTTCCGCCCATCGACGTCCTGCGGGCATGAGACGGGGGTGGGGCGTCGTCACGGGCCTGGGGCTGGCGCTCACAACCCTGATGTCCGGTAACGCCCAGGTCCTTGGCCCCTCGGTGGCGATCACCATCGTCGACGAGCCGCGGGCTCAGCCGAAGTGGGGCTACGCGCCAGAGACCCGCAAGATCGCGAAGGGGACGTGGGTGACGTGGTCCAACGACGGCCAGGACGCCCACACGGTCACGGCGGACGACGGCAGCTTCGACTCGGGCAACCTCGATCCGAGCGAAGGTTTCTCCTGGTTTTTCGACCAGGACGGCACCTGGCAGTACACGTGCTCGCTGCACCCATGGATGGTCGGCACGATCGTCGTCGGCAACGGTGGTGGCCAAGTGGCGCCTCCGTCAGCCCCCGCCGCGGACGACGACGCGACTACGGATAGCGGCTCAGACGACCAGCCCTGACAGGGCGTGATCGAAGTCCGCGATCAGATCGGCCGGGTCTTCCAGCCCCGCCGAAAAGCGCACCACGTTGTCGTGGATGCCGCGCTCGCGGCGCTCGTCCTGGGTCAGCCCGCGGTGCGAAGCGATGACCGGGTAGAGCACCAGGCTGAAGCAGTCGCCCAGAGTCGGCGCGGCGCGGACCAGCTCCAGACGCTCGAGGAAGCGCATGACGGCTGACCTGTCGGCGTCGCGGATGCCGAAGGCCAGGACCGCACCGAACAGCCCTTCGGGGAACAGTCGACAGGCGGTCGGGTGATCGCGATTTTCGGCGAGGCCGGGGTAATACACCCGCTCGACGCGCTGATCGGCCGCCAGCGCACGAGCGACCGCCGCGGCATTCGCGCACTGGCGCGCCACCCGCAGCGGCAGGGTGCGGATGCCGCGCACGCACAAGTAGGCTTCGAGCACGCCCAGCACCGAGCCGGTGTATTTGCGCCAGTTGCGCATCGAGGCGGCCTGTTCGGCCGACGCGCACGCCACCACGCCGCCCGTCACGTCGCCGTGGCCGCCGAGGTACTTGGTCGCGCTGTGGACGACGCAGGCGGCGCCGAGGCTCAGCGGTTTGATCAGGTACGGCGTGGTGAACGTCGAATCGACGATCAGCGCGACGCCATACGTCGTGCACAGTCTGGCAATCGCCACGAGGTCCGCGACGCGCTCGAGTGGGTTGGACACCACCTCGACGAGCAGCGCGGATGGCCGTTCCTGCCGCAGCCGCGCCTCCAGAGCGCCCACGTCGTAGACGTCGGTGAAGCGAACCGTCAGGCCTTCTCGGTTGAGCGTCGAGCCGAGCAGCGTAAATGTGCCCCCGTAGCAGTCGTTCGAGACGAAGACCGTGCCGCCAGCCGACGGGGCGAACTGGCGCACCGCGGCGTGGATCGCGGCCATGCCTGACGCGAACGCGACGCTCGCCGCTGCCCCCTCCAGCGCCGCGACCGCCTCCTCGAAGGCCACGACCGTGGGGCTGGCGTAGCGCGCGTACGAATAGCCGGGCTGCTGATCGCCCAGCACGCGGTCCAGCTCGTCGGCAGAGTCATACCAGTAGCTCGACGCGGGCACGAGCGGCGGCGCGGTGGGATGCGCTCCGTCGATCGTGAACGACGGCGCACCCGCGTGGACGGCCAGGGTGTCAAAGCGCATCGGCGGCTCCAGCGTACATCGTGCCGTGTGGAGCGCCGTTCAGTACTCGCACAGCACGATCTCGCAGTACAGCTGGAAGCCCGTGGCGCGAGCTACGAATGCCGAGGCGCTGTTGTCGCGGTCGTGTATGTAGATTGGCAGGCGCCCCCGATCCAGCGAGTAGCGGGCGGCGGCGGCGACCACGTCCCGCGCGTAGCCACGTCCACGGTAGTCGGCCTCGGTGGCGACGGCCAGCTCCCAGACCTGGTCCGACTTGACCTTGATCGCGCACCAGGAGATCAGGCGGGCATGTGGGCCGCGGACGCCGAAGATCGCACCGTCGAATCGGGTGCGGAGGTGCAGCGCGGCCGTGTCGTCGTCCTCCAGCAGCTCGGCACGCTCGATCGTGGGCGTGGGAACGAACGTGCTCGCCGAGGCGGCTCGGAAATCACCCGCCAGCGTGAAGGCATTCGGCGCGCAGCGGGCGATGGCGCGCCACAGGCGGCGGAAGGCTGGGCCATCCAGCGAGCTCTTGTGGACGTCCGAACCGAGCTCGGCCCGCAGCCGATTCATCAGGTCGGGGCGGCAGGCGACGACCGCGCCGGGCGCGAAGCTGAGGCCGACGATCGGCATGGTGAAGCCGTGCCAGGCTGGCAATCCGCGGCGCGATTCGGACAGCAGGTGGACCCCGCCGCGGCGCGCGAGGCCGGGCGGACAGGCGAGGACGCCATCCGCGTAGGCATCCAGCAGTCGCAGCGCGCCGGGGGACAGACGATTGGACGTGGCGGCGGACACTGGCGGCGGCGCTGAGTCCTACGCGCTCGCGCCGACGAGCCGCTGGCGCATGCGCGCCGCGCGGCGCTCCTCGGCAGCTTGCCAACGCTGACGCTGCTCGGGCGTAATCGCCTCGAAGGGGTGGACCGGCGTCGGGCGGCCATGTTCATCGGTGGCCACGTAGACGAAGTAGGCGGTCGAAATGTGGCGCATCTCGCCGCTCAGCACGTGCTCGACCTCGATGCGGACTTCGGTTTCGATACTGGTCCGTCCCGTCCAGGTGACCTGCGCGTGGACGATGACCAGGTCGCCGACGTACACGGGCTGTTCGAAGGTCATCGAGTCCATGACGACGGTGACCACGCGCCTGCGCGTATGGCGAGTCGCGCACACGCCGCCGGCCGTATCCGCCAGCTTCATCAGCGTGCCACCGTGGACGTTGCCGCGCGGATTGGCGTCTTCGGGCAGCATCACCTGAGCCAGCGTGAGCTCGTCCGGGTTGGCGCGTTCGGTCACAGGCTGAATGGTAGGGGAGGGTCAACGCTATCCCCCAGAGGGGACCCCACAGGGAGACGGGTTCATCGACCCGGCGGGCCAGGCCGAATCCTACGGGAGGGTCGAGGTGACTCCCCAGAGGGGACCCCATAGGGAGACGGGTTCATCGCCCTGGCGGGGCAGGCCGAATCCTACGGGAGGGTCGAGGTGATTCCCCATGGGTCCCCTATGGGGAAAAAAGACTCTGGCTTATGCCCCGCTGTTGGCGGCGATCTCGTCTTGCAGGATCGATACGGCGCGCGTCAGCACGGGGTCGCTGCCGTTGGCGACCGCGCTCGGGTCCGAC
>JAFAOS010000502.1 GCA_019247515.1 Chloroflexota bacterium | reverse complement strand
ACGACCTCTTTCTCGAGATGCCGACCCCGCTGGTGCCGCGCTATCTGCGGCTGGAGGTCGATGAGCGCATCTACGCCGACGGGAGCCTCGCCAGAGCACCGGACGCGAATGCCGTCGCACAGCTGGTGGCCGAGCTGCGCGACAAGGGCATCCAGGCAATCGCCGTGTGCCTGATTCACAGCTACGCGAACCCCGCGCATGAGCGCCTGATCGGCGACATCATTCGCGAGATCGCGCCGGATATGCGTGTTTCGCTCTCGTCCGACGTGGTGCCCGAGATCCGCGAGTACGAGCGCACGTCGACCACCGTCGTCAACGTGTACGTCCAGGCGCTGGTCGAGGACTACCTGGCCGAGCTGGTTCGGCGTCTGCGCGACCTCGGACTCCAGGGCGAGCTGCTGCTGATGCTGTCCTCGGGCGGGATTTCGACGGTCGAGACGGCGATCCGTTTCCCGCTGCGTCTGCTGGAATCCGGTCCAGCCGGTGGCGCTCTGGCCGCCGCCTACTTCGGCGAGCTCGCCAGCGAAAAGAACCTGATGGCTTTCGACATGGGCGGCACGACCGCCAAGCTGTGCGTGATCGAAGATGGCAAGCCGCTCACTTCGACCGAGTTCGAAGTCGATCGCAAGTACCGCTTCAAGGCAGGCAGTGGGCTGCCGGTGAAAACCCCGGTCGTCGAGCTGATCGAAATTGGCGCCGGCGGCGGTTCGATCGCCCGCGTCGACAGCCTGGGATTGCTCAAGGTCGGGCCCGACAGCGCAGGCGCCGATCCAGGGCCGGTGTGCTACGGACGGGGTGGCGCCGAGCCAACCGTGACCGATGCCGACCTGCTGCTGGGGTATCTCGACCCCAACTTCTTCCTCGGCGGTCGACTGCGCCTGGACGGCGACGCCGCCGAGCGCGCGATCCACACACGCGTCGCCGAACCGCTGGGCATGAGCGCCGTGCGCGCGGCGTGGGGCATCCATCAGCTGGTCAACGAGGGCATGGCCAGCGCCGCCCGGGTCCACGCCATCGAGCGCGGCAAAGACCCGCGCAGCTTGCCACTGTTTGCCTTTGGCGGCGCCGGGCCGGGTCACGGCTTTGGCGTCGCGCGCGTGCTGCACTCGCCCCGACTCATCGTGCCTTTCGGGGCCGGCGTCACCTCGGCATTCGGATTCCTCACCGCGCCACTGGCGTTCGACTTCGTGCGCAGCTTCGTCGCGCAACTGGACGCGGTCGACTGGCAGCACGTCAACGCCATCCTCGACGACATGACCGCCCAGGGTGAAGCTATCCTGGCCCGTTCCGAAGTCGATCCGGTCGAACGCCAGTACACGCGCCAGGCCGACGTGCGCTACGCCGGCCAGGGCCACGAGATTCGAATCGACCTGCCCGTCGGTCGCCTTGGGCCCGAGAGTCTCGAGGGCATTCGCGAGACGTTCGAAAGCGTGTACCGCGGGCTGTTTGGACGGACGGGCCCCGACGTGCCGCTCGAAGCCGTGAGCTGGCGGCTCATCGCCTCGGGTCCGCGGCCTTCTGTCAAGCTGAACACGCCGCCGACGAGCGCGGCGATCGATGCGCGCAAGGGAGAGCGCCTCGTGTACTTCCCCGAGTGGGAGGAACACCGCCCCGTGCCGGTCTATGATCGGTACGTGCTCGCGCCTGGCAGCGCGCTTGACGGACCGGCCATCATCGAAGAGCGGGAGTCGACCACGGTCGTCGGGCCTGGCGCCCACGTCGAAATCGACGCCACGCGTAACCTGAGCGTCGAGCTTTGAGACTGTTATGAGCATCGATCCCATCGCCCTCGAAGTGCTGTGGAGCCGACTGTTGTCGGTCACCAACGAGCAGCAGGCCGCGCTGATGCGCACCGCGTTTTCGACTGTCGTCCGCGAATCGCAGGACCTGGCCTGCGGTGTCTTCGACACGCGCGGGAACATGGTCGCCCAGTCCGAAACGGGCACGCCCGGCCACATCAACGCCATGGCGACCTGCATGCGCCACTTCCAGGCGGCCTACCCGGCCTCGACCCTCGAGCCCGGCGACGTACTCATCACCAACGATCCGTGGATGACGGCCGGTCAGATCAACGACATCACGCTGGTCACCCCGATCTTTCTCGATAGCCGGGTCGTGGCCTATTTCGCCAACACGTGCCACATGCTGGACATCGGCGGCCGCATCCTGTCGGCTGAAGCGCGCGAGGTCTATGAAGAAGGCTTTCTCATTCCTATTAGCAAGCTGTTCCGCGCGGGCGAGCGGAACGCGGAGCTGTTCAAGCTGCTGATGGCCAACGTGCGCACGCCGCGCGAAGTCGAAGGCGACCTGTACGCCATGGCCAGCTGCAACGACGTCGGCGGCAACCAGCTGCTCGAATTCATGCGCGAGTTCAAGCTGGACAGCATCGATCCCCTGTCGGCGGCGATCATCGATCGCTCGGAGCGCGCGCTGCGCGCGGCGATTACTCGACTACCCGACGGCGTCTACGAGCACGAGATGTACTCCGATGGCTTCGAAGAGCCCGTGCTACTCAAGGCGACGGTCAGCGTCGAGGGCGACGAGCTCACCGTCGACCATACCGGCAGCTCACCACAGAGCCGCTACGGCATCAACGTGGTGATGAACTACACCCACGCGTACACGAGTTTCGCCGTCAAGTGCGCTATCTCGCCCGAAGTGCCCCACAACGAGGGCAGCTTCCGGCCCGTGCACGTCACGGCGCCCGAGGGCTGCATCCTGAACGCGCAACACCCCGCGCCGGTCGCCGCGCGGCACCTCATCGGCCACTTCCTGCCAGGTTTGATCTTCGGCGCGCTCGCCAAGGCCATGCCCGAACGCATCATGGCCGACGGCGCGGCGTCGATCCGGATCACCATGTTCCGCGGCAAGCGCCCCCAGCCGTCGCGCGACCCGTACACGTTCATGCTGTTCCAGTGCGGCGGCACTGGCGCCCGGCCGACCAAAGACGGTCTCAACAACGTTGGTTTTCCGAGCGGCGTCGCCGGCGTGCCGGCCGAGGTGATGGAGAGCCTGACGGGTCTGGTGGTCGAACGCCGCGCGGTGCGACCCGACTCGGCAGGCCCGGGCAAGTTTCGCGGCGGCTGCGGCCAGTTCACGACCTTTGTCGACCGCAGCGGACAGACCTGGTCGATGTCCGGGATGTACGACCGCTTGAAGTTCGCCGCGCAGGGCATGCTCGGCGGCGAGGCAGGCGCGCCGGGCCTGTACAGCCTGGGCGCCGAGCGCGCGGGCGACGGGAACGACCTCAATCCCAAGGAGCTGTTGTTTCATCCGCCGGGCTCGCGGGTCGAGACGGCGCTGCCGGGCGGTGGCGGCTACGGCCACCCCTTCGAGCGTGACCCGTCGGCGGTGCTGGACGACGTCCTGAACGGCTATGTCTCGCTGGATGCCGCCAGGCGCGACTACGGCGTGGTGATCCACACCACCCAGCGGGAGGACGAGCAGATCACCCTGCCACGCCACCTGTCGATCGACGACGCGGCCACCGCCAGACTGCGCGCCGGCCAGGTCTGATCGCGGGTCCCAGCCGGCACCGGCTGTTACCGTAGCTTGCGCACATATGCCCTTCGATCACGCCACGGTCCTCGTGGACGGCGTGCCCATCGACGTCGAGATCGCGCCGCTCATCGAGGCTCTCTGGGCCCGCGGCATCGACACGCTGAATTCGTGCCAGGACAACACCGAAGACCACTATGTGTGGATCGAATTCGCCTCGCCGGTCGACGCCAGCGGATTTCTCAATCGCGTGGTCGGCCGCGCCAGCGGCTGGCGTTCGCTGTACCGCCGGGCGATGCTCGAGTTCGACACTCCAGGCGGCGAGTGGCGTTACGCGATTCACCCGATGAATCTCGGCATCGAGCAGACACTTGTCGGCGACGAGGTGCACGAACGACGCGTCGGTCCCAACGACATTGACTTCTCCGTCTCGATCCGCTTCCCGCGCACCGATCTGCAGGCCGTGATGCGGCGCCTGCTCACGTCCAGACCTCAGCCGTGGGCTTGACCCCCGGGCTGGGCCGCGCGCTCACGGCACAAGGCGCCTATAAGGACCCGCATCGCTTGACGTGCTGGCCTCGAGGCCAGCCTGGTACGGTCCAGCTATGTCATTTGCTCGGGTAGCGGCGAGGCGGCGCCTGGCCCGCCCCGCGCGGTCGGGTGCGGTCGGCGCCGCATGAGGTCAGCCCAACCCGCGCCGAACCCCGAGGAGCGACCCAGCAACGCCCGGATGTACGACTATTTCCTGGGCGGCTTTCACAACTTCGCCATCGATCGCACCGCCGCCGAACGCATCCTTACCGTCGAGCCCGACTTTGCCCTCATCCTGCGCGCCAATCGGGCCTTTCTGCGGCGCGCGGTATTGTTCGTGGCCAGCGCTGGCGTACGCCAGTTCCTCGATCTGGGCGCCGGCATTCCAACGGTTGGCAGCGTGCACGAGGTTGCCCGCGCCATGGACGCCGCCAGCCGCGTCGCGTATATCGACATCGATCCCATCGCCACCGCACTCAGCCAGGACATCCTGACAGGCAACGCGCATGCGGTGGCGATTCAAGCCGACGCGACGCAGCCCGATCAGGTGCTTCGGCATCCGTACCTGAGCCAGATGCTCGATCTCAGACAACCGGTCGCGGTCTTGCTGGTCGCCTTTCTGCACCTGGTTTCCGACGATGATGCAGCGTTGCGGATCGTCAGGCACTTCCGCGACAGCATCGCCAGCGGCAGTTACCTGGTGATCAGCCATGCAACAGACAGGTTCGGTCCCGAGCGATCCGCTCGGACGGCGAACGAGTTCAACCGGGCGTCGCCAGCGTCGCAGGTCACGCTGCGTTCGCGCGAACAGGTGCTGCAGTTCTTCGAAGGCTTCGAGCTGGTCGAACCAGGGGTTGTGCCGACTCCATCCTGGCGCCCCGATTCAGCGGACGACCTGTTCGTGAACGAACCCGAGCGGGCACAAGCCTTCGCGGGAGTCGGGCTCAAGCCCTGAGCCACTACAGCACCGCCTTGCGACAGTAGAACGCTTCGGCGTAGCTGCTCGCGGCGTTGCACTCCATGCCACGTAGTCGCATCAAGCCGAGGAACACGTCGGGGCTAAACCAGCGGCGGCCAGCCTGTGATCTGAAATGTTCGGCGAGGTGCGCGACTTTGGCCCGCGCGTGGCGCTCGTCCAGGCGCACGAACAGATTCGGCGTACCCAGGTCGCCATCGTATTTGGGAATTTCGAATTCCAGAATCAGATGGTCGCGAAACGTATTCCAGGTCAGCTCCGAGATCAGGCGGTGATCCTGATGCGCGTCACGGCCGTAGTGGGTCAGGATCAGGTCCGGCTGAAACTCCGCCTTCAATGCCTCGAAGCGGCGCTTGACCGCGGCGCCTTCGTACGGCAGAAAGCCGTCGGTGAACGAGTGGACGGCGACCTGGTGGCTCACGGCCTGGAGCATCGCCGCGGCGCTGGCGCGCGCCTCCTCGAGCCGCACGCCGTGCGCGCTCAGGACCAGCCAGTACACCTCCAGGGTCGGGAAGGCGTCGACCAGACGAAGGAGCGTCCCGCCGCAGCCGATCTCGATGTCGTCGGAGTGAGCGCCGATGGCGAGCAGTCGCGCAAAGGGTGGGCCCGCGGCCGAGAAGTCGAGAGTGAGCATGTGCGTGGCGAGTGTACGCGCGACCTGGTCACCTGGAACATATATTCTATAACGCTACGACGTCAGCGGCGCCTCGCCCAGCAGCTCGGCCAGCGCGGCGATCAGCGCCAGCAGGGCCGCGTGGGCGCTGGGCGTGAGCCGACCACCCGACAGCGAGCCGCTGAGATGGCGACTCAGGTCTTCGACCTCTTTCGACAGGGCAGATTTTCGCTTTGGCCGAGGGCGAGCGACCCCAGGCCGACGAGCACAATCACGACCGCGCATAGCTCCTCCAGTCCCCAGCGCTGTCGCGTACCTGCTGAACGCGACCTGTCCGCCCCGATACACCTGATCGCGGGACGTAGACGTCGGGATCTTCACTCATAGTTCAACGGCATCTGACCTTCGTCTGTAACGGGTCGACGCCAATTGCAACCCACGTGCCACCCCCGGGCGGGGTCAGCGGCGTCCTGCTGCCGCCACCTGGCCGACTATGCTAAAGAAACCCATGAGCGATTCGGTGCTGGAACTCGGAGCCGGCAATGTGTGTCGGTCGTGCCGCGCGGAGCTTCAGGCCCTCGTCCTGGACCTGGGCGAGCAGCCCGTGGCCGACGTGTTGCTCGCTCCGCAACAGCTGACCGAACGCGAACGAGTGCTGCCGCTGCGCGTTTTCGTGTGCGGTCGCTGTGGGCTCGCCCAGCTTTCGGCCGCGGATGTCGACGCCGGCGACCTGACGGGCGTCCACGGCCACGGCAGCGCGTTTTCGACCACCGTGCAGGGGCACGTCCAGGACTGGGCGGACATGTTGATGGCGCACCTGGAGCCACACGCGCGCGTGCTGGACGTGGCAAGTGGTGACGGAGACCTGCTGCAGCGTTTTGCGGAGCGCGGCATGGACGTCCTCGGCCTCGAGCCGAACGTGGACATCGTCGCGAGCGCGCGCGTGCCGACGCAACGAGGTTTCTTTGGCCGCGACGTCGCGCGTGCGCTGGTTGCAGCGGGCGGGCAGTTCGACCTGATCCTGGTCAATCACGCGCTGGGTCACGCGGTTGACCTGGATGACTTCGTAGCCGGTCTGGCGTGTGCGCTGCGCCCGGGCGGGCGCGTCGCCATCGAATTTCACCACGCCCTGTCGCTGGTCCGCGGCCACTTCGACGTGGCCTGCCACGCGCACCGCTGTTATCTGTCGCTGCATGCCCTGGAGTCGGCCGCTGCTCGACACGGGCTGGCAATCGTCGATGCCGAGCAGATCGACCTGCACGGTGGCTCCGTGCGAGCAACCGCCGCGCACGGCGCCGATGAGTGCCCGGTCGGCGCCGGTCTGGCTCAGGTCCGCGCGACCGAGCGCGAGTGGAGCCTCGAGACACCTGACGGCTATGCCGAGCTCGGCGCCATGGCCGAGCGCGTCAAGGCCGGCCTGCTCGAGTTTCTCGACCAGGTCCGGGCCGAGGGCGCCTCCGTCGTCGGTTACGGGGCGCCGAGCCGGGGCACCACGCTGCTGAATTACACTTGCATTACTTTCGAGGACATCCCGTTCACGGTTGACCGCTCACCCGCCAAGCAAGGCCGCTGCCTGCCGGGCAGCCGCATTCCGGTGCTGGAGCCGGAGGCGATCGGCGCCGCGCGTCCCGAGTACGTGCTCATCTTGCCCTGGGCGTTGAGCGACGAGATCCAGCAGCAGATGTCGCACGTTCGAGACTGGGGCGGACGGTTCGTAGTGGCGGTGCCCGAACTCCGCATCCTCGACTGACGGACAACCAGTTAACCGTTCCGTTGCATTGCCGTTGTCCGCGGCCGTGAAAAGCGCGCCAGAGATGTGCCGACTTGCACACGCGCGTGGCGTAATCCTGTGCTACTCGGCCGCCCCCGCAACTCAGTTCCAGCGGACCACCGGATACGACGTCGCTCGAGGCGGCAGCGTGGACGGGGCCGGGCACCGCGGTCATTTACTGTGTGAAGTGACGGATTCTGCTAGGCCGCATGCCGCGAACGGTTTGGCTCAGCGCGATCAACCTCGGCCGTCACACTGCAGGCGGTGGGCGCCGATCCTTTCGCAGCTGAGAGGGAAATAGCCTCGCCCTTTTCGTAACGAAAAACACGCCTCTCCGCGTTAAGCCTGTAGCTTGACCGGCAGCAGGTCAGGCTGGTATCAAGTCAGTCCCTGGAGAACGCTCTCCCTTCCCGCACAAGTCGAGGGCGAAATAGTCACGCGCCTCATGGCCCGGCGTGGGACCATCGCTCGTTCATCCTAGTTATGGAATTCCATGCGCCAATTCCGTGGTCCCATCCTGTCCGAAGCCCCTTCCACCTCACCTCCGCCCGCCTTGTCACCAGCACCCATCCTCGGCGACGGGCTCGGCGCGGCGGTAGCGGACCTCGAGTCACTTGCCACAGGCAACGTTCGACTGGAGGCCGATCCGCGCGCACGCGCCATCAAACGAGGGATGGATGTTGTCCTGGCGAGCGTGGCGCTGCTGGTACTGTCGCCGCTCCTGGCGCTGATTGCCCTCGCGGTCCTGCTCGATTCACCAGGCCCCATCCTGTTCCGTCAGGAGCGCATCGGCAAATACGGCCGGTCGTTCGTGATGCTGAAATTTCGTACGATGGTCGCCGACCGGCGCCAGCGGAACCTCGGCCCGCCGGCGGGCATCCCCGAGCGACGACGCACGCACAAGTCGCCTAACGACCCGCGTATCACGTCGATCGGTCGCTTTCTGCGTCGCAGCTGTCTGGACGAGCTGCCCCAGTTCTGGAACGTCCTGCGCGGCACAATGAGTCTGGTCGGACCGCGTCCTGAGTTACCGCACATCGTGGCGCAGTACGAGCCGTGGCAGCACTCACGTCACCTGGCGGCGCCTGGCATCACGGGTTGGTGGCAGGTCAATCGCGACGGCGTCCACCTGATGCACCAGTCGACCGAGCTGGACCTGTTCTACCTCGAGCACTGGTCGATCGGTCTCGACCTGCGCATCCTGGTGCGCACGCTGGGCATCGTGCTGCGGGGTGTCGGTGCTTTCTAGCCCGGCTGTATCAGTCCCCGTAGCGGCGCGGTTTCCAGTGGCTGGAGTCCTGGTCAGCCGCACCACGTACGCCGACGCGGTCAACAGTCTGATCCAGGCCGCCCGCGCGCGTGTGCCGCTAGTGGCCGCCGCGACTTCGGTCCACGGCCTGACCCTGGCGGCCATCGACCCCGAATTTGGCGCCGTCCTGAACAGCTTCGAGCTGGTCACACCCGATGGCCAACCGGTTCGCTGGGCGTTGAACGTGCTCCACGGCGCCGGTCTCAGCGAGCGCGTCTACGGCCCAACGCTGATGCGCCAACTATGCGAGACCGCCGCGGCCGAAGGCGTCTCGGTCTACTTCTATGGCAGCCGTCCCGAGGTGCTCGACGGGCTGGTCGAACGGCTGCGCGCCAGCATTCCCGGGCTCCGCATCGCGGGTTGGTCGGCGCCGCCCTTCAGACCGCTCACGCCCGAGGAGGACGCCCAGGAGGTCGAGGCCATCATCGCCTCGGATGCCCAGCTGGTGTTTGTTGGGCTGGGCTGTCCGCGCCAGGAGCGCTGGGCCTACCAGCACCGCCCGCGGCTCGCACGGCCGCTGGTGTGTGTTGGAGCCGCTTTTGACTTTCACGCGGGCACGTTGCGACAGGCGCCGGCCTGGATGCAGTCGCGCGGCCTGGAATGGTCGTTCCGCCTCGTGATGGAGCCGCGACGCCTGTGGCGACGCTACGCCAAACATATCCCGATCTTTGTCGCCCTGGTGGCTCGCCAGTATTTCACTCAGCGTATGAGCTCGTTCACTCTGAGTCCCCCGAGACGGAAGGAAAACAATTGATGCACTCCACGAATGGTCAGCGACCCACCTCGCGCGTGCTCGTCACCGGCGCTGGTGGCTTTATCGGCCATCACCTGGTCAAATCCCTGAAGGCGCGTGGCTACTGGGTGCGCGGCGTCGATCTGAAACAGCCGGAGTACGAGGCGAGCAGCGCCGACGAGTTTCTCGAGCTGGACCTGCGCCGCTGGGAGAACACGCTGCAAGCCACCTCAGAAATCGACGAGGTTTACAATCTCGCCGCCAACATGGGCGGCATCGGCTTCATCGAATCGCACAAGGCCGAGATCATGCGCGATTCAGCCCTGATCAACCTGCACATGATCGAGGCCGCGCGTCTCAATCGCGCGAGCCGGTTTCTGTTCAGCTCTTCGGCCTGCGTCTATCCGGGCTACCTGCAGCAGAGCACCGACGTGACGCCACTCAAAGAGGAAGACGCGTACCCCGCCGACGCCGAGGACGGCTACGGCTGGGAGAAGCTGTTCATGGAACGCCAGTGCCGCCACTACTGGGAGGACTACGGCCTCGAAACGCGCGTGGTGCGTTTTCACAATATCTACGGCGAGCTGGGCACCTACGACGGCGGCCGAGAAAAATCGCCGGCGGCCATCTGCCGCAAGATCGCCCTGGCGGATGACGGCGACACGATCGAGGTGTGGGGCGACGGCCACCAAACGCGTTCGTACTGCTACGTCGGCGACTGCGTGGAAGGCATTTATCGGCTCATGCGCAGTGACTACAGGGAGCCACTCAACCTGGGCACGGACCGACTGGTCACCATCAACCAGCTGGTCGACGTCGTCGCGGACATCGCTGGCAAGCGGATCTCGAAGCGGCATGACCTGACCAAACCGCAGGGTGTGCGCGGGCGGAATTCGGACAATTCGAAGCTGCGCGAGGTGCTGGGCTGGGAGCCGAGCGTGAGCCTCGAGTCGGGCCTGGAGCGGACCTACCGCTGGATCCAGGCGGAGCTCGAGAAGGCCGGCCGCCTGCCGCTGGCCGCGTAGCCACCGACGGCGCGACGCTCATGACCGGAACCCTTGAACACCCCGTGACCAGCCGGCTGCCTCAGCGCGACACCGCGACTTGCCGCGGGTGCGGCGCGCCGTTGCGCCACGTATTCGTCGATCTCGGCATGTCGCCGCTGTGTGAGAGCTTCCGTACCGCGGAACAGCTGAATACGATGGAGCCGTTCTATCCGCTCCGCACGTACGTGTGCGAGGAGTGCTTTCTGGCGCAGCTCGAGGAATACGTCGCGCCCGAATCCATTTTTTCCGATGACTACGCGTACCATTCCTCCTACTCCAGCAGCTGGCTGAGGCACGCGCGCGACTACGTCGAGGCAATGATCGCTCGGCTAGGCCTCGACGAAGGCAGCCGCGTCATCGAGCTCGGCAGCAATGACGGCTACCTGTTGCAGTATTTCGCCGAGCGTCACGTTCCGGTCCTCGGGATCGATCCCGCGCACAACGTCGCGGCGCTTGCCCGCCAGCGTGGTGTGCCGACCCTCGAGGCATTTTTCGGCGAGTCGGTAGCCACCGAGCTGGTCGCCTCGGGCGAGCGTGCGGACCTGATCGTGGCCAACAACGTGCTGGCGCAGGCGCCGCACCTGCACGACTTCCTCGAAGGCGTGCGGCTACTGCTTGGAAGGTGCGGGACACTCAGCGTCGAGGTCCCGCACCTTCTGCGCCTGATCACCGGGAACCAGTTCGACACGATTTACCACGAGCACTTCTCGTACTTCTCGCTGCTCAGCCTCGAACGCGTGTTGGCTTCACACGGGCTCGTCGTCTTCGACGTGGAGGAGCTACCCACTCACGGCGGCTCGCTGCGGTTCTTCGTGCGGCATGCATCCGACTCGACTCGACCGACCTCGGGTCGCGTGTTCGAGCTACGCGCCCGCGAAGTGGCGGCCGGCATGACCACCCTCGACTTCTACGACGCGTTCCGTAATCAGGTTCATGAGACGAAGCACCAGTTGCTGCGTTGCCTGATCGACCTGAAACAGCACGGACACACCGTTGTCGGGTACGGTGCGCCGGGCAAGGCCAACACGCTGCTCAACTACTGTGGGATACGCACGGACCTGCTCGAGTACACGGTTGATCTGAACCCCTACAAACAGGGCCTGTTCACGCCGGGAACCCATATCCCGATCCTTCACCCGGATGCCATTGCCGAGACGCGGCCGAGCCATATACTGATCTTGCCCTGGAACCTGCGCGACGAGATCATGCAGCAATTGGGCTACGTGAAGGAGTGGGGGTGCAGGTTCGTGGTTCCCATCCCGATTCCCGGCATAGTCTGAACGTGATTCGTATTTCCCTCTCTGGCGCATGACCCGCGCCTTCTGTTAGAACGGGCCCTGCGCCGTACGGCGTTCGGCTCGCTCCCCCCATGGCTCGCCCCTTTCGTTTCATTGCACCGGTGCCGCCGCTCAATCAGCCGGTGGCTCGCTGGCGCGACGCACTCCAGCGCATCGAGGACCTCGGCTTCAGCAGCGTATCGATCTCGGACCACTTCACCCGAGGTTGGGTCATGGAGCCGACGGTTGCCATGCTGGCCGCCGCCGAGGCCACGCGGCATCTACGGGTGCTCTCGCTGGTTCTGGCCAATGATTACCGTCACCCGGTGCTTCTACACAAGGCGGCGGCCACCATTGATGTTTTTTCCGAGGGTCGGCTCGAGCTCGGCCTCGGCACGGGATGGCTGGCGAGCGAGTACGCCGCGGCTGGGTTTCCATTCGATGCGCCCGGTGAGCGCGTCGCGCGTTTGGAAGAGTCAATCCACGTGCTGAAGGGCCTGTTCGGCTCGGACGCGTTCAGCTTCGAGGGAGCTCACTATCGCATCCAGCACCTCGACGGCTTGCCCAAACCCGTCCAGCAGCCGCATCCGCCGCTGTTGATCGGCGGCGGCAGTCGGCGCGTGCTCGAGCTCGCTGCTCGGGAGGCGGATATCGTGAGCGTCCACGGTTCGTTGCGGGAGGGCGAACTCGGGCCCGCGGCCGCCACTGATCTGGCCGGCGATCGGGTCGCCGCCAAGGTGAGCTGGGTCCGAGCAGCCGCCGAGCGCGCAAACCGGCTCGACGACATCGAGCTGCAATTCAGCGTCTATATGTGTCATGTCACGGACTCGGTCAGCCAGCGCGCCGCCGCTACGTCCAGCTTCGCGGGCTTGCTGGAAGCTGACCCGCGCCTGCTGGCAGAATCGCCTGCGGTCCTGTGCGGGAGCGTCGAGCAGTGCGTCGACCTGCTGCAGGAACGCCGCGAACGCTATGGCTTCAGTTATCTCAAGCTCAGTGCGGACGTCCAGGCGGTCGCGCCAATCGTGGCACGCTTGACGGGGACGTAGGCAGGACTGGCAATGCATGTATTGATTACCGGGCACCTTGGCTACATCGGTCCGGCGATGATCCGCGCACTGCAGGCGGCCTCGCACACGGTGGCCGGCCTCGACAGCGGATTGTTCGACGGGTGTCAGCTGGAAGCCCCTGCCGTCATCCCGTCACGTGTGTGCGACCTGCGCGACGTGTCGATCGACGACTTGCGCGGCTTCGACGCCATCGTGCACCTGGCAAACCTTTCGAACGATCCGCTCGGGACGCTCGACCCGGCGCTGACTCACGCGATCAACGTCGACGCGACTGTCCGCCTGGCTCGTCTAGCGCGTGAAGCGGGTGTGAAGCGCTTCCTGAATTCATCCTCGTGCAGCGTGTACGGCGCCGCTGTCGAAGACTGGGTGGACGAGACGACACCAACTCGGCCAGTGACCGCGTACGGCGAATCGAAGGTTGCTGCTGAAAAACGGCTCGCGGCGCTGGCCGACGATGCGTTCTGTGTCGTCTCACTGCGCAACGCGACGGCTTTCGGCTACTCGCCAAACTTGCGCACGGACGTCGTGGTTAACGACCTGGTCGCCAGCGCGCGCTTGCGCGGGGAAGTTCGACTCAACAGCGACGGTACGGCGTGGCGCCCGCTGGTGCACATACGCGATATCTCCCAGGCCTTCAGTCTGGCGCTGACCGCGCCGGCGGACGCGATCAACGGCGAAGTGTTCAACGTCGGTTCCACCGATCAGAACTACCGGATCATCGAGGTTGCCCAAACAGTAGCCGCGTTGATGCCAGACGCCGAGTTGATCGTTCCGCCAGGGGCGGGGACGGACCGTCGCAGCTATCGCGTTCGCTTCGATAGAGTCAAGCGACTTTTGCCAGCATTCAGCTGTGCATACGACTTGAAGGCAGGTGTAATGGAGTTGATCCGCGAGTTCGAGCGCGTGTCGCTGATGTCCACGGATAGCAGCGTGCGGCTGACGCACTTGCGGCGCTTGCTGGACGCCGGACAACTTGACGCGGCCTTGCGACGCCGATCTTCACCGACCGGCTGGCGAATTGAGCGTACGTGATGTCACACTCAACAAAGGGAACAGCAGCATGAAGACGATCGCAGTATTGGGCACGGGCATGGCCGGCTTGGGAGCCGCGCACGCCCTGGAGGGTCGGGACGTCCAGTGCGTCGTCTATGACAAAAATCCCTACTACGGTGGACACACGGCGAGCTTTGTCCAGCCCAACGGGTTTCTGTTCGATGTCGGTCCGCACGTGTCTTTCACCAAGGATGAGCGCATCCAGGCGCTCTTCGCCGGCAACGTGTGCCAGAAGTACGAGATTCTGCCCGCGCGCCTCAACAATTACTGGCATGGCTACTGGATCACCCACCCGGCGCAGTGCAACCTGTATGGCCTGCCGACTGACCTTGTAGTGAACATCATTCGTGATTTCGTCGAGGTCCACGCCCAGGAACCGACAGAGATCCACAACTACGCCGAGTGGTTGCTGGCTGCCTACGGCCGGACGTTCGCCGAGACATTCCCCGTGGTCTACGGACTCAAGTATCACACCACGACTCCAGACAACATGGCGACCGAATGGCTGGGGCCCCGCATGTACCGTCCGTCTCTGGAGGAAGTGCTGCGCGGTGCGCTGGCCCCGGAGCCTATTACCGAGATCCACTACGTGACGGGTTTCCGCTATCCGTCGTATGGCGGCTTCGTGTCGTTCGTGAAGCCGGTCGCCGAGCGCGCAGATGTGCGGTTATGCCACAAGATGGTCGCGCTGGACACCAGCAAGCGCACGCTGCGTTTCGCCAACGGCGCCGTGCACGACTACGACCAGGTCGTGTCGTCCGTGCCGTTGCCGGACCTGATCCCGTGCATCGAGGACGTGCCCGCCGACGTCCTCGAGGCTGCCGGGCGCCTTGCCTACACGACGGTGGTCATGGTCAACCTGGGGATCGACCGGCCCGACCTGTCCACCTCGCACATTTCGTACTTCTACGACGAGGACGTCATCTTTCCACGCCTCAGCTTCCCGCACAAACTATCGCCCCACAACGTACCCGATGGGATGGGGAGCATCCAGGCCGAGCTGTATTTTTCGAAGAAATACCGTCCGCTAACGTGCGCGCCCGAGACATTGATTCCGCGAGTTGTTTCGGATTTGCACAAGGTTGGCATCCTGCGCGAATCGGATTCGGTGGTGTTCCAGGAAGCGCGCGTCGCGAAGTACGCCAACGTGATCTATGACCTGGAGCGCGCCGAGGCGCTGGCGACGGTGCATGGCTTCCTGGATGAGGTCGGCATCCACTATTGTGGTCGCTACGGCAACTGGGACCACGCCTGGACCGATCAATCGTTTGCCAGTGGCGAGCGTGCCGCCGAGGCGGCGCTGTGCGCCATTTGACAACCGCAGTACACCTATCCTTTCTCGCACAGCAGCACCCGCACATCGTTCGGCGTAGTCAGAAGGGTCGTCCCTTCGAAGTCCTGTTCGCATGCTTGCAGCAGCGACCCTTCGACACCGCCGCCCTGATATGTCCGACTCAGGAACAGCCAGAAGCGATCTCGCCCCGCGAGGATCTGTGGCAACTCCGCAGATGGCGCCACCACGGGCGTCGGCACGCCACCAGTCCGCAACGGGCTGCTCGTCGACGGTGACGCTTGAGCCTCCGAGTCGGGGACCGGAAACCCCAACACTTGAATATCGTCCCTGGCCGCGTAGAACCGAATATTGTCGGCGGTATAAGCCGCATTCGCGAGTACCAGGTCCCCGGGCTGAGCCTGGTCATGGATCACTTGCCCAGCCGCGCGATTGTCTTCACGATAATAACGCGGGTCGAAATAGTAGTTTCCCAGCGATGCGAGACTCATGAGCATCAGTCCGCCGCAGGCGCCGACCACAAGCCATGGACGGCGCTTCAGTCTGAGCACGCCCAGGGCCATCACGAAGACAAACGCCGGGAACGCCAGAATCATATAGCGCACGTTGAACGGATGAACCGTGACGAGTGTGCCGCCGATCACGAAACCGGTCGGGATGGCAAACAAGAGCACGACACCCCATCGAACAATCGATCGATGCCGCCACAATTCGACGAGCCCGAGCGCGGCCAGCGTGCCGACCAACGCCAGGCAAGGCAGGAGAACTGGTAGAGAATGCACAACGGTGCTCACGCGGTCTGGCATGTGGAGCTGGGTAAGGGTCGGCCCCAGCGAGTAGCCCGCTGCAAAAGCCCAGCCCGCGTACGGGACAAACAGGAGGCTGAACTGGCGTTCGGAGTCAGCGGCCGCGGCCGGGGGCAGCGACAGGAGACGGACGGCGGCCGGGATCAAGAGCACGACAATGCACGCGAAGTAGGCTAACCACCTTCGCCACAACCGCCGAGGCGCCGCCAGTGCCATGTACGCCGCCAGAAACGCGATAAATGCGACGCCCACGGTGTGACAGTAGACCGTGGCGGCGGCCGATAGGACGAAGACGACGGCCATTCGGATGTCGCCCGGGCGTCTGATCACCCTCAACATCGACCACATGGCAAGCAGGCCGAGGAACAGCAAGAGTGCGTACGGGCGCGCCTCCTGGCTGTACCAAACCTCGAATGGGGATACCGCGAAGAGGATGATGCTCAGCAGCGCCACCGAGGAGCCGAACCATTCGAACGCAATCAAGTACAGCAGCGGAATGCTGAGCGCGCCGCAAATCACCGATGGTAATCGGAGAACAACCTCGCTATTGCCGAAGTTTAGAAACCACGACGTCAGCACGTAATAAAGCGGAGGAATGTTCGAGTTGTATTCAGTCTGTGAGATGACCCACCACAATGGCCCGTCTGAGCTGCGGAAGGTGACGATTTCATCGGTCCACAGACTCTGATTGCCGAGCATGAACAGGCGCAACGCCACCGCCACCAGCGCCACCACAGCGACCTGGAGCACTCGCAAGCCTGGTCGAGCCAGTGGTTCCCGACCGGACGAAACTGGTACGAAAAGGCCATCGTCGGCGGGTGGACGCCGGACGGCGAAGGTGTCGGTCAACAGAGTCTTCATGGTGCGTGTGGCGGCCTGCTCTCCGCACGGTCACGATCGCCTGCCGCGGAGGATTGCAAGGAGGCGGCCGGGGTGGCGTTGGCAGAGCGCAGTCGATGCATACTCTGGCCGGCGGTCATCCGAGATTCAACCCCGTAACGCACGATACAGTACAGCGCCTGGACGCCGTCTCTCCAGCCGATCTTTTTACCTTCATCGTAGCCACGGCCGTTGTACGAGATACCGACTTCGTAAATGTGCAGATCGCGGTGTGAAATTTTGGCCGTGACTTCGGGCTCGAACCCGAACCGATTCTGCTTCAGGTCAATTGCCTGGATGACTTCACGGCGAAACAGCTTGTAGCCCGTCTCCATATCGGTGAGATTCAAGTCCGTGAAGGCATTGCTGAGCAGCGTTAGCAACCAGTTGCCGACCGCGTGCCAGAACAGCAGGACTCGTCGCTCCGAGCCGGTCACGAAACGCGACCCGTACACCACGTCGGCTTGTTTTTCGAGGCACGGCCGAAGGAGTGCTGGATAGTCGCGCGGGTCGTATTCCAGGTCGGCGTCCTGGATGACGACGAACTGTCCGCGCGCCGCCCCGATTCCACGTCGCAGAGCCGCACCCTTGCCCTGGTTCTGAGGCTGGCGTAGAACGCGTATTGTCCCGTCGCTGGACTCATCCGCGATTCGTTTCAGGACCTGATCGGTCCCGTCCGTCGACCCATCGTCGACGATGATCAACTCCTTTTCCAGAGGCACCGCCAGTACGCGGTCAACGGTGGCTTCAACGGTCTGCACTTCGTTGTAGACCGGCATCACCACCGACAACAGTGGTGCGTTCTGCATGTTCGCTCCAGGTGTTTGCACGTTCGAGGAAAGTATGTTTATGAACAAATGCGGCGCCACCAACCGAATGTCACTCCGAATGGAGCAGACCGCCTCCCGGGACTACTGGTAGCAGGATACTATACCAGCTCCCGAGCGGTCGGCTCCGCGCCCGCGCCGAGGCACGGCCACATGCAGTGGAGTGATTTTCGTTACGAAAGCCTTCTTGGTCATGCTTCCAGCCAACGGTGCCCGATGAACCAGGCTGCACAGAGGCAGGTGTAGAACATCTGTTCGGGCACTGGACGGCGACCTCCTTCCAGGCCTGAGATGGGCTGAGCAGCGGCTGAGGGATTGTTCCAGGATCATCCCGCCATCTTGTTTGTTGAAGGTGAGGATGAAGTAGCGCCCCGAAACTCAAGGGTATATATGGCGAAGGTTGATTGGGGCAGATGTCGCGAGGGCCCCGCACGCGACGCCTGCTTGGCCCGCCTGCGAAGTGCACGTCGGGTAATGCACAGCTAGCGGCCCGCATAATCCCCGCACGATGCACGGATAGCGCGCACCAACCGGCAACACACTCCGCTGCTTCCGCCCGGTCGGGCCTGGACCGACCAGGGCGGTAGGCACCAGGGAGCTTGTTGCGATGAATCGAATTCCGGTACCCAACGGACAATACAGTGTCGTCTTGCATTTCGCTGAAACCTACGGCGGAATTACAGGGCCGGGTCAGCGAGTTTTCGGTGTGAATGTCAATGGCACATCGCTGGGCAATCTCGACATTTACGCGCTGGCCGGTGGACCCGATCGGGCCATCGCGGAGACCACACCGGCGACCGTCACCAGCGGTGAAACTGGATATCGGGTTCGCACAGGTTGTACAGGAACCAATGATCGACGCCATCGAGGTCCTGCCGGTCGTACCCACGTACGCAACGAGTGCTTCGATTTCGCCGAGTGTGGTGTCGAGTGGAGCTTCAGCGAAGATTGCGGTCCGAGTGACGAGCTCGGTTCCCACGATCGCCGCTGCCGAGGTGGAGCTGTACGACCCATCGGGAGCCGTGGCGTTCCAGCAAAGCTGGAACGCGTGGACATTCCAGCCCGGGCAAGCGGGCGGCGTCAAACTCGTGGCTGGAACCGGTCAGGTCGTCACGGGTAACATGGTCTACGGCAACGGCGGTCCTGGTATCTGGTGGGACATTGGTAGCTCGAACGCCACCGCATTCAACAATCGATTGCACGACAATCTCGGACCTCAGATTCACTTCGAGATCAGCGACGCGGCGTCGATCCATGACAACGTCGTATGGAATACCCTGGGCACCAATACCAACATCGGCATCTACATAAGCAGTAGCGCTGACGCCGAGGTCTACAATAACGCCGTCTACGACCCTAACGGTGCAGTTGGAATTCAGGCCATCGACGATAATCGCAGTGATAAACCTTCGAACAGCGGTACGAACATCAATATTCATGACAACAACATCATACAGAATATTGATGGTACGGACGGCCTCAAATGGTGGGACTACGGCAGCGGTACCATCAGCAACCCGGCGAGTAAAAATCGCGGCACCAACAATCACTTCTGGTATCCGGCGCCAGAAAGTGGGGCGGTCCGTTTCGAGTGGGGGCCCAGCCTCTTCGGTGTGATCTCGGCTTTTGCGCAGACGGCAGGGGGTGCTGGCAGCTCATACCTGTCAGATACAGCCAGGGATCAGCTTCTGACGAGCCTGGCTTCCCTACATGAAATAGGGGCGCCCGACCGTGTTATTCCGAGGCGGCGCTTTGTCGACGAGAGTGTTGAACAATAGACAGTGATGAAGCGGGTTCTCTACGTACGCGCACAGGACCACGGCGATTTCCCCGAGTACTCCATTCCCGCGCTGCAGCGCGCGCTCTCGCAAGCTGGTATGCCGTCTGTGCCAACCGAGCCCATATCAGCAATTACGTTGGCCGGCAAGGTGCTCTCTCGCATGGCCCTGATCAGGCAGCTTGCCCGGCTGCCACGGTATGCGTTTTTCGTGCCGATGATGGGCCCTACCGAGCGCCGATTCTGGCCGGTGAGCTACCTGTTCGAAGTCATCCCATACTGCTATGACTGCTGGCCACCAGCTTATGAGCGGTGGGAGCGCACGCTCCGTCGAAACAGAGTCCGACTGGCATTCTTCTCTGCGAGCCAATCAGCTCGCTACTTCGCGGAACGACTTCCGTCTCTGGAGGCACACTGGCTCCCTGAGGCAGTTGCTGCTTCGGACTACACGAGTAATAAGCCTCTTTCCGAACGACCCATCCATGTGCTCGAGATGGGCCGCAAATTTGATGAGTACAACGCCCGAATTGCGCCAGCATTGCAGAGTGCTGGCATGGTTCACCTCTTCGAACGCGTTAGAGGTCAAATCATTTTTCCGACAAGGAAAGGCTTCATTGACGGTCTAGGCGACTCTCAAATATCTGTTTGTTTTCCATCCTCATTAACACACCCAGAGCGCGCTGCTGATGTTGAGACGTTAACGCATCGCTATCTAGAGTCGATAGCCTCGAAATGTCTAGTATTAGGGCGATGTCCACAGGAATTGAAAACTGTTTTTGGATACAACCCAGTTGTCGAAGTAGACTTTGACAATCCAGCCGACCAACTGTTGGATATATTGTCTAATATTCGCATGCACCAGGATA
>JAFAOS010000490.1 GCA_019247515.1 Chloroflexota bacterium | reverse complement strand
GTCGAGCACGATGGCAGCCTCGACCTCGTGGCTGAAGCCACCCGCGAAGCCGTTCCGTGCCCGAAGTGCGGCGAGTTGAGTCGGCGCCAGCACAGCAACTATCTTCGGCGCCCGCTGGATCTGCCCTGGCGCGGCCACCCGGTGCGTCTGAGAGTCCATAGCCGACGATGGTTCTGCGATGTGCCGGATTGCCCACGCGAGATCTTCGCCGAGCGCTTCGATGGGGTACTGGCCCACTATGCCCGGCGCACATGCGAAACGACTGAACTCCTGACGTCGTTTGCCCTGCAGGCCGGCGGCGAGGGTGGCGCTCGGCTGGCGCACACAGCGGGCGTGCCCATTAGCCCCGACACGTTGCTGCGCATCTCGTCATTGCACGCCCGGACGGCCGGCTCGGGCTGGTGGACTGGGAGGACAGTGGCTTGCGTGATCCAGCGGTCTAAGTCGCAGACCTGCTGATGAATGCCAACCAGGAGGACTTGCTCAGTTGGGTGGCATGTCACCCGTTCCTGTCGACCTAGCCTGCTTTAAGGGCACTGGACCTGTCCGGAGGAGTCAAGGTCAGGCGGCGGGTTTGGCCGAGCTCCACATTTCATGGCGTACGGAGTCGAGTTGCTGAAGTGCCGCACTGAGGCGGGACGGAAACTGCGGTGGAGTGGGACGAACAGCAGCGTTTGGTTGGTCGCCGCAATCGACGATCGAGGGTGGTGTAGAGGAGGGCGGCTCGAATGCCCTCGGCGGTGAGCGTGTAGCGCAACGAGTGCGGCGTGCGACGGATGACGCCGTGGAGCCGCAGCCGGCGGAGATCGTACGTCATTGAACGGCGCGGTAGCTGGTCGGGTCACGACCGAGCAGAGCAGCCACCAGCGGACGCAGCTCGCGGCTTCGGAAGCCGTCGGGCAGATGGCTCAAGTGACGCAGTGCACCGAACAACGCCTGCGTGCGCGGATCGCCGAAGCGCAGCGCCGACACGCGCTGACCGGTGGGTGAGCAGGTCGGCAATTGCAGGCGCTCAAAAAATGAAGGTGCCAGGATGGCTCCGTCCGCGACGCATTCGACCTCCAACAGTTTGGTATTGATGGGGCGTCCGATGTTCCGCAGGGTGTGGCAAGGTGTCCAGACCTTTGGTGCGCTGCAAGTCGAGCGGATCATTGATGGTGGTCTCAGTGCGGAGGGCGCGTTGCTCCTTGAAGTACTGCTCGACGTGGGAGTGCTTGAACTCGACGTGCAAGCTGGGGGCGACGCCATAGGTGATCACCCCCGTCTTGTAGCCGAGGTCTGGTGGTGGCGTGCGTCGCATGAAGCGGATAGGAAACAGCGGGCTCACTCGATCAGGTCGGCCAAGATCCAGGTTGTCGCGGATGACGGCCTCGAATAAGTGGCGACCGTACACGGGAGTGGTGAAGACCTGGGTGAGGCTCATTTCGAGTTGCCAAATGCTCAGACGGTGCCGATAGCCGGCGTCACGATCGACTGGCGTGAGTGGCCAGGGCAGCCACATAAGCCAGCGGTCGAGCTGCTCGGCGATCCAGTCATACATTGCGCGGGTGACGTTCACGTTGGCCGGCCTGCCGACCGCGACCACAGTGTCCCTTTTACCCTCGCGACTGATGAGCGCTGAGCACATGTTGGGGCGGGCCAGGATGCCCAATAGCGAGCCGCGCCAACTGCCAACCCATCCGGTCGAAATCTGTTGCTCACCGACGCTCGGCTGCTCGCCGGTCGAAATGGCGATCTGCTCCATCGACAGGTTGTGGCTGATAATCAGGTCGTTGACTCGCTCGAGCGCGGCTACGGCTTCTGCTTCCTCGTGCCGGCGTCTTCAGCAAGTCGGAGGAGCTTACGGATGCGGTCGACAATGTCGTCCGTCATCACGCCAACTCTCCGTCAAAGTCGGAGTCGGGTTGTTTAGCCAAGTTGGCGAGCCTCGAGATTGATGACGGCGTAGACGAACGGGCGCAGCGGATTGATCTCCTTCACGAGATCCCCACCGGCCAGACCCGTCTGGACGACACCCGTCATCGTGACGATCAGCCTTTCAGGGTCTTCACACAACTGCGGGCTCATGACGGTCGGTGCGATATAGATGCAGGCATGGGTGTAGTCGGGTTAGCCCGTGCCAGCCTTTTCCCCGCGTAGCCAGTAAGCCCGAACAACCACGCTGGAGCTCTCAGCGCCGGCACCGCGGAGTTCACGCTCGAGTTGCGCCTCGATCCCATCAGCCAGACTGCGCAGAACGACCGGCTGTCGACCAAACGGACGTGGCGTTTCAGTCATGACACCCGTTCTTGGATCTGGCCGATCAGTGCGTCCGTCTCGAGCAAGATGTGAGCAAAGAATGTCGTCGCCCTAACGGTAACCGGTCGACGGGTCGATGTATGCCCGACACTCGGCCGTACATGCGTTGAGAGGTCGGAACATTTCGGGCCGCAACGATCAGACGAGCGTCGTGCTCATCGGTCCACACGTCGGCGACAAGGGAGCGCAGCCCTGACCCTTCGCCGAATACTCGCCAGCAGCGATGCTCCTTCGACGCAGACATACTCCACGGTGCGTGCTCAGCCATCAGTCGCGTCCCTCCGCCCTGGCCAGAGCTGCCTGCGCTCGCCGTACGTATCGCTCGAACTCCTCGCCCGAGACATCACCGACGTCCACCAGCAACCGGAGCGCTTCGAGCAAATCTGGAGCCGCGGCGATGAGCCGTGCGTTGGCCCGCCCGCTCTTCGTCACGGTCGTAGCGGTTGAAGTCGCACACGAACGCGACGGGACTATCAATGCCATCATCCGATGGGTGGATCACCTCGGCGCCGAGAACCGGTTGATTTCATCTGCGGCGCGCACGGACCTGGGGTGTGCTGTACGGCCATCAGGCGTCTCCTTCCACGTTGATTGAGCACACCGGTCGGACAGCGCTCTCCGGCCCAACGTTGTCGATCGGCCATTTTTCTTGGTCGCAGTTATTCAGAAGGCAACAAATATGGTGTCAGTCGTCCACTGGCTCATTTTCCCAACCGCGATGGCGATTGGCGTACTCCGCGTAGCTGAGGTGGCCTTCTCTGCACCAGCAGCGTGCCCCTGACGGCAGCCGAAATTTCGACCATGCGAATCGCCAATGTTGATCATGTCTGACAGCGTGAACCAGTTGTCTTGCTGTTCGTCGTAGTTCGTGCACAGCAGCACGCATGAATCGTCATGCCGCCGCGTTTCGGTGATCTTGCGCCGCCAGTTCCAGATAGTACCTTTGGCTTTGCCCAACTCGCGTGCCCTTTCTTCCAGCGGTCCACTCATCAAAAGCAACTCGTACTCGTTGGGCGGCACCTTGTCCGAACCGTACGTCGTCTCGGCTGTCATCACTCAATTGCTCCTTACGATGCGCTGCATCTCTGGCTATCTTTTCGACAACGTCCACCACCGGCAGCGCGTCGTCGGCCAGCGGTTGAAGTCAGCAGGTCAGCAGGCGGTCGCAGTTGACCTGGTTGTCCCGTACGCCTGCCGGAGATTGTAGAACGAATATCCACCAGCGGTGGACTTCAGCAATTCACGCGACACGTGCAGGCGGGCCACGGAGGTTCGGCACCAATTACTCCTGCACCCGAGTGCGAGCGGTATGTCGCCAGTCGGGAGTTCCAAGTGTGTACAGCACAGGGTTGCATGCACCGCGCGTGGCCAGTGCTGACCGTCGGTAAAAACTGACCAGGTCAAATCGTCTCGCCGGAGAACGATCGTGCCAGCGGGCGCCGGCACCGCGGGGCTGTCGGTCAGGGTAATGTTGATAAGCACCAACGCCGGCGAGAGCCCGTCCTGTCTGGGCGGGTAGTGCAGCAAAACCTCAGCGGCGATCTGCCCAAGGCGAAGGTGATGGACCGCCCGCCGGTACGCCACACCAACTCGGAGGTAACCACGACTGGCAGGCCGCCCCGAGGCTGGTGTCGGGTCGTAGATGCGGAGCCGGCAGATACCATCGCGGCCGATCCAGTCGCGGTACGTGTGCTCGAGGTCACGCCCGGCGCATTGTAGATCTTTCGCCAGCCCTCCACTTGCTGTTGCTGCCCTTCGCCAGGTGCCAGAAGCGAATCGGCGTGTGCCATGGAAGCGGGCGAACGTGGCCAGGTTGTAGATGTTGCGGTCGTGAGGTCTTCCGCCGCGGGCTGTGTCCAGGGCACTCGCTGTAGTGCATGCAGGAGGAAACCGGCTGCATGCTGGGCAGTGACTTGTTGTCGACGCGATTTCCGGATCGCCTTCGTTCCGTCGGCCCAGTCGCAGATTGCCGGACCGACGTGAAGGTATTGCTGCCAGGCTGGTCGGATGTCCTCAGGAGTCCGCTCACCACCTCGTGTATGTTGGTTGATCGGTGCGGCGTTGGCGTACTGGGTTCGGAGGCACGTGCCTTGTGTAACCGCGCTCACACGCGGAAGCTGTTTTCGCTCACTGATGCCACCAGGTGACTGGCTTCACTTGCTTCGGTTACCCCGACACCATCAGCTTCAGTCATATGCCGGCGACAGGCTGTGCCAGAAATCGCAATGATGCACGCTCGAGAAATTGGTTTCGAGCTGCGGCCGCGGCGGAACCAACGACAGGATGTCGTCGGCTTGTGCGCGGTACCTCGGCCATTCTGGTGCGCCAGCGGCACTCGGGTGACCATCTCGCGCAAAGTGCGTCCAGTACTCCTTCATCGTGTTAGCCAGCTTTTGCTGACCGGCAGTGAAGTTTGGTGACGGCAGGAACGAGAGTTTGAACAGATATGACAGTTCGAACGCGTGTGTCGCGCCGTACGGGAAGCTGACCGGCGGCAGGAAGCTGGGCGCGTTCTCGTCATTGAACTCGTATGCGAAAGTCGCAACCTCGTTCGACAGCAGGATGTTCGATCTCCGCGCCGAGCAACTGAACAGGGTGTCGCCAATAGCTGTGGCGTACGCCAGGTCGGGGGACGGGAAGTCCGCCAGCGGATACTCGGCCACGACTTGCGGGGCGTTAGCTGCCCCAATCGTGGGAAACGCGGCGATGGCCGCCTGGTAAGCCGCCGCCGTCAGCGGGCCGCCGGCGAGATCGAACTGTCCCGCTACGAACAGCCGGTACTCGTCGTGATTTGAGCCTTGCAGGACCGGCGTCCGGTTGAAGTGACCCGAGGCGAACGCCTGCATCGGCGACTCGGGCAGTACCTGGCCGTCCTGGGTGGTGATGTAGACGGTGGCTTCCTTCGCGATGAGCGTCCCGAGATCCGCCGCGCGCAAGCACGCCGCTGTCTGGCTGTCGCAGCCGACGCTGGCCGCGAACGCCGTGCCCTGGGCCTCAGCGGTCGCCCGCGTCGGCAACGTCAACGCATACGCGCCACTCTCGATGATGGCCCGCTCGAACAGCCCACGCGAGTCAGGCGCGGTCAGGTGGCTGGTCACGCTCTGGCCACCGGCCGATTCGCCAAAGATCGTCACATTGTCAGGGTCACCGCCGAAAAACCGGATATTGTGGTGGACCCAGTCGAGCGCCTTCTGCTGGTCCATGAGCCCGTAGTTGGCGAACTTGTGACCTTCAGCATCCAGAGCTGGCTGTGCCAGGAAGCCCAATGCACCGAGACGGTAATTGATCGTGACGACGGTGACATCGCCGCGGCGGATGAGCTCCGTCGGGTCGAAGTCATCGCTCTTGCCTGTGACCAGCGAGCCGCCGTGGATCCAGACCATGACCGGATTGAGGTCATCCCGATCGTCGCGCTTGGGCGCGAAGACGTTTAGGAACAGACAGTCTTCGCTGGCGTTGGCCGCCGTGGCCGCGGGCTCGGGCTGTGGACAGTGCTTGCCGAAGTGCGTCGCATCCAGCGTCGTGGACCGTCGCGCGGCTGGTTGCGGCGGCATCCAGCGCAGATCACCGGTCGGCGCGGCGGCGTACGGGATACCCAGAAATTCGCGAATGTCGCCGACTGTGGTGCCCTGGAGGACGCCGTCCAGCGTGAAAACCCGAGTCGAGTCTTCATCCTGAGAGTGATCGTCGGACTCCGCGGCGGCTCCTGGGACTCCGAGTCCGGTGAGAAGCAGCATGGCAGCAAAAAAGCGCTCGGCAGATCACAAGCCCGCCCCCTTTTGAATCAGCACTCCCCAGCGGCGCTTCACGTGCCCGACCGCCGTTGGCGGAGCCGGATCCATCCTATCGCGCGCGGGCCAGCGACTCAATCAAAGGTGGCTGCCGTCGCCGGTCGTATGCCCCAAGCAACTCTCGAGTCTTCAGCGGGCCACTCCGAACGCGATTGCCTCGACCGTCGGGTCACCGTCTGCGCGCATGCGGTCACGGACGGCGCGGAGCAAATTGGACAGGGCGGTCTCACTCCACAACCAGACGTTCAGTTCCTGAAAAGAATCCGCCGGCTTTTGCTGCATGCGCGCTTCGTGTCGCTGGACACCTAAAAAGGCGGCCGGTCGCAGACGGGGTAAAAGCGGCCAGCTGCGGTAGGCGTTCAGGCATCTTCGATCGAGCAGATCGGAGATGACCATTGGGAACTACCTCAAAATGCCCGACAAACGACGTGTGCTGGCCTTACTGGAACTGGGCTGGAGCTATCGACGCATCGAGCGCGAGACCGGTGTCCGCCGCGAAACGGTCGCGCGCTACGACCCGCGGCGTGCATCAAATGCGGCCAACCTGTCCGGGTGCCCGTGTTGAGGCTGCGAGCGCCGGGAAGACGCCCGTCGGGCTGACGAATGGGGAG
>JAFAOS010000473.1 GCA_019247515.1 Chloroflexota bacterium | reverse complement strand
TGGACGCCGGAGACGGCTGAGCTGTGGTGGTCCGACAACCGTTTCCGTCTGTTCGGACTGGAGCCTGACTCGGTGACCGCGACGCCTGTGTGGGTGTTAGGCATGACTCACACGGACGACCGGGAGCGACAGTCCGGGGCGGTCGAGCTTGTCCGGCGAGGAGCAACGTACCAGCCTTTCGACTTCCGGATCCTTCGCCCAAACGGCACGATCCGGTACATGCGGTCCACGGTCGCCGATACCAACGGCCGCGGCGGACTCAGGCGAATCCTCGGCACCGTGCAGGACCTCACAGACCAGCGTCGCACCGAAAGCCAGATTGCGGGGCGGCTTGCCGCCACCGAAGCACTGACGGGGTGGGATTCCTTGGAGCAGGGCGGTGAGAACCTGCTGCGAGGCCTCTGTGAAGCGATGGACTGCGTCGCCGGGGGCCTCTGGCTCCCCGACGGAGGCGAATTGGTCGCTCGCGTCTTCTGGCGTGTCGCGGACCTGCAGAACGCCGCCGCCTTCGAAGCGGCAACGCGAACGCTCCGGCTCGCCCGTGGTGAGGGCCTCCCCGGTCGGCTCTGGCAAACCGGATCAGCGATTGTTGTAAGTCACGTGAAGAGGTTTCCCGGCTACATCCGCACCGTGGAGGCAGACGCGGCGGGCTTGCGGGGAGCGATGGCCTTTGCTGCGCCCAGCGGCGCGGACGTGGCGGCGGTGGTCGAGCTTTACTCGCGTTCGGACGCTGAGCCGAGCGATGGCATGCTGCGCTCGCTGAACGGCATCGGACACGAGCTGAGCCACTTCCTCGCCCGACGCCACGGCGAGGATCAGCAGCCTTTGACGGTCCGCGAGCGCGAAGTCCTGCGCGCTGCCGCGCTAGGGAACTCGAGGGCGCGGATCGCGGCCCAGCTGACGGTCAGTCCGTCGACGATAAAGACGCACTTCGAGCATATATACGAGAAGCTCGGCGTCTCCGGTCGCGCGGCGGCCGTGGCTAAAGCGGTACGTGAAGGTGTGATCGACTGAACTAACCCGCGCCATGCTCGCAAACATCCGCCGATTGACCGATAGCCGATCAGCGGAAGATCGCTTATGCTGTGTCCGAAAGGGGGATTGCCCGTACTTTGGGTTGCCATGCGCGGGCGCACAAGAAAGGTTGCCACATTGTGTGCAGCGCGCGTACCGCGTTTTGAGTACAGCGTTCGCTGTCTCGGTGGTGCGCGCTCGCCGAACGTTGGTGGGCGAGCGGGCGTCTCGCGCTGCGTGGTGCACGGGATTCCGGATACTCCGGGTCACGGAGCTTTGCCGCACTGCGGTTGCGCGCGCCCCCGCCCGCGTGTGGCCATCCGCTGCAGTTCGGCCCGGAATCGGCCATCAGCCGCGGGGTCATTGTGAGCGCGTCGCCGGAAATCCGGGAGGACATACAAGCGCCGACCATTCGGAGTCCCGAGGCGTCGTCCACTCCGGGGAGCGCCAGGTCAGCGGCGTGCAGCCGACCCCGCGGCGGCAAAGCCGAACTTACCTCGGTTGCGTGGGCCGCCGAAGGGGAGCTCTCGTACGATGAGTGGCTTCGACATGGGTGCCGACTCGGCGTCGCGGGGCGAAGCGCAGCATGGTGGATCGGAGACTGGGTTCGTTACGGCGCGGCACGATACGGTCGCAAGTATGAGGTGGCGAGCCGTGTCACGGGTTTCGAGCACCAGACGCTCATGAATATGGTGTATGTCGCGACACGATTCGACGTCTCCCGACGTCGGGAGAACCTGTCTTGGAGCCATCACGCCGAATTAGCGGCACTCGATGTCCACGAACAGGACCGCTGGCTCGACCGCGCGACCGCAGAGAGACTGACCGTACGTTCCCTGCGGAATGAGCTGATCGCTGCGAGACAACGTACAGAGATGTTCGACATGCGCGGAGCGCCCCGAGCGATCGAGGCGCGACGAACGTCTGCTTCGACGGCTCAACCGCGCGGCACACCTCGGTGGGTAGGGGACAACCACGCCAACGCGAACGCTTTGAGCCGACGAGCGGAGCAGGCGTCCGACCAGGTTTGGGAGGGGAAAGTCGTCACTTGCCCGCGGTGTGGGCACCACTTCATGGAATCGATTCTGATCTCGACTGTCACTACAGGCCACGGATCCTCGGTATCAACGGCCACCGGGCCGCAGCGATGATCGTTATCTCGAAGAGATCTACAACCAGCGAAGGGAGGGAGCACAGACGGTGCCCGGGCGCCCCGCGAGTATGAGCCTCGGAGGTGGGGCACTGTTTGAAGGCTGAGGCCACAGGGCGTACTCCCCTCGCTGCCTCAGAGATTTCGATACCTTTCGGTCACGAACATGTGAGGGGAGCAGCTTTTCCCTTGCGTTGGGGCGCCTTCTCAGTCATCTTGCGCCCAGTGGATTAGTTTCGGAACATCTCAGAGGAGAGAGCGCGATGGGTGCATTTTCCGACGAACAGCAGGGTGCAGTCATGCCGGATCTGGTAATTCCCGAGAATGGAGACAACGGACCGGAGTCGGTCGCGTCGGTGGTTGAGCGGGTGGTTGTTCGTCGGGGTGAGTTTCACGATCCGGTGACGTTGATGGAGGCGTCGGAGGCGGCGCGTTCGGTGGCGGGGGTGGAGCATGTCGCGGTGGGGATGGTGGAGCCGTTGAACCTGGTGATCTTGGTGCAGCGGCATGGTTATGAGGTGGGGGGTGATGGGCTGGGTCCCAATGATCTGGTGATCGCGGTGCGGGCCAGGGATGGGGCGGTGGCTGATGAGGCGGTGGGGGTGATTGAGGGGTGGTTGGCCGCGCATGGTGGGGCGCGCAAGGTTGTGGATGTGGGGCCGTATGTGTTTGCCGGGGGGGATGGGGTTGAGCGGATGCGCTGGCGGGTTGCTGAGCGGGAGGGTGAGGGTGCCCTGCCGGAGGGTGTGGTCGCGCGGGCGGAGGTGATCGCGCGGGCCAACGATGAGGCGGTGGGGCGGATGCAGTCGGCCCGGCCGCTGGTGGTGGGGGTGGCGACGGCGAGTGAGGTGCTGCCGGGGATGGGAGCGCGCACGTTCCTGCATGCCGGTCCGCCGATCGAGTGGGCGGATATGTCGGGGCCTCTGCGGGGGGCGATTATCGGGGCGGCGTTGTTGGAGGGGCTGGCGGAGGATCCGGAGGACGCGGTGCGTCGGGCCCAGGCGGGAGAGTTTGAGTTCGCCCCGGGGCACGAGCACGGGGCGCTGGGCCCAATGGCGGGTGTGATCAGCGCGTCGATGCCGGTGTGGGTGGTCGAGAACGATACCCACGGCAACCGCGCCCACTGTACCTTCAGCGAGGGACCGGGCGGACCTTTCCGTTTCGGCAGATTTGATCCGGATGTGGTGGAGCAGTTGCGTTGGATGGGTGCTGTGGCTGCTCCGGTTATCGGTTCGGCGTTGGAGCGGCTTCCGGCGCCGCTGGATCTGCGGGCGATCAGCGCCGACGCGGTGCAGATGGGTGACGAGGTCCACAATCGCAATCGCGCGGCTACCGCGCAGGTCTTGCGTGCGTTGGCTCCAGCGTTGATGGAGCTGGACGCGCCCTCGAGCGATGTGTC
>JAFAOS010000343.1 GCA_019247515.1 Chloroflexota bacterium | reverse complement strand
ATCGGGCCGCTGGAGCGGTCGGTACGAGCGACCGTGCAGCACCAGATGATGCGCCCGCCCCAGCAAGCGATCCAGCGCGCTCTCGGCGAGCACCGGATTGGGGAACAACGCGTACCACTCCTGCGGCGCGCGGTTGCTGGTCAGGATAATCGAGCCGGCGCGAGTACGTTCGCTGATGAGCTCGTACAGGTCGTCGGCTTGCTGGGTGGTGAACTCGCGCATCGCCCAGTCGTCGATGACCAGCAGCGCTGGCTGGAGATACGCGCGCAAGCGTGTGCCCCAGGTGCCGTCGGCGTGACCACCGCCAAGGTCGCTCAGCAGTCGGCTGGTCTTGGTAAACAGGACCCGGTGACCCTGGCGACACGCCTGATGACCAAGCGCTTCGGCCAGATGGGTTTTGCCAACGCCGACGGGACCGCACAGCAAGATGTGCTCTTTGCGCACCAGGTAGTTACCGGTGGCCAGGTCGCGCAGCTGCTCCTGGGGCAGCTTCGGGTTGAACGTCCAGTCGAAGTTCTCGAAGGTCTTGTCGCCATCCTCGAAGTGGGCCCTGCCGAGACGGGACGCCAGAGCGCGAGTGGCCCGCCGTTCGATCTCATCACCCAGTAGCAATTCGAGGAACTCGGTGTAGCCGAGCCGCTGCTGCTGTGCCTGCTCGAGTCGCAATGGCAGCGATTCCTGCATGCCGCCGAGCTTGAGCGCCTTCAAGGACGGAATCAGGTGCGGCGGAATCGAGGGCAGCGTCATCGTCATCACGGGCGCTTCATACAGCGACCTCTTCGGTGCTGACGTTGAACAACCCGTCAGGCCCGTGCAGAAAAGCACCGACGCCCGCGATGGAATGGTCAACCTCATCCACCAACTGGGGATCAAGGCCCTTCTCCAGGATGGTTTTGATCGTCCGGTAACGCGCGTTCCCATAACTGAGTGCGCGTCGGCAGGCGGCGTCCAGGCGTGCTGCCCCGTAGGTTTCAGCCAAGCGGATGATGCCCTGGCTCTGGCGTAGGAAGTGGAGGTGGTGCTGGTCGAGCAGCTCGCTGACGGCGGTGTGCACGTGCGCGCCCAACTCCGCCGCCTGCTGGCGGCACCAGGCCGGCGTACGCTGGAAGAAGGCCGCCTTCTCTGGCGGGTAGTCGTTCCAATCCGTCATGCGCTGACCCGGCCGGCCGCGCAGGTGCGTTTTGACCAGGCGTGCGCCCAGAAAGAATCGGACCAGCGTCGAGCCGATGCGCACATCCAGCCGCTGACCGACGTAGCGGAAGGGAATCGAGTACAGCGTCGACTGCACTTGCGCGTGGCAATCCCGACCGACCTTGGCCCGCGCCCACGTCACCACTTCGAACCGTGGGGTTGGTAACGCCAGCATGGCCGGCTGCTCCAGGGTCTTGAACAGCAGCAGCGGTTCAGCACGGGTGGTGCCGTGACGACGCGGGCCAGCTACCGTGAGGCACCACCGCTCAGCACCACGATTGATCTCGTCCAGACTGCCAAACGTGCGCCCGGTCCAGAAGCTCTCGCGTACGTATGGGACCTGCCGCTCCACACGCGGTTTATCGGTCGGTTTTGCCGACCTGGCAGGGTCGATCAGGCACCCAAAATGATGAGCCAGCTCGGCGTACCCGCGATTCATAAGCGGGTCGTACAGGTCTGGCTTGAGCACGCCGCTTTTGAGATTGTCCAGGATGATCCGGCGCGGGACCGACCCGAAGAAGGCGAACGCGCGCAGGTGGCAATCAACCCACGCGGCGGCGTCCATGCGCCGCACGACGGCGACAAACATGTGCCGCGAAAACGACAACACCATGACGAACGCGTTCAAAATCATGCCTTCGCCCGTCACTGGATCGATCCACTTGCCGAGCCGACCATAACTAATCGACCTGGGCTTCTTCGCCTGGTGGTGGATCATCGCGCCGCACCGTGATGCGTGGTCGGCGGGTGTAGGCGTCGGGCAGCATCGCCAGTGCGTAGCGGCGGAACGACGGCAGGCTGGCCTGCAACCCGGCGTCGTCATGCAGCCGCTGCCACACCGTGCTGGGCCGGTTGACCTTCAGCGCCTCGGCGATCTCGTCATGCCGGACCGCCAGCTCCGCCCAGGCAATGCCGTTGTTGCGAGCCGTGCCCAGCGTCGGGCACACCCGAGCGACAAATGCCGCCCAGCCCTCCGACGGCGCCCCGCAGGCCGGACCGTAGCCAGCCTCGCGCGCCGGCGTGACGTATTTGCGGACCGTGTTGCGGTCCAGCCCCAAGCTGAGGGCGATCGCGCGCAGCGGGCGTCCCGCCGCCCAATGCTCCAGCACTTCCACCACGTTGGCCACGTCCAAGCTCCTTCGTCCCACAGCCACCTCCCTGTTGGAAAGTGACTGCATGGTTCCAGGCGCGACGGTCGGCCCGCCGGTGGGTGAATTAGCTGAACTTTCGGATGGGTGAATTCCCCGAACAATTCAGCCGTCGCCTGGCTGAATTATTTGAGCGCCCACAGCGATGGTCACCGTGCTCCAGTTCGCTGAAGGTCTGTCCGATCGCCAAGCAACTGAT
>JAFAOS010000024.1 GCA_019247515.1 Chloroflexota bacterium | reverse complement strand
GACGACGAAGCAGCCGGCAGGCTTCGGGTCTCTGAACACGCCTTCGCGGGCGATCATAGCGTCCACGCCCTCGCCGACCAATCGCAGCAACTGGTCGCGGTGGCCGTTGTCGGCCGGACGGTCCGCGATCGCGTCGATCATGCCGCTGGCGTAGTAGCGCAAGGTGACATCCGTACTCGGGAAAAGGAATGCATCGTCGCGAATATCCCGCTGTACATCGGGGAATACCGAGCGCACCAGGTCCAGGTGCTCCATGTTGAACCGGTCGATGACACGTCCCGTGGGCCTGTAGCCAAGACGCTCGGCCGCTTCGCGATGGAGCGACTCCAGTGTCTCGGCGCTATTGGCGCCGGCCGTCGTCAACACGGCGCGGCCGCCAGGTTTGAGCACCCGCCGCAGCTCCAGCAACGCAGCCGCGATATCAGCGACGTGGAACAGGACGTGGTTGGCCATCCCCAGGTCGTAGCCCGCGTCCGGCACCGGAATCCGCTCGGCGCTGGCCTCGATCGCCACCACCGGGAGCCGGCGCGCAATTGCCTGCTCCTGGCTCGTAGACACCATGCCGGGTGACGTGTCCAGTGCGAGGATGATACGCGCGCCGCGGTCCACGAGCGGGACGTGATACGAGCCTCGGCCGCAGCCGACGTCCACGACGGAATTACCCGGTTCGGGGGCCAGGTGATCCAGGACCCAGTCGAGAAAATCGTCCGGCCGTTCGCTGTAGCGCTGGTGCGCCTCGATACGGATGTCGAGCTTCTCAGTTGTGGCGTACTGATCGCGGAGGTACTCCTGCACGGTGGCGCGTTCCACGTCAAATACAACGAGCGGGGACGTCAATCAGGTCAGTAGCAACATTGACCGCGTCCCGGTCATACGCTCCGAACTGCGTTCAACCAGACCGTTCGGAATTCGGGCCCATCAACGCTCGTGACCACACGGAACAGTTTGCCAGCGGGATCCTGCCACTCGCGCAACTGTCCATCAGCGTCGCGTCCCCAGCTCAGTCGTAGCGGGTTGACCGCGACGCCGGTCCAACCGACTGCCGCGGCGCAAGCGAGTGGGTCGTACAGAAAGTTCACCATGTCGTCGGGCAGGCCCGCGCTGGAGACGCCCCAGTGATCCGCATTGCGCCACTGGTCGTCGAATGCCGACACCTGGCGGGCGACAAGCCTCGCGAGCGCGCCACTCGTTCTCAGTGCTGGCAGGTCTGCCCGACACACGGCAGCTTCGAGACAGGGACCTAACGGGACCAGCAGAGGATCGGAGCACGCAAGAACCAGCTCCGCCGCATTCGCGTCGAGTTGTACGTTGTAATCGTCGGCCGGCCCCCAGGCAGGGTAGCCCTGACGCGGAGGCACGACGGTTGTGCCCATCAGCACCAGCTGCGCGCCGCCGAGGATACCGGGCTCGCGAACCTCCAGCGCGGCAAGGTTCGTATATGGCCCGATGGCAGCTACTATCGCCCCCGCGGCGATGTTTGCCGCTAACAGCGACAGCGCGCGATCGGCTGGCCCCGGCAGCGGCGGAACCGGTTCTTGCCAGTAATCGCGTTCCGATGGATAGGTCGGTTCGGATCGAAAGCAGCCGGTCGATACGTCCACGCCGGCCGCGACTGGAACGTCCGCACGCCCGGCCATCGAGAGCGCCCGCCTGGCATAGCCCGCCCGCCGGCCTCGATCGTCGGCCGCCGTCGTCACGCCGACCACCTCGACTCCATCCCAGCCGAGCAGCATTGCCAATGCGCACAGATCGTCGATATCGCCGCCAATGTCGGTATCCAGATGCACTTTTATAGGAGGCATTTTTCATCCACTGCTGTCGATCACACGTTGAACGACTTGAAATCCTGGAATGCCGGTTCGAACCGCGGGCTCGGTAGTCGGAACGCGCGCAGCCGCGTGGGCCGACCGATGGGTTGCGGGGTCCAGCCAGCATTGAGCTCGAAATACCGAACCGCGGTTGCGACCGAGGGCCAGTCGCAGTCGTCGAGCACGATCAAGCCCCCGGGCCGAACGATCTCACGCAGGAAGCACAGGTCGACGAACACATTGTGAAAAATGTGGCTGCCATCGACGAACGCGGCGTCGGCCACGAATTCCTGAGCGATCAGCCGCGGCAGCGCGAGCTGCGATCGTTCGCTGGTCAGCGTGGCAATGCCGGCGAGGCCCGCCGACTCGATTGCCTCCCAGCCGACATTGCGGAACACGTGCTGGTAGGCGTCGATAATGACGTGCCTGGTCGCCCGGTCCTCCTGCGCGAGAAGTGCCTCGCCGATAGCCAGCGCCGAGCTGCCATATGCCAGACCGATCTCGACCACCACCCGCGCCCGTTCGCCGAGGAGGAGGTCGCGAAGGACGTCGGCGTCCGCATCGGGCAGCGCCACGCGCTCGAAGTCACCCTCGGACCGGGCGCGGACGGGACCCACCCCCGCGAGCCTGCGCCGGGTGGCGCGAACGGCGCCGAGAGGGTCCGGCTCGCCTGACATCCGAGAACCTTACCTGCTTCGTGGTACCTTGTGCCGCACATGTTGGCGCGCAGGCGCACGCGGTTTGTCCCCGGCCTGGAGCTCAGTCACGCCTTCCATGTTGAAGCGGTCGCCCCACTCCTGGCCAAACACTATCCCAGCCTGATCCACTCCGCCGGGAGGTTGGACACCGGCTCAGAAGTGCTCGGTTTCGACACCGAGCGTTCGATGGACCACTGGTGGGGTCCCCGTGTCGGTGTTTACCTGCGCGAACAAGACTATTCTGACAAACTTCGCGACGAGATCACGCACATGCTCGGCATGCAGCTGCCGCATTCCGTGCGTGGCTTTTCGGGGCTGCGATAATGGGTGTCGTGCCCTGGACCGCACCAGACGTGCAGCGTCAGCCACCACCGCCGGCTGCCGCTGAGCGAGAGATGTTGGAGGCGTGGCTGGATTTTCACCGCGAGACTCTGCTCTGGAAGTGCAGCGGCCTGACGGCGGACCAGCTCCGACGCCGCGCCGTCGAGCCGTCGAACCTGTCGCTGCTGGGACTCGTTCGCCACATGAGCGATGTCGAGCGCGGCTGGTTTCGCCGGCAACTTGGCGGCGAGGAACTCCCTTCGCTGTACCGCAGCGACACAGATCGTGACGGCGACTTCGAACACGTCGATGCCGCCGATGCGGAGAACGACCTGGCGACCTACCAGCGCGAGGTCGAGTTGGCGCGGGCAGCCGCCCACACTCGACAGCTCGACGACACGTTCGTCAACCCGCGCCGCCAGGCTTCGATGCAGGTCCGCTGGGTCTACCTCCACATGATCGAGGAGTACGCACGCCACAACGGCCACGCCGACCTGCTGCGCGAACGCATCGACGGCCTCAAGGGCGCCTGACCGAATTGCAATAGGACCCGTGTAGTATCAATCAGTACGCACCAGGTCGGCGAAAGGAGGTGACGAATGGCCAACCATTGGCGCGACGTACACGCGCGCCAGACCTGAGCCACTGAGCTCGCGCGTGCTGTCAGCATGCCAGAACGCGGACACATGCCGTTGACGGCCGTTCGTTCCTTGCCGCCAAGCGTGCTCGGCCAGATCGCGGCCTGAACCCAGCGCACGAGAACGAGCTCCGTCGCGGATCCGGTTAGCCCGTATCGCCCAGGCGTTGCGAGCGGTTCACACTACGGAGTTGCACTGTTGGCCATATCCAATCCTGTTGCGCGGCCAGCGCCTGCGTCGCGTCGCGACGTCCTGCCCGGGCTCGGGTTGCTCCTGTTGATTGCCGTGGTCGGCCTGTTCATCGTCAAATGGCAGCCGTATTACTTGCGCGCGTTCACGGCCGCGACCAATCATTCGATCGGCGCGTCGATTGTCAGCGGCTCGTCCGCGGCGCCACCCGAAGCCTCACTCCAGGCGGCCTGGGACTACGCTCGGGCGTATTTTCTCGCGATCTGGCAAGCGATGGTGCTCGGATTGCTGCTCGCCGCGACCATCGAGTCGTCGGTACCACGCGACCTGGTGGTGCGCTGGCTCGGCGCCAGTAGCGGTCGGTCCTCACTCCTGGGCGGCGTGCTGAGCCTGCCCGGCATGATGTGCACGTGCTGCACGGCGCCAGTGGCCGTTGGTCTGCGGCGGAGTGGCACCGCGCCCGGCGCGGCGACGGCTTTCTTTCTCGGCAATCCGACGCTGAATCCGGCGGTGCTCGTGTTCCTGCTCTTTACCCTGGGCTGGCAGTGGGCGCTGCTGCGTCTGGTGCTGGGTGTCTTGCTCGTGTTCGGGGGCGCGTGGGCGGCCATGCGGCTGGGCGGGAGTCTTGCAGGCCCCACGCCGGTCGAAGCGCAACCAGCGCCCACCCCCACCGGACCCTGGCTGTCGCGCTGGTTCCGATCCCTGGGTCGCCTGATCGTGCAGCTGCTGCCCGAGTACATCGTGATCGTGGGTCTGCTCGGCTTCGCCCGTGCCTTCCTGTTTCCGACAGCAGGACCCGATCTCGGCAACAGCCTGCCGGTGATGATTGGTCTGGCAATCGCCGGGACGCTGTTCGTGATCCCCACCGCCGGCGAGATTCCGATCATTCAGACGATGCTCGGATTCGGTATGGGCGCCGGGCCAGCTGGTGTGCTGCTGCTGACGCTCGCACCGGTCAGTCTCCCGTCACTGGTGATGGTCGGCCGCGCCTTGCCGGCGCGGCTGTTGATTGGCCTCGGCGTATGGACCGCGGTGCTGGGCCTGGTCGCGGGCGGGCTGGCGATCCTCGGCGGACTATGACATCCGCCATCCTCAGTAGGACGCTGGCCCGCACGCCCGTTCGCGAGGCACTTCGCGGCGAGCCTATGCTTCGGGTGACCCCTCCAGGTGCATTCCTAGCTTGCCCAACAGACGCAGGAGCGAAAGCTTCTCTGACTTGTCAAAACAGCTGAGCCAGCTGACAACATGCGGGTCCAGTTCGCGGACCGCCCGGCGTTGATTGCGCCGACCCTCGTCGGTAATGCTGATCAGCATGTGGCGTCCGCGTCCTGACCCTTTACTGGTGGTCACGTACCCGTATTTCTGGAGCGTGGCGATCAACCCGGTGATGGTGCCGGGTGTCAGGAACATGCGCTGGGCGATGACTTGCGGCGACAGCGGCGTACGCGCGCCATCCAGGATATTGAGGATCACGAAGCCAGACGGTGAGGGAATTGCCTGACGGCGCATCAACCGCTCGAGGCGTGTCCACAGCAGGTCCCGCACGTGCAGGAGGTTGATCGCGCACTCGGTTGCCAACGCCTCGGCGCCGGGTGAGTCGCGCTCGAACTCGGCGGGCGACGGGGACACGCGCACCCAGCTAACCTCGGGGGTCGACTGACCGTCTGAGCCGTCGGGCGCGCGTCGGCGCGCCTGGCGTTTTGGGGGCTTGACGGAGCGAGCCGCGGACTGCATAGTGCTTGGTACCAAAGTTCGGTACCAAAATACAAGGAGGCGGCCAGTCATGCTCACTGGCAGCTATGCCGATCGCATCCGTGGCTACTATCAGCAGGCGCTCGTCGCTGGCCACTGGGACTACGCGCGTCAACTCATCGCACCCCACGCCACCGTCGCCGACGGCGTCGGTCCCGAAGCCAAGATCCAACCCATCGTCGCCGCGGTCGCTGGCTTGACCGACATGCGCATCGACATCCAACGCCTCGTCGAGTCCGGCACGCAGGTGGTCGTGCACTTCATATGGAGCGCTACCGACACGGGTGGCTTCGCCGGACACCCTGCCACCGGTCGACGCTTTAGCGTTTGGGGCGTCGAATTCTGGCGGTTCGAAGGTGAGCAGGTGGTCGAAGAGTGGATCGGCCTCGATTACCTCGGCCTGTTCCTTCAGCTGGGATTGGTGCCGTCACCCTGGCCAGCCACGGCTGCCGCATAGCAAGTTGAGAAAAAAGACCTCACGTTTGTGGCCGCTGCCTTCTTTTCTGCCGGCAATTCTTCTCTAAAGAGAAGCAGACTCTCTTTCTCTTTCTCTATTCACTCTCTCACTCTCTCACTCTCACTCTCAAGCAGACTCTCATCAACCTCTTGGCACGTGGATGAATCACCTCTCGAAGGGCTCCACCGTAGGTGGAATCACTGAACCTGCGTTCGTCAGCGGGCGCGACCTCACCTTTGTGCCCGCCACCTTTCGAGGTGTCGGCAATTCTTCTCTGTTTTGGATAGGGAGACCAAATACATGACAGCCGCAATTCGAACTCCCGAAGTCTCGGGCATCTCAATTCGGCGTCTCGAGCAGAGTGACCTGCCAACCGCCGATCGCATTTTTCGACAAGCATTCGGGACGTTCCTGGGCTTGCCTGATCCACTCTCGTTTACTGGCGACGCGGACATCGTCAGCACCCGCTGGCGCGCAAATCCGGATACGACGCTGGCGGCCGAGCTTGATGGCGAGCTGGTTGGGTCCAACTTCGTGACGCGTTGGGGCAGCGTCGGCTTCTTCGGCCCACTGACGGTCCGTCCAGACTTTTGGGACCGCGGCGTCGCCAACACCCTGATGGAGCCCACGCTGGACCTGTTCACGCGCCTGGATATCAGGCACGCCGGACTGTTCACGTTTGGCCACAGTACCAAGCACTTGCACCTTTACCAGAAGTTCGGATTCTGGCCGCGCCATCTCACGCCGCTCCTGGTCAAGCCGATCGTCGCCGAAGCTGGCAAGTCGTCGGCGATGCTCTTTTCGGAGCTCAACGCGGGCGAACAGACTGCAGCTCTCGACGCCTGCCGCGACCTGACGAGCAACATTTTTGAGGGCCTGGATGTCAGTGGCGAGATCGAGGCGGTTCACACGCAGGGCCTGGGTGACACGTTGCTGATCTGGGACGGATCGCGTCTGGCGAGCTTCGCGGTCTGCCACTGCGGAGCAGGTTCCGAAGCAGGCAGCGGCCTCTGCTACGTCAAATTCGGCGCGGCACGACCTGATGACACGTCCGCCACGATGTTTCAGGCGCTGCTGAGAGCGTGCGAATCATTCGCGTCCTCGCGCGGTGCGGGCATGCTGTTGGGCGGCATGAACACCGCGCGTCACGACGCGTATCAGCTGATGCTGGCGCAAGGCTTCCAGTTCGGCCCACTCGTGGGCGTCACCATGCACCGCCCGGACGAGCCTGGTTATGACCGCGCGGATAGCTACGTGATCGACGACTGGCGTTGACGTCGTCCCTGCTTGCGCGAGCCGCCGGTTGGCTGAGCCGATCGTCGTCTCCCGCAGTTTTGGAGAAGCGGCCGTCGGACGCCCAGGCGTAGGCTGGCAGCATGTTCAGAACATCAGGAGCGATTGATGGCAATCAAGCTCGGTAGCGCACAGGTATGGGTGCGCGATCAGGACGAGGCGCTCGCGTTCTACACGCAAAAGGTGGGCTGGGTCGTCCGCAGCGATTTCGGCCTGCCTGAGATGGGCAACTTCCGCTGGCTGACGGTCGGACCGAAAGATCAGCCGGACATCTCGATCGTGCTCATGGCGCTGCCTGGCCCACCGGTCATGGACGCGCAGACGGAGCAGCAAGTGCGCGACGTGATGTCCAGGG
>JAFAOS010000281.1 GCA_019247515.1 Chloroflexota bacterium | reverse complement strand
ATCGGATACTGCATCGGGAATTGCGGGAACTGCGGCGGTGTTGCAGCTGCCCCAACCACCACGACGATCATCGGCATCTGCATGTGCGCTGTGGGTCCCGCGCCCGTCTGTGCCAGCAGCATCGGATACTGCATCGGGAACTGTGGCGGTGTTGCAGCTGCCCCACCCACCACGACGATCATGGGGATCTGCATGTGCGCTGTGGGTCCCGCGCCCGTCTGTGCCAGCAGCATCGGATACTGCATCGGGAATTGCGGGAACTGCGGCGGTGTTGCGCCGGCCTGCCCGGCATACACTGCTAGCGGCGACAGCATGACTGATTGCTGCGGTTGCGGCGTAACAACGGGTAGATTCATCGCCATATAGGCTTACACTCCATTCCTACTTCCATTGATTCGGCTTCGGCTCGTCCACGCAGGCGGGACTTATGGCTTTGCCCACCGAGCCTAATGAGCGATGGCACTCTGGCAGGCTCGGCAAGAGCTATGCGATGCGCAACGCCAAAAAGGGCCGCCAGCTTCGATTCGCCTCGAGGCCTCCCCCTAACATGCCGTCCTCTTAACCAATCTACCACTATCTCTAGTTTCTAGCAGCACCGTGGTAGCCACTCGCGTGAAGATGTGACAGATTTCAACAGCACGGTCTCCGCAGCACGCTGGTATGAATGTGGTTGCTGAAGCCGATCTTTCTTCACGACGTGAAGACTGCAATGCAGGCGAGAGCAGAGTTGCGGGTGAAGCCAGCAAGAGAGAGATGGATATTTTGGACGTACCCACGTACAGCGCACTGTGGTTAGAGTAGTGACAAAGCCCCGCAGTTCACGAGCGCGAGTACGGCCCCTGGGTGGGTTGGCGGTGCTTCTGTCGGGCCGAGCCGCAGTACCACCTGCCGTGCATGAGCAGGATTGCCTCTCCATCCGACTCACACAGGACTGCAATCCAGGAACATCAGCAGCATTGTGGCCATTGAACGACAGCTAACGCGCGCTGCTAAATGCCCGAACCGGACTTTAGTTATTCCCGGCAACGCAATCAGGCCCCATTGCCACAGGAGTACTCACATTATCCTTAGGCAGACGCCGGCTTAGAACCTGAGTCCGGGTTCGACCTGGAGTGGTTCGGTTGCCCGTTAACGTGTGGCGCAAACGTGCTCAAACCATGAACGACGTCAAGGACGTCAGTCACGAGGCATCCGGCCCCATTGCAAGCCGAGGCACATGACGCAGCGATGTCCGCCGTCCCGTCCTGGGTAGACCTTGGCTTTCCATCCGCAACGATCGGATCGACCATCGACCGACGCTGGATCAGGACGTCGCGATTGTGGGTTGTCAACGGGCTCGGTTTCGTTGCTCGGCTCAGGTATATCGTTCACGAGGCGAGCCCTGGCAGAGTGCGCAGCACGGTGGCGAAGCGCTCGGCGAGCTCGATGGCGCCGGCCCTATGTAACGCACCTATCACCTGGTGAGTTCGTGAAGTGTGACGATCAGATGCAAGCAATCTGGATCGACATTGAGCCGAGGATCACCAGCCGGATCGGACGCGTGTTCGCCTGGCACGAGGCCCGAGACCATGCCGCCCGGCCGTGCCCACGCGGTTGAGGCGCGGTCAGTGAGTGGTGGCTAAATTGTTACGCCTCAGTTTCTGTGCGCCAGGCGGCCATCCGCGGCACGAGCTCGACCGAAGGCGGCTCGACGGCCTGCACGCCACCCGACAGCTGGAAAGCAAGGGCTTCGCGCCTACTTTTGCGGGCTATAACCGGAACGTGGACGGACTGATTATCGAGCGCGAAGACCAGTGCCACGCCGCCTGACCACCACGGGCCAATCCACAACTATTGACAATATCTCCCCCTTCGTCGGGAACGCGCGCAACGTATAGCGTGTCACCGCACACGAGTTCGTCGGTCACGACCACCCGCACAGTGCCTTGGCCCGGCAGTACGGTTGACATGCACCCGCGGTCGTGACACCAAGCTCTCCAATCCTCCCACTCTTCTTATCAGTTGCTCTCCGGCGACTTACTCTGATCCGCAATGGTGGTAATGAGGGGCAATTCCCAGAGGAAGTCTGTCTGGTAGTACAGAGACGTACCCTGGTCGTCAACAGGGAACCAGGACGGATCTGGTGTGCCGACGGCGCCGGTAAGCGGTGGGGAAGGAAGAAAGATGGGTAAACCTCCACCTTGGGTATCGACGGTCGCCCGTGCATGGCAGGTCATGCACGACGAAGTTGCGACGAAGCCCGCCTCAGTGACCGAGTTGCCGAGCAGAATCGGCTGACCTGTTGTGGTCGTGAAGTCGACCTGAGCGCCTTTCAGTCGATAGTTCTGCCACTCCGGACCGAGGCCGGCAACGCTGAACAGATCGTGAAGCGCCGGGGTCAGTATCTCAGGCGGGTACTGTTGGCCCTCCTTATTGTGCGGCGCCACGTCGGCCGGAATCTGCCCGAAGAGATCGTGGCAGCCCATGAAGTCGCAGCGACCAGGATTATCCACGTGCTCGAAGGTAGCCCAGGCCCAATTCGGTAATACCTTCGACGCAATGTGGAGTGCAACCAGCCCAACAATCTCGTCCTTGTTTGTGTTTGGATTATGGTAGGTTTGCCAATGGTAGCGCGGCTCGTCGGAGGGTTTGATGACGAGCCAGCGTGCCTTCACTGCGACACTATCCACCGGGAATTTCACCTTCGTGTGCTGGACAAACGTCGTCAGCCCCTGCATCGACCAGATTTGGTTCGCAACGACATAGTCGAAGGTTGCACGATCGATATGTACGTCGTCCTGACCGGGCGGGCTATCATCGCCGTTGGGTTGACCCGGACCACCAGCGGGAAGACCAGCCAGCACGTGCTGCAGTGACGGACCAAGCTCCTTCGGACGGTGCGAGCTGTCGGGCCACACGGGCGTATGGCTGGGGTCGTTCGTGTAGAGTTGGCTCTGGTCCGCCCACGTTTCCCAGACGGTGTCGTTCGATCCGTTGCCAGCGGACTGGCTGATGTCTGCGAAAAGACGCCACGCGTACTCATCCGGAGTGCGGACGGCGAGATCTGCACCTTGTCCCGGTTCCAGAGGGCTAGTGTGAGTCGATGGCTGTTCGGCGAGAGCGGTGGGGCCACTGAGGAGGAGCAGCGCAAGTCCAAGCCCAAGGGTCCAAACGGCGTTGTGGCGCACGCGAGCGTGCATGTATCTTCCGCCTCTGCGTGTGGTGGCGACAGTAACCATTGACGAGTCCAGGACCGCACTTGGGCTCTTGGGCACGATCATGGGGGTGGCACTACCAACTCGAGTAACACCGATATCGTTCCCGTATGGACTCCCTTCCTCATCGGGCCAAGCCGTACCGATCTCTTATCGTTCCATCTCACATAGCTCGCCGCACCAGACCGCCAACAGGACATATACAGCCCTGACCATCATCCTACGGCTTACGGCATCGGCTGTCATCCACCCAAGTCCACATTCCAACACATTGCCGGGACAAACTCATCCTGAAGGCGTGTGCCTTTTAGAAGCGGAAGCGGTTCTGCTCGTTCGCACCAACCAATCGATCGTTGTTGGTGTGGTCCGCATCCCGTCCCATTCGTACCTGCCACACAACCCTCTGAGCCCCTGAATGCCAATTCGCACCATCGCTTGGCTGTATGCCGTCTCTCCTTCTGCGGACGCTGCGGAACATTCGTGGAGGCTGCGTCGTTGTCGAGCCGTGACCTAGTGTGGAGACTGCTGAGCTTGCTTCTGACAGCCAGGCGTGCACGTCTATCCGCGGCCGCTCCCCCTTCTTGTGGAAACGACGGCAAACGTACCGTCCATTTCACGCGTGATACGCAGCCGATTCCGAAGCGGCTATTCTCGCGTTGCGGCGCACTTCTCCTTGGACGGCTCTGCAGCCGTCGAGCTACAGCACACACGAGGTCGGCGCGCTGGTCGCCGGCAGGACGCTCCACGGCTTCACGTTTCCCGAAGTCGATGCGCGTCTGCACGCGTTCCTAGTCGAGGCCTACAACCAGCACCCACACAGCGAGAACGGCGAGGCACCACGGGCGCGCTTCGTACCGCGGCTGCCCGACCCACTTGAGCAGATTGACTGTTGCTGCTGAGGGTGGCCAAGCCGCGACGCGTCCACCAGGATGGTATCCACTTTCGCTACATCGATCTAATCTCGCGGCATTCATTGGCGAGGACGTCACCATCCGCTACGACCGCGCCACCTGGCCGAAGTGCGCATGTACGTTGGCGAGAGCTTGCTGCGTCGCGCGGTCAACCCCGAACTCGCCGGCGAGACGATGGCACTCAAAAGACATCATTCGCGCCCGCAATTGGCGTCGTCGTGAACTACGCGACCCTGGCCGAACGCGAGGCACCTTTGAGGCACTGTTCCGCTTGCGACGTGGCGAGGAGGTGGAGACGTCCCCGCTGTTCCAACAGCCCGACTCAGATGGCGCAACACCACCAGCCCAACCGCATCTGAAGAGCTACTACGACGAATGACTTCGGCTGAGCTCCGGCGCAAACGGCGGACTTCATCGTGACCAGGGAATAGCGTCGCTTCGCAGAGTTCTGCGATGCGTGTGGGGAGTCACGCCATATCAGCCTATGTTACGGGCTGGGAAAGACCGTGTCGGCGCGCGAGTACGCCCATTGGAACGAGTTGGAATCCCTGATCGGCGGACCACCGCCGTACCGTCACGCACCTATGCCGCCGTCTGAGAGCGGTCCCTGGCAACGGTCTTGTACACGCCTGGCGTCAGCGATACGCCCCGCGGTGTCGAACAGGCGGTCGGCAACGTGTGGGGAACCGCCAGGGTTTGGGGGCGCTCTCTGCCTGGACAGGGATCCATGGGAACTCAGACGCCAACCACCCGAGTTGGTCGTGGTTGACGAAACCACCGACTGAAAGTGGCCAGTCTCGAGCAGCTGCGCGACTTCTACGACCGCCGACAGGTGGGCATGGTGTTGATCGGCATGCCTGGACTCCAAAAACAACTGGCGCGCTAGGCGCAACTCTACTCACGGGTTGGCTTCGTTCACCAGTTTCACCCGCTGAGCGGAAAGGAACCTCAGGGCGTCATCGAGCATCAGTGGGTGCAGCTCGGCCTGGACATGACGGACGACCAGCCCGTTGATGCTGCCGTGCTTAACGCGATCGCGCGCGTCACCGGCGGCAACTTTCGCTTGCTCCAGCGCCTCTTTGCCCCGATCGAGCGCATCGTCACGATCAACAACCTGCCTGCTGTGGTCACGACCGATGTTGTCACTCTGGCGCGTGAGAGACTCGTCGTAGGCGCGAGCTAGTAGCGGCGACTACGCCTATTCAGCCAAGAACTACGACAAATTCACCCAAGATTACACTGTGGACGAATACGGGACGGCTTCCAGGACAGGGTCGACGTTTGGAAACTCAGCTTTAACGTCGGGCCACGCCAGCGAAAAAAGGAAACACAAGCGAATCACAAGGGAACCACAACGATCCTCAAAATTCGTGGCCCATGATGAGTTGCAGACGGTGAGGAGCTGGGCGATCAGGTGATCCAGGGCACCACTGGTTACGTACTTGCACAGGAGGGTGCAGGACAAATGCTGCCTTCGTCTCGAACGCACGGCCGATTGTCAGCTCAAACAAGCGCTGGCGCTTTGCGCAAGAGCCACTATGCCTCCGCACACGCCATGCAAGACGGCAGCGGTGTCAAAAAGTAACGGCGCCACCCCCCACGGCAAGCGTGAGGTGCCGACGGATCCATCAGCCGGCGATCAGTGTGGCAGCGGACCGCCTTGTGATGCCGAGCCCGTTGCTCCTGCTGGCAACGCTGCATCCAGCACCGATTTGCGTAACGCAATGCCGGCAGATGCCCTGGAATCCAACGGAGGACCTTCTGATCTTGGTGAAACCATCGGTGCGTTCGCCGAACTCGTGACCGTGATGCGCGCGACAGGCAGTCTGGTCGATATCGACGTCCTGAACGCACTCATCGCCTGGCTCGCCGAGCTGCTGGATGAGCCCTGGCCGCCCGCCGGCACGTAGCTCTCAGCGTCGCCCGCCTGGCAGCGGCGGGAAGACACGCGGCCCGGGCGTCGTCGAGGCTCTGGCCAAGAGCACCAAATCACGAAACAACGCACGCAAAGCAGCGCGATCTGCCCCAGACAGGTCTTCGGGGCGCACGATCATGATCACCCGATGGAACTCGCGCACTGATCGCGTGAAGCCCGGCGGTCTAGAATCCCCGCCAGCCGTCTGTTGCGGCTGTCTGGCTCGCATTTCTCGAGAGTGGCCGGTAGCCTCAGCATCGCTGTCCCGATACTCGGACTGTTCGTCGCTTTCGACCTCCAGCGCAGTCGCCGTGTCGAGCGCGCGGACGGCCACACGCGCGTGCGCCTGGTCCCAGCCCTCATCCAGAGATCGTCTGATCAAGTCGCTGCGCAGTTCTGGTTCAGCCGCTAACAGCACTTCGGCGGTCGACACCGGCAGACCCCGCTGGCTGATGGCCTCACGTAACTCGGGATCCTCGAATATGCGCACTCGCCGGGAGACGTAGGTGACCGAACGTTTGATCGCGTCTGCAACTTGCTGAAGCGTCCAGCCGCGGGTGCGCACCAATTCACCCAGGGCATCGGCCTCTTCCTCAGCTGACAGGTCCTCGCGCTGCAGGTTCTCGATCAGATCAAGCAGGTAGGCTTGATCGGCGTCGACCGAGCGCACAAATGCCAGAACTTGCTGCCAGTGCAGCATCCGCGCCGCCTCCAGGCGCCGCAAACCCGATGTCAATCGGTAACGGTCGCCGACGACTCGAACACTAATTGGCTGCTGCAAGCCATAGTCATCCATCGACTCGGCCAGCCCCGAGATGTCACCCAGCGCACGTCGCACGGGCCGGCGCGGAACGTCGATGGCGGCGAGGGGAACGTACCGAAGCTCGGGCAGCCGGGCTCTGTCACGCGGTCGCATGGCAGACGGCTTGGTTGCCGTTCTGCCCTTGACTGGGGTTGTAGTCTGGCGGGTTCTGGCCAACTCCGTCTCGCCTTCCTTCAACTGTTCAACGGGTGTTCAACTGTGATCGTGACGCGCGGATCGGCAAAGCATCGTCCAGACAGGCTGCGGATCCCGCCGGTCGTACACGTTGCCGCAGCATAGCTTACAGCTTTAAGTCAACCGATTACCGATTCACCTTCATCGGTTAGCGGTGATCGCGCCAGATCTTGGCGTGCTTGTAGGGGAGCCACGGCTGTGTTCCCGGCGTGTCGCAGGTCCGCGGCCCGTTCGCACTCGAATCAAATGCGCGCATCGAAGCCTTACAGTCTTGCCGATGCGTCGCCTGAACCGTCATTCGGACCCCGCAGTGTCGGCAGATCGGCCAGATCGCGCAGCCCAATCAACTCGAGAAATCCGCGTGTGGTGACCAGCAGGTGATGCGTGTTGTGCTCGACCAGCCCGCGCTGGAGCAGCGAGTCGATGGCACTGTCGCTGGCCGAGCCGCGAATGAACTCGACGCCTGAGCGGGCGATGGGCTGGCGATAGGCCACGATGGCCAACACCTCGAGGGCGGCCTTGCTCAACGCCGCCGGTCTGGACGGCTTCAGATGCCGCTCAACCGAACCTGAGACCTCTGGCGCCGTGACCAGCAGCAGCGCATCGCCGAGGCGTTGCACTGCCAGCCCCATCGGCGGATGTGCACCCAGAAACTCGTACGCCTCCTCGAAGCGCTCCCTGGACAACCCGATCGCCGCGCGCAGCTCCCTGACGGTCACGCCCGCATTCGCGGAGGCCCACAGCACGCCGACGATGTGCGCCGCGGCGGCGCGCGCGTCGGTCTTCGGGTCGCCTCCCACCCGTGGGCGCGGCCCGCGCAGCTCGACGATCCTGCCGGCCAGCGGGCCCGTCATCGCGCGGGCTCTGGCCGAGCGCCGGGCCAGTACGCCCGGCCGCGTCTCGCCCAGCTCGTCCAGCACCGCCCGCCCGACCTGCCGAGCCGTCGCGTCCGGGTAGTCGAGCAGGTCCAGCGCCGACAGCGGCTGCGGCGCGAGCGGGTAGTGGGGCGGAAACGGCCAGCCCCCGTCGACGACGCGCAGCAGGACAGCGTCACGATCGGCGGCGTCACCCACGAAGTCA
>JAFAOS010000276.1 GCA_019247515.1 Chloroflexota bacterium | reverse complement strand
GCTGAATGCGCAGCCGGCTGGCTCGGGCGCCGCGTATCAAAAGTTCGATCAGCCGGCGAGCCATTACGCGCTCACCGGCGTGTGCGCGGTGGTCTCGGTGCAGAACGGCGCCATCTCTTCAGCACGTATTGGCGTGACCGGCGTCGGCCCGAAGGCCTATCGACCGACCGCTGTCGAGCAGGCGCTCGCGGGCAAACGCGTTGAAGAAGAAGCCGTCAAAGCGGCGGTCCAGACGGTCGCCGACGGAATTGACGTGCAGGGTGACATCCACGCCAGTCCGGACTATCGCGCGCACCTGGCCAGAGTCTTGACGCGGCGCGCCGTGCTGGAAGCCGCCGGACGGGCCGGCAAGAGCTAGCTAGCTGGCGGGCTGGCCCTCACCCCGACCCTCTCCCAGAGGGAGAGGGAGGTCAGCCTCGCGCAGAGGGAGAGGGAGGTCAGCCTCAGGTGGCATAAATGGGCAGCACGCACCGCTCGAGCTTGTTGCCGACCAGCTTCTGAATCGGGGGTAGTTTGTCGGCATCCCATTCGCCGACAAACGTCACCGCGCGACCGGAGCGTCCCGCCCGCGCCGTGCGGCCGATGCGGTGGACGTAGGCCTCGGAGTCTTCCGGGATGTCGTAGTTGAACACGTGCGACACCTCGGGGATGTCCAGTCCGCGCGCGGCAACGTCGGTCGCCACCAGGAAGGTCAGCTTGCCATCGCGGAAGTCGCGCAGAACCTGCTCGCGCAGCTTCTGGCTCATGTCGCCGTGGATCGCAGAGACCGGTAGTCCTCGCCGCCGCAGCGTCGAGACCAGCCGGTCCACGCCGACCTTCATCTGGCGAAAGATCATCGCTCGCTCGGGCGGGTCCTGGGCGATGAGCGACAGCAGGCCCTCCACTTTGTCGCGTTCGGCGACCTCGTAGTAGACCTGTTCGACCTCCTCGACGGTGATGCTCTCGGGTTGGACGTGAACGGTCGCCGGCTCGAACATGTAGCGCCGCGAAAGGACGCGAATGACGGTCGGCACCGTTGCCGAAAACAGCGCCGTCTGGCGCTCACGCGGCGTGCGGCGCAGGATGCGCTCGACGTCGGGCAGAAAACCCATGTCCAGCATGCGGTCCGCCTCGTCGAGGATCAGGTAGTCGACTTTGTCGAGCTTGAGCGTGCCGCGGCTGATGTGATCGAGCACTCGGCCGGGCGTGCCGACCACCACCTGGGCGCCGGCCTTCAGGTCTTCGAACTGCCGGCCGTAGCCCGCGCCGCCGTAAATAGTCGCGACACAGATGCCCGGAATGTACTTGCCGATCTTGCGCAGCTCTTCGCCGATCTGGATCGCCAGCTCGCGCGTCGGAGCCAGCACAAGGGCCTGGGTATGTGGCAGTGTCTCGTCAATGCCTTCGATCAGCGGGATGCCGAAGGCGGCTGTCTTGCCGGTGCCTGTCTGTGCCTGGCCGATCACGTCGCGACCGTCGAGGAGCAGCGGGATGACCCGCGACTGAATCTCCGTCGGGCAGGCGTAACCCATTTCGGCAATGGCCCGATTGACTTCCGGCGCCAGCATCAGCTCCCTGAAGCCTGGCGGGACGGCTGGCACCTTGTGAAGTGGCGGTTCGACTACGACAGTTGGGGGTAGGGTAAGTGATTTCGCCTTCGCTGGCGTGGAAGGCTGAGTGGCGCGCGGTCGCGTAGTGCGCTGCGCGGGCTTCTCGCTCGTTGTTAGCAGATCTGAGTCCCTCCCTGGGACGCTTCAACAGCACGTGCGCTCGGAAGTCTCGGGAGCGCACACGGATGTAGTTAGAGTTGTTATACCCGTTGGACCGCTTTTTGGGATAACAATGGTGTCCAAACGTAACGTCTCGGACCTCACATGACCGACACCCTTGAAGCGGCAACCGACCAGTCGCCGCGCTTACCTGATTACAACGCCCGTCGCCTGGGCTTTACGGCTGGCGTCATCGCCGCGGCGGTCATGCTGCTGGCCATCGCCGTCCTGCGCTTGTTGAGCGGCGTCCAGTCGCTGCCCGAGGTCGTCGCCGAGGGCGTGCTGGTCAACCTGCCCGGCGCGCTGTTCTCGGCAGTCCTCGATTCGCTCCAGCACGCCGCCAAACAGCTGTTTTATCTGGCGATCGCCATCGGGATGCTGATCGTCGGTGGATTGCTGGGGCGCTGGTTCGCGGCGGCCCCCACGTGGCAGCGCGCCTGCAAGATGGTCATCGGTCTGTGGGTCGTCTTCGGCGTCGTCATCTATACGCTGCTGGGAGCCGGCATTTTCGGTTCGGCACTCTCGGCCGGCCCGGTGTGGCACGGGCTGAGCTTGCTGCTGATCTTCGGCGTGTATGGCCTCGCCTTGTGGCACACCTACGCGTGGCTCGCCCACCGTGCGATGCCGCAGTTGCCGGACACCAGCCGGCGCATCTTCCTGCGGAATGCCGCGGTGGCCATGGTGGCGACCGTCGGCCTCGGTAGCCTGTGGCGGCTGACCATTGGCGGCACGGTCGCCGGCGGGACGCAGGTGCCAACGCGGGTCGCGGCCGGCGGTTCAACGCCTGCGCTACCGCCCAACCCGCCGCCATTCGACCTCAAGGGCATCTCGCCCGAGATCACCGACGTCAACGACTTCTACACCGTCTCCAAGAACTTCATCGATCCGTCGGTCGACGCGGGTGGTTGGAAGTTGACCGTCGACGGTCTCGTCGACAACCCGATGACGCTCAATTACGACCAGTTGACGGCGCTGCCGCCCACCGAGGGCTACTACACGCTGATGTGCATCAGCAACGAGATTGGCGGCGACCTGTGGGGCAACGCCATGTGGCGCGGAGTGTCGCTCAAATGGCTGCTCGAACAGGCCGGCGTGCACGCCGACGGGTACAAGGCGGTGTTCTCGGCCGCCGATGACTACAAGGACTCGGTGATGCTGGCCAATGCCCTGAATCCTGACGCGCTGCTGGCCTGGGAGATGAATGGTCAGCCGCTGCGCAAGGAGCACGGCTATCCAGCCCGGCTGCTGATCCCAGGCATCTACGGCATGAAGAACGTCAAGTGGCTGACGGGCATATCGATCGTCGCCAACGACTTCAAGGGCTTCTGGCAGAACCAGGGCTGGGACGACGCGGCGCCATATCAGACAGAATCGCGGATCGACGTCCCGCACGGGCGCGACACCCTTTCGGCGGGGCCTTTATCGGTTGGCGGGGTGGCGTTCGCTGGCAACCGTGGGATTCAGTCGGTGGAGGTCTCGACCGACGGCGAGCAGACGTGGCAAGCAGCGCAGGTCAAACCGGGGCTGTCGTCGAACACCTGGCAGCTCTGGCGGGCGGACATCACCGTGAACAACGCCGTCCATGACCTCCGCGTGCGGGCCACGGACGGCACGGGCAAGCTGCAGACGCGCCAGAGCGCGGACCCGTTCCCGTCCGGCGCGACGGGGTACGACACCGTGCGCATCGCGGTGAGCTAGCGCAGCGGCCCTGACCCTGCCTTCTCTCAGAGGGAGAGGGAGCCTGGGGAGGTAGCTAGGCGGCGACTGCTTTCAGCGCTTCCGGCTGGGGCTTGCTGATCTTCGGCGTGTCTTTGACGTACTTCTCCAGGAGTGACTTCGTGTCGATCACGCCCAGCTGCTCGTACAGGAACTCCAGCTTCTCTTCTAGCTGACCTCGGATCGCAGCGCGCGTGTCCGCGGGGAGCGTCCACACCTGCTGCTTGAAGGGGCCCCAGATCTTCTTGCGGGTCTTGTAAATGAACTGCTCCTCGGTGTCGCCTTTCGCCCACTCGTCGGCGAGCTTGTCCTTGCAGTACTGATACGCCTCTGCCTTCAGGTCGGATGGGAACGCGCCGTGGTCCAGGATGATGTTCTGGAACTCGGTTGCCAGGTGTACCTCGACGGTCCCCACCTCGGGGAACTTCGAGAAATACTCCGCGGGCAGCGTCGAAGCGCCGTGCTGCACCGCGCCGCCCATGCCGTGCCCGCGCGCGGCAGCCGACATCTCGCGCAGCGTGTCAAAGTCGATGGCGACCTTCAGCAGCGTGCCGTCGGGTAGCACGACACCGCCGTGCGACGAGCCGGTGTTGACGCTGACCTTGGACAGCCCTCGCTTCTGGCCAACCCGCGAGCCGAACGCCGCGTTGAAACCCGTGACGTACGCTTCGAGCTCTTCGACCGTGCTGTTCTTCTTGCCGACCTCGCCGATCTCGCCGCCGATCGAGATCGTCACCCCTGGCGGTTCCAGCTGCCGAATCAGCGCCGCCAGCTCGGCGCAGCGCTCGAAATTGTGCCGCTGCTGCTCGGCCAACGTCGGGAACGACAGGTCAACCAGGGTCGAAGTGTCAATGTCGATGTTGCCGTAGCCTGCCGCGATCGCCTCGCGAATGAGCTTCTTCAAGCCGTCGATCACGGACTCGGGATCGCTCGCGTATTTCTTGGCATCGGCCTGATAGTGGTCGCCCTGGATAAAGATTGGTCCGGTGTGACCCTCTTTGATCGCCGCGGCCATCATGACCGTCGCGAACTCGGCGCAGCTCTGATCGGTGTAGCCCATCTCGCTCCGCGCCAGCTCGAAGATGAACGAGCCCACGTTGCGGCGTTTGGCCGAGGCCACGATCGCACGGGCGAAGTCGTACGCCATGGCGCGCACGTTGATGGCTGCCACAGTGCTGTTGGCATACGCGTCGCGAGAGCGCGCCTGGTACAGGGAATCGATGCTGGCGCTCTTGACGCCGACCTGCCAACCGACCTCCCAGATGAGCCAGCGCGCCGCCTCGCGCACGTCGTCCTGACCGAAGACGGCGGTATGCACCAGCTGATCGATCGCCTCGCCTCGCAGCGCGGCGGCATCCTTGACACGTACACCGCCATTGACCTCGATCGCCTGGCGAGTGCCCTGCAGCAACTCCTGAACGGACGCGAACGTCATCGTTCGATTCCCTCCGTATGTGTCTCTGGGCCAAGTATAACCCTGTCAGAAACGGTGCCAGCGACCAGCGATCCGCGTTCGACGCATCCAAAATTGACCCGCGCCCTCGAGCGGCTCGAAGCCGCCGACCTCGATTCGCCGTGCGCCGGGCCGGCCCCGCCGCGGTTGATTCAGGGCATCCACGAGTTCAATGCCGGCGAGTTTTTCGAGCAGCACGAGACGCTGGAGCTGCTCTGGCGCGCCACGCCGGGTGAAATACGCCACCTGTACGAGGGCATCCTGCAGATCGGCGTCGGCATGCACCACCTGTTCACCAACCGCAACTTTCACGGTGCGGCTGTCAAGCTGGATCACGGCATCCGCCTCCTGTCCGCCTTTCCGGCCGCTTGCCAAGGAGTCGACGTCGACCGACTTCGACGCGACGCGCGGGTCGCCCGCGAGGCGCTGGTCGCGCTCGGACCCGATCGCTTGGGCGAGTTCCCCGGCGAGTTGACTCCACGAGTGCATTTCATTCAGGAGCCACCCACAACCCAGCACCACGTCGGTCGGCTCACACAGGACAGATGACGAAGTCCGCGTATGCCCGCAGTCGGGTCACTGGAGCGCTGCGGCTCATCACGGCCCTGTGGCTCATCGGCGTGGCGGTGCGCAGTCTCGCCGCGCCGTTCCAGGCCGTCGCCGAGCAGGGCATGCCGATGTCAGCCGTGCTGCCGATCGCCGCGATCAACTTCACGCTGGGCGTGTTCCTGTTGACCGGGTTCATGAGCCGTATCTGCGGCTTGCTGCTGGCGTGCCTGCAAGGCTGGCTGATGGCGAGCTACGGCATCGGCGTACTGCCAGTCCTCCTCGCGCTGGTCGGCATCCACTTCATGCTCAGCGGCGGCGGCGCGTGGGCCATGGACATCTACGTACAGAAGATGCAGGACCGCGTGCGCGAGAAAGAGATGCTCAACTGATCTGAATCGTCGTGACGCCCGTCTCGATGCTCAGGTCGACCTTGTTGGTGGCCGTGTCGTAGTCAGGCGAGCGGTACAGGTTGTCGCTCACCTGCGGAAAACGGCTCTGATCCACGTTGACGGTGCTCAGGCCGCCACGCAGCTGGATCTGCGCCGCCACCCCCTGGGGCACTTCCAGCGTCAGCGTGGATGCGCCGCCGCTGATGTGCGCCATGGTCACACCCGCGGCTTCGGGAAAGCGCAACCACGTCGTGGCCGCGCCGATGGACAAGTCGATGTTGCTGACGCTCAGCGCGGACAGATCGAGCCGCGCGTCCGTGGCACCCGTCTGGACGCTCAGCGAGGTGATCGGCACGTTGGGTGCCAGCGTGAGGTCCATCTGGGCGGCGTCCGAGCGACCGTCCCCAAACGGCACGAAGCCGGGAGCGCCCCGCGGACTGCTCTGATAGTCGAGCTGGCCGACGCCGTTGGACACCGAGTAGCGCGGCTGTGGCGCGAGCTGTTGTGGCCCCTGAAAGCTCATGCTGGCCAACTGGTTCGGTTGGGGTTGCAAGATCGGCCCCAGGTTCAGCCGGCCGGCGCCGAAGCGCACGGTTACCGCGGCCTGGCTGGCGCCGTCGAGGTCAGTCTGGGTTGTGTTCGCGAAACTGGCGTTGGTGGTGGCGCCGGGTGTCGCCATGTTGACCGCGACCGCGCCGACGATCAGCACCACCGCCGCCAGTCCCACCAGGGCCAGCCATGGCACGCGATGCGCCAGCAGCAGCTCGACGCCGATCAGCACCAGCACGACCGGCCAGAGTCGCCACAGGTTGACCCAGAAGTTCGGTGGCAGGTAGCC
>JAFAOS010000261.1 GCA_019247515.1 Chloroflexota bacterium | reverse complement strand
GACTCAGAGTCGTGGCTTCCGCAACCCGCCCGCCAGCGCGAGCTTCATCGCCGGCGCGAACACGGCGCTGCCCCACGGCATGCGCCGCGGCCAGGGCCTTCGTCCGGGCGATGCGATTATCACCGGCGCCAGCTCGGACATCGGCGGCTACCACTCGGAGCTGGAGCGGACGATGATGGTCGGCGAGCCTACCCGAGAGTTCTGCGAGTACTTCGAGGCCATGCTCGGGGTTCAGGAAGCTGGCTTCCGCGCGGTCCGACCGGGCCGGACCTGTGCAGATGTCGAGGCGGATGTCCAGGCGGAGATTGCGCGGCGCGGCTTCAGCCACCTGACCCGCCACCACACCGGTCACGGCATCGGTCTCGAAGGCCACGAGCGACCCTTCCTCGATCTGGGCGACGAGACCGAACTCAAGCCGGGCATGGTCTTTTCGATTGAACCGGGCCTGTACGTGCCCGGCGTCGCGGGCTTCCGCCATTCGGACACGGTCATTGTGACCGAGGACGGCTGCGAGGTGGCGACCTTTTACCCGCGCGACCTGGCCAGCCTCATCGTGTGACGGCGAACCGCCGCCCGGCGCCCAGGTGAATGGCGGTGGCCCGCCGTTTGCACGTGGGCACTGACATGCAGCCACCTGAGGATGTTTCGCCGGACCTGACCGAGACCAAAGCCACGGTCCGCTTCGGCCTGCAGGAAGCGCTCGAACTGATCGAGACGCCGCAGGAGGCGGATGCCGTCCTCGCCCATCTCGAGAAGGCGGCAGCTGGCACAACCGAGGAGCAAGCCGGCGCGGCCGCGCGACACGAGGAGGACGCCGGGAAACGCGTGGTCGATTCGGCACTCGCCGGCGACCGGCCGAGGACCGAACGGGCGGCCGAGGCGCTCCTGTCGGCGGCCGCCGAGGCTGTGGCGCCGACGCCGGCCGCACCGGCTGTTGCAGAGGGCGCGCGTGAGGCGGCTGGCTCGCGCGCGCGGCCAAGCGCGGTCCCCGAAAGCCCGCGGGTCCGTGCCGGGCGCAAGCACCTGAAAGAAGCGGCGCTGCGACGCATGGCGCCGTTGCAGGCGCTGGATGCCCGCGCCTTTCTGGCCGTGAACCAGTCGCCACATCCGTGGTGGATGGATCGTTTGGCCGATTGGCTGGCGGTAACGGCCAATGGCGGTTGGCTGTGGCTGATTGGCGTGGGCGCGGCGGGCATTGCCGGCGCCCCGAGATCTGCGCGGATCCTGGCGGTGCTGGCGCCAACGGTGGCCGTAACGGCCTGGGTGGTGGAATATCCGATCAAAGCTATTTTTCGGCGGCGTCGACCTTTCATCGACGTCGTACGCGCGCTGGTGGTTGGCAAACAACCGGGCTCGTGGTCATTCCCGAGCGGTCATACGGCGACGGCCTTCGCGGCGGCGGTGGTTGTGCAGGACACGTGGACACGTGCCACGCCGCTGGTCTACTCGCTGGCGGCCGTGACCGGACTCAGCCGCATCTACGTCGGGGTCCACTATCCGGGGGACGTGCTCTCCGGCGCCGCTTGCGGGCTGGTGATCGGCTGGATGATTCGCTCCGCGACGCACATCGGATCGCGAAAGCGAAGTCCACGGCGCGTTTGACGGTGTTTGTCAGCCGCCCGCTCTGGCCACGGCCGGTTGATACACCTCGCCGACCTTCACGTGGCCGTATTCAGCGTACTGCCGCTCGACCAGGGCCATGATGTCCGCGTCGGACATCGTATCGAGGTCCACCGGCGCCGCGGTTGGTACCCAGCAGTCGCGGTGCGTGCGCCAGAACACCTCGCAATGATTACCCTCCGGGTCGAAGTAGTAGCAGCCAATTGCGCTACAGTGGCTGACCACATGCTCGATTTGATAGCCCGCCGAGCGGAACCGCGCGTGGAATTCGCGCACGGACTGCAGGCTGTCCACACCGAGTGAGATCTGTTGAATCGGGTTGAAGTCGTCTCCGTCAGGTCGTCCTGTCATGAGCGCGATCTCGTGATCGGATCGCCGCGGATCGCTGCTGAGAAACACCATAGTGCCGGGGCGTTTCTTGGTCACTTTGAGGCCCAGCACGTCGCGATAGAAGGACTCCATTTTCGCCAGGTCTCGGCAATAGACGCCCACATGTCCCAGACCGATCACCTTTGCCATAGCCCGAGTTTACGGCACACGGGGTGCGGCCGTATACATGCGGAGACACCCGAAGTCAGTCAATAGCGTGCTTCGAGCAGTCGAATGGCCGTCGCCGAATGGGGATTGCCGTCAAGCCTGAACCGCGCGAGACTTCTTGAGCGCCGTTCGTGGCGCATCCTTTCTGAGGGCGGCAGGCTAGCCGTCCAGGTGGGTGCCCGAATTCAAAGGTGGGGATCACGATCTAGAGGCGGCACAGGGGTATGCGCGCGATGCGCGCATGAAGGGGAACCAAACCTGATGGCAAACAGTGACAAGATAGCGAGTCCCAGGCGTGGCTCACGTCTCAGCCGCCGGCTCTTGCTGGCCGGGACAGCAGGCGCGGCCGCGGCCGTGGCCTTCGCCGATCGCGCGGGAGCCCAGACGGGACCAAGCGTGCCGGATGATCCGACCAGGGTGCCAGGTCAGCCAGTTGCGCCAGTCGGAATGCGCTCACCATTCGAGCATCCGGTGCGCCTGACGCCGGCTCCGGTCCCCGCTTTCACGCCGCTGGAGCAGCTGTATGGGATTATCACCCCGTCTGATCTCCACTACGTCATTGCTCGCGGTGGCATCCCAGCTATCGACCCAACGGAGTACGGGTTGCTGATTCACGGCATGGTAAACCAGCCGACAAGTTTCAGCCTGGACGACCTCAAGCGTTTCCCGTCAGTCACGCGGACCATGTTCCTCGAATGCGCCGGTAATACGCGCACGGCGTGGAAAGGCGCGCCACCCGAATCGACAGTGCAGGAGCTCGAAGGCTGGACGAGCACCAGCGAGTGGACGGGCGTGCCTGTCGCGACACTGTTGAAAGAAGTTGGCATCGGTGCGGGTGCTTCCTGGGCGCTGGCTGAGGGTAGCGATGCCGGGGCGTTGTCGCGGAGTATCCCCGTTGACAAGCTGCTCTCGGATGGCCTGGTGGCCTACGGGCAGAATGGCGAGGCCCTGCGCCCCGAACAGGGCTATCCTGCCCGCCTGTTGTTGCCGGGCTGGATTGGCAACACGAACGTCAAATGGCTGCGCCGACTCAAGCTCGGCGATCAGCCGTTCATGACGCGGTACGAAACGGCCCTCTACACGTTTCCCGAGGCCGACGGCAGCGCCGTCCAGTTCGCGTTCGTGCTGGAGGCGAAGTCGGCCATCACGCGACCGTCCGGCGGGATGACCATCCCCGAGCCCGGCTTCTGGGAGGTCACCGGACTTGCATGGTCCGGCCGAGGGCGCATCACGCGGGTCGAGGTGAGCGCCGACGGCGGCCAGACGTGGGGCGAGGCGGCGCTGCAGGAGCCGGTGCTGTCGATCAGTCACACGCGGTTCCGCTTTCCATGGACCTGGGATGGAGGCGAGGCGGTGCTCCAGAGCCGCGCAACTGACGAGACCGGCTATGTCCAACCCACCCGGTCCCAACTGGTCGCCGCACGCGGGACCGACTTCGGCGAAATGTTCAATGGCATCATCGGCTGGCACGTCGCAACGGACGGGAAGGTGACGTATGTGGAGTCGTAGCGCTGGTGACAAGTTCGCAGGCCGGCTGCTCGTGCTGGTCTTTGGGGCGCTGATGTGCACCGGTGGCGTGTCGCTCGGGGTCGCTCAACCCGCCGGTGCGCAGCAAGCGACGCCAGGTGCTGTCAGCGGTGCCGATCGGTTCGGCTTCGGCCAGCCAGTGACCGCCGCTCAGATCGCACCCGAAAACATCGACGTTCGCCCAGATGGAGCAGGGTTGCCGCCGGGCAGCGGCGTGGCAGCTCAGGGGCAGGCCATCTACACCGCCAAGTGCGCCTCTTGCCACGGGGATACGGGTCGTGAAGGCGGCAGCGGGCCAATTCTGGTCGATCCGACGCCGTTTCAGCCGGGTATCACGCCGCCGACGGTGGGCAACTACTGGCCGTATGCCACCACCATCTACGACTACGTCAACCGAGCGATGCCGCCGGACGCACCCGGCTCCCTTCAGCCCGACGAGGTCTACGCGCTGACGGCCTACTTGCTGAACGCGAACGAGATCATCGCCAGCAACACGGTGATGAACGCTCGAACGCTGCCAGCGGTGGTGATGCCGAACGTCCATGGCTTTATCCCCGATCCGCGACCGGACACGCCGTAGGATCGAGTCGCCGAGTTCGTGCTGGTTGGCCCCGGCGTAGACTTGGGTTCACATACGTCAGAACCGAGGTGTCCACGATGGCCATCCGTCCTTACCAGGCGCACGACGTCACCCTGCCCGCTGGCCACAACCTGCGCTATTACGAATGGCCCGGCAGCGGGCCGAACCTGGTCTTGCTGCATGGCTCGTCCAGCTACGGGCTGCAGTGGGAGTGGGTTGCCGACAACCTGAGCGATCGATTCCACGTCTTTGCGCTTGACCAGCGCGGGCACGGCGACAGCGGCCGACCGGACGGCGAATACTCGGCAGAGGAGTACGCCGAGGACGTCCACCAGTTCGTCAACACCCTCGGCCTGGGCTCGATTGTCATCGGCGGCAATTCACTGGGCGGCCGCGTCTCTCAGGTCTTTGCCGCGGAGTACCCCGAGCAGTGTGTTGCGGTCATTCTGGCAGCCGTGCACCTCAGCAACTTCTATCACGACCGTCAGCGCATGGCGGCGGTCCTCGAGTCCGCGTGCACCACACTGCACTCACCGACGGAGTTCGCTTCGCGCGAGGAGGCGGTCGCCTTCCTCAAGGGGAGCCGCGGTGACCGCGAAACGGAAGCATCGCTCAATCACCGGATTGAACACAATATGCATCGCGTCGGAAACGGCTACCGCGTCAAATACGACACGGTGCGTGTCGCTCAGGGGTTGACGCACATGGCCAAAGACCTGCGCGCCTACGCCGCGAGGGTCAGCTGCCCGGTCCTTATTCTGCGCAGCACGGTTGGCTCTGAGCTGTCGTCCGAACAAGGCGCCGAGGTAGCCAGCCTGTGGCAGAACGGCCGCGTCGTGGACGTGGAGAGTGGCTATATGCTGCACCTCCAGAATCCCGTCGGAACTGCCGCTAAGATGAACGCGTTTATCGATAGCGTCACGGGCGCGGCGGGCGCTTATTCTAGTGTTCATGCCCGATCTGGACCTCAAAGCCGCCCAGCGGATGACTGAGGCGGCAATCACCTTCGCTCAGGAGAACAGTCTCAGGCTCGCAATCGCCGTTCTGGACGGTGGCGGCAACGTCGTGCTCGTTACCCGAATGGATGGTTGCAATTTTCTCTCGCCGGAGATTGCCCGTGGCAAAGCTTTCGGTTCGGCCGCCTGGAAGTTGCCATCCGCTGAATTGAACGCGCGCTTCGGGGCGAACCCGGCCGCGGCGGCTGGGATGGTCGGGATCAGCAGCAGCCGCGTGACGCCGGTCCAGGGGGCACTGCCGATCTGGGACGGCATGCGCTTCCTGGGAGCGATTGGCGTCAGCGGCGCGCGCTCGGATGAAGACGAAGCCGCGGCGCGAGCAGGTCTGCTCGCGGCTGGGTTCTCGGCAACAGCTGCTAGTTGAGTTTCCGCTGCAAACCCCCCAGAAGCCAACTGGGACGTATTCCCCAGAGGGGACCCAGGGGGGTATGTGTTGACCCTGTCGGTGTCGGCGACTCCAGACGCCAACTGGGACGTGTTCCCCAGAGGGGGCCCAGGGGGTATGTGTTGATCCTGTCGGCGTCGGCGACTCCAGACGCCAACTGGGACGTGTTCCCCAGATGGGACCCAGGGGGTATGTGTTGACCCTGTCGGCGTCGGCGACTCCAGACGCCAACCCGCGCGTATTCCCCAGAGGACGCCATGCGTCGCGCACGCGCCTGCGGCGATGAAACTGTTCTCCCTTTGGGGTCGTCACTAACGATGTCGACGGACACTTTCGTGGGAGGGACCCATGGGGAATTTGAAGTGATCCTGTCGGCGTCAGCACTCCACGATGCCGCTTGCTCGGGCCAGCTAGACCCGCTCGCGCGCCCATGCTAGCCTGAGCGAATGCTCAGCCAGGGCCAAGGCCGGGCGGGTCGAGCCAACTGAACCGGATCAAAGGTGCCCCGGTTGGGGGAGAGGAGGGTGCTGCATGCTGCCGTCAGCGGCCATTCATCGAAGCGGTTGGCAGGATCTCTTCGTCGCACGCGAGCTGGACTACGTCCCGTATGGCGTCGACCGCTACTTCATGCTGGTGGTCAAGGCGCTTGCCGCGTTGATGGGCGGCCTGGCGATCGCGCTCGGACCGGTCGCGCCGCTCATTCTCGAGAGCCAGCAGCTCAGCCCGCCCGAGTACGGCCGCATTGTCGGCGGAGTTGGCATCGCGGGCGTAATCGTCGGACTGACCGCGGGACAGCTCGGCGATCGCTTCAGCCGCGTACGCGTCCTGCTCTGGGGCATGCTGCCAGCGCTCGGCTTCCATTTCCTGATGGCGTTCATGCCCAACGGCCAGCCGAGCCTGTTTGCCCTGCTGTACCTCGGCCTGGGCCTGACCGAAGCGTGGGCGATCGTCACCGTGTCCGCCCTGTTACGCGATTTTTCGCCGCGCACCGGGCGCGCCCTGGCCGTGGGCCTGGTGACGGTCGGCACGATCGGGGCCAACTGGGCGAGCACCTTCCTGGCGGGTGAATTTCTCAACCAGCTGGGCACCTGGCAGCGCATGTTCCTGCTGTATGGCGTGATCAGCCTCGCGATCTGGGTGCTGCTGGTGCTTTTTGCCCGCGAGACATCGCCGGCCATCCGCGCCCAGGTGGTCCACTCGATGGAGGAGCGGCCGGCTGTCGAGCAGCGTGCGGCCGAACTCGAGCGCAGCGGCGTGAAGGTGCGCGGATTCTGGAGCTTCATCACCGCCGACTGGCGTCTCTGGGCGCTCGGGCTGGCGCAGGGGCTGTTCTTATTCGGGTACACCGCGTTCGTCGCGTACGGGCCACTGTTCACCGTACAGGCGTTTCATCAACCGCCTCAGGAGGCATCGCTGATCACCAGCTCGATCTACGCATCGGTCATTGTCTTCCTGCTTATCTCGGGTCTGGTGTGCGATCGGCTGCGCTTGAGGAAGTTGCCCGCCGTGGTGTTCTCGCTGCTGACCGGCCTGGCGTACATCGGGCTCGGCTACACGGTTGGTCTTCAGTTGACGACCGAACAGATCATCGTCGCGTACGTCATCGTGGGCGCGATTGCCGCCACGATGTGGTCGCCGACCAACGCGCTGTTTTCGGAAACCGCGGAGGACATCGCGGCCACGCGCCAGACGACCGCGTTTGCAGGGCAACGCGTGATCTATTCGATTATCACCCAGGTCTGGGTCTTCATCGCGCCGTCGCTGCTGGCCGACCACGGCTGGCAGCTGGTGTGGACGATTTGCGGCATTGGCGCCCTGGCGGCGGCGCCGGTCATTGCGTTCTGCCGCGGCAGCTGGGGACCTTTCGCGACACGAGAGGCGAGGCCAGCGCCGGTGCCCGAGGTCAGTCGTCCCGCGCTCGCGTGACGGCCGTCGCGAGATTCCGTTCGGGGTGTAGACCCGCACGCCCGGAGGATGCCGCGGCGATTGGGGCCGTGCTCACCGCTGCTCGCGCCGAGCAGCCTTTTATTCCTCCACTGCACACTCCGCAGGACGATCTCCGGTTCGTTACGGAGGTGATGCTGCCCGCGAACGAGGTGTGGGTCGCTGACGAGGGCGGGGAAGTCGTCGGCTTCGCCTCGTTTAGTGACGACGTCCTCGGGCACCTGTATGTCGCGCCGCGGTGGCAGCGGCGCGGCGTCGGCCAGGTCCTGCTCAACAAGGTGAAGGCGCGCCGGCCGGACGGCTTCACGCTGTGGACGCACCAGCCGAACACCGGGGCGCGCGCGTTCTATGAGCACGAGGGCCTCCAGGCCGTCGAGTTCACGGATGGCTCGGCGAACCAGGAGAAGGTCCCAGACGTGCGCTACGCGTGGCGGCGGACGGGGTCGGCGTAGCGCTGACGGGCGCGCACCGCCCGCTGGACGTCGTCGCGCCCCTCCGATACCAGGCGGCGCAGCCCGGCTGGCAGTGAGGCCTGCGCCAGGAAGGCGTCCGCTGTCGAGAGCGCGGCATCTGAGATCGAATCCGGATACAGGCCGACCGCCAACATGCGCGCCATTTCACCGGGGCGCTCCACCCAGATCTGCGCCACCGTGGCGAAGTAGCGCTGCAGGTACGGCTCGGTCAGCGCGTGCTGCGCCGGGTGGTAGAAGCCAGCCACGATCGACTCCACGATCGCGTTGGGCAGCTCGACGTCGGTCGTCGCCAGCCGCCAGGCCTCGGTCTTGGCTTCTGGCGTAGGGCGCAAGGCGCGAGCGGTCGCCGCGCGACGCTGTCCGGAGGCCGTGTTGTCGCGCTCGAGCTCCAGATCAATGTCGGAGTCACCCGCGGCGCCGAGCGCCACCAGGCCCTGCAGCAAGGACCAGCGCAATTCGGTATCCACCACCAGGCCCGGCACGGACTGCGACCCGTCCAGCAGCCCCCGCAACGAGCGTATGTGCTCGGGCGTGCGGGCGGCAGCCGCGAAGCTGCGCGCCCAGGCCAGCTGAAAGTCAGACCCCGGTGGGGCGGTGCGCATGCCAGACGCGGCGAGGTCCGCCAGCTGGACCCAACCCTCAGGCGCCCAGAGCGGGTCCGCGTAGCGGTCCAGGGCGCCGCGCAGCCTGGCCTGGATAGATTGCACGACGCCGATGTCCGATTCGCGCAGCACGCCTCCGAGCGCCAGTCTGACGTACTCACGCGCGGCCATCTCTGCATCGCGCGTCATGTCCCACGCCGCGCTCCAGCACAGGGCCCGCGCCAGCCCGTCCTCGATGTCGGCGATGCGCTCCACGACGGTCGCCATCGAGCGCTCATCCAGACGGACTTTGGCATAGGTCAGGTCGTCGTCGTTCACCAGCAGCAGGTCCGGCTGGAGGACGCCGACCAGCTCCGGCACCTCCGTCCGTTCACCGGTCACGTCAAGCTCGACCTGACCGACTCGGGCGAGCTTGCCGCGGTCGAGCGCGTACCGCCCGATCCTGAGGCGGTGGTTTCGCAGCGGACCGCCGCCCGGCTCGGCCGGGCTTTGCAAGACGGCGAACGACGCGTAGCCTCCCTGTGCGTCCAGTTGGAACTCCACGCGCAGGCCATTGATGCCCGCGGTCTCGAGCCACTGCGCAGACCAGGTCGTCAGATCACGGCCGGACTCCTGCTCCAGGGCGCGCAGCAGGTCTGCCAGCGTGCTGTTGCGGAACTCGTACTGGCGGAAGTACACGCGCATGGCGCGCAGGAACGCATCGATCCCCACGTACGCGGCGAGCTGCTTGAGGACACTCGCGCCCTTGGCGTACGTAATGCCATCGAAGTTGACTTCGACCGCATGCAGGTCCGGAATGTCCGCGGCGATCGGGTGTGTCGAGGGCAACTGGTCCTGTCGATAAGCCCACGTCTTCTCGACGTTCGCGAACGTGGTCCAGGCCGAGGTCCACCGCGTCGCCTGCGACTGGCACAGCACGGACGCAAACGTCGCGAAGGACTCGTTGAGCCACAGGTCGTCCCACCAGCGCATGGTCACCAGATCGCCGAACCACATGTGCGCAAGCTCGTGAAGCATGGTTTCCGCACGCCGTTCGTACTCGGCCTGGGTGACCTTGGAGCGGAAGACGTACTCCTCCATGATCGTCACGCACCCGGCGTTCTCCATGGCACCGGCATTGAACTCGGGGACGAACAACTGGTCGAACTTGTCGAACGGATAACGATAATCGAATGCCTGGTGGTACCAATCGAAGCCCTGCCGGGTGACTTCCAGAATCGCATCCGCATCCAGGTACTCGGCCAACGACGCCCGGCAATACACGCCAAGGTCGATACCGTCGTGGCTGCGAGTGTGCTTGTGGTATGGCCCGGCGATCAGCGCCGTAACATACGTCGACAAAGGCGGCGTGGTATTGAAGCGCACTACCTGGGCTCCGCCGCGACCATCGGAGCGAGCACTCACGCGACCATTCGAGATGACTTCCCAGTCGGCTGGGGCAGTCACCATGAACGAAAATCGCGCCTTGAGGTCCGGCTGGTCGAAGCACGCGTACATGCGCTTGGCGTCGGCGGTCTCGAACTGTGAGTACAGGTAGACGGCGCCGTCCACCGGATCCACGAAGCGATGGAGGCCCTCACCGGTATTCGAGTACAGGCAGTCCGCGTCGACGGTAAGGGTGTTGTCTGCCGCAAGCGACGGGAGTGGCAGCCCGCTCTCGGACGCGTAGTCGGTGGTTGCCAGTGGCATACCGTTGAGGGCCGCGGCCTGGATGCGCTCGGCGATGAGGTCCACGAACGTGGACGCGCCGACATGTCGCGCGCGGAAGCGGACGGTCGTCCGCGAGCGAAAGGTGCGCTCGCCCGGGCGGCCCGCGCCATCGGTCAGGTCGAGCTCGACCTGATACTCCGTCACTTCGAGGAGCTCGGCACGCGCCCGCGCGTCGGCGCGGGTCAGGTTGGGAGCAGTGCTCATCGATGCCACCGTCTGTCGTCAGACATGAGCGGCGCCTTCGGCCATGGCCAGATCCTCGACGGATGCCAGATTCAGCCAGGCGACTTCGTCGGCAGTCAGCTCGATTGCCAATGCGCCGAGGCTATTGTCGAGCTCCGCCACGCTCGCCGGACCGATCAAGGCGTACACGTTCAACGGCTGGTGGAGCACCCACGCGAGCGTGATCTGCTGCAGCGTGCAGCCTTTGCGACTGGCCAATTCCTCCGCCCGCCGGAAGCGTTCCCAGTTGGCGGCGGAGAAGTACGTGCGAATCACGTTGTTCTGGTCTGTCGTCTCGCCCACCATGCCGGGCGCGTACCGACCGCTGAAAAAGCCGCGTGCCTGCGAGGACCATGCAAAGACTGGCATCTGGCTGCGCGCGTACCAGGTCATTGCCTCCGGGTCGCCCGACAGGCTGACGCAGCCAACCCACATTGGTTCGTTGGGCACCGCCAGCGCAAGATTCGGACTGCTCACGGAAAATGGGCTGAGGCCATGTGCCTCCGCGTAGGCATTCGCTTCGGCGATGCGCCGATGGGTCCAGCTCGAGCCTCCGAAGACGCCGATGCGCCCGGCGCCTGCCTCCTCGTTGAGCGCCTCGACGAGGGGTCCGACCGGGACATCCGGATCATCTTTGTGCAGGAAATAGACGTCGATCCGGTCGACCTGCATCGCGTCAAGACTTGCCGCGATGTCCTCGTGGATCGCGGCCGGGTTGACCCGGCGTTCAAACGTCGCGCTGTCGTGGTGCGCACCCTTGCCGATCACCACGACCTGATCGCGAAGCCCCCGCGACTGCAACCAGCGCCCGAAGGCGACTTCGCTGGCGCCCTGAGCATAGACGCGGGCGGTGTCGACCGCGGAACCACCGGCTTCGACGAACCGGTCGAGGAGATTGTTAGTCAACGCCTGCTTCTCGACCGAAAACACCATACTGCCCATCACCAGACGCGAGGTCCGTCGGTTGACATTGGGAATGTGTCCGTAGCGCATGTTGCCCTCCGTTGTTATACCCTCTTGCTCTGGCTTGCGGTCACCTCGGGCCGGAAAACGCGCTGACATGGACTTCGATATCGCCCAGATCGACGAGCTGCTGGCCACGACGCGTGCAGTGCGCCGCCGGCTCGACTTCAGCCGGCCGGTCGACAACCAGCTGCTGCTCGACTGCATCGACCTGGCCGAGCAGGCCCCGACCGGCGGCAACCTCGGCAGTCGCCGCTGGATCATCATCCGCGATCGGCGCGTCAAGCAGCAGCTGGGCGATCTCTACCGCGAGACGGCACTGTCGTTTATGGCCACGACCGCCGAACGGCGACGCGGCACTGGCGACCCCAATGAACGGGTGATGGCGTCGGCCGCGTACCTGGCCGAGCACCTCGCCGAGGTCCCCGCCATCGTCATTCCAACCATTATCGGCCGCCACGATGGCAGCGGGCGTCCGGGCCTGTTCGACTCGGTCATTCAAGCTGCGTGGAGCTTCTGTCTGGCGCTGCGCGCTCGCGGCCTCGGGACCACCTGGGTTACGGCCGCGCTGCAGAACCGGGCCAGGGTCAAGGAGATCCTCGGTATTCCGGAACACATCACCGAGATAGCGCTGTTTCCCGTCGCCTATACGCGGGGTACCGACTTCCGCCGGGCGCCGCGCGATCCGGCTCGGTCGATCACCTACTTCGATCGGTTTGGAACGACGGCCGAACGCGGTCCGAGCGCCGAGCTGAGCTTCGACGACGGACCCGGCGCCATTGTCGAGATTGACATCGGTGCCCGACCGGCCAGGGTGTGGTCGCTGGTGACGGATCTCAATCTTCCTGCTCGGTTCTCGACCGAATTCGTCGGCGCGGAGTGGGCCAGCGACGCGCGCGGCGTCGGCGCCACGTTCCACGGCCGCAACCAGCACCCCGCGATTGGGCAGTGGACCGTCACTTGCTTCGTCGACGCCTGGGAGGAACCACGCGCGTTCGGATGGCGCACGTCCGATCCGAACAATCCGGGTGCACGCTGGCGCTTCGACCTGGAGGCTGGCGGCGGCGGCACGCGGCTTCGCTTCTCGTACATCATTGGGCCCGGACCATCCGGTACGACGCGGGCCTTGAGCAACAATCCTGGCAGGGAGTCGCGGGTGCTGCGCCGCCGGATCGACGAGGTCCACGCCAACATGCAACGCACGGTCGAGGGCATCAAACAGCTCGCCGAACTTTCCGGATGACGTTGCAGGTCGGTATCGGCGCCTCGGCTGGCGGCAACGAGTCGGTCGAGTTCGTGCGCCATGCCGAGCGACTGGGCGCGGACTCCGTATGGTCCGCGGAGTTCTGGGGCGGGGATGCGTTCACGCCGCTCGCGTTCCTGGCGGCCCAGACGTCCACCATCAAGCTGGGCACGGGTATCGCGCAGCTCGGCGCGCGGACTCCGGCGATGCTCGCCATGACCGCGCAGTCCCTGCAGGCGTTGTCCGCTGGTCGGTTCCGGCTGGGCATCGGGGCCAGCGGGCCGCGAGTGATGGAGGGCTGGCACGGCGTACCGTTCGACAGACCCGTCCAGCGCACGCGCGAAACCATCGAGATCATCCGCATCATCAGCGCGGGCGAACGGCTCGACTATCAGGGCGAGATGTATCAACTGCCGCTCGCGGGTGGCGAGGGCCGCGCGCTCCGCTCGCGTCTGCCGCCGATGCGCATGCCCGTCTATGTCGCGGCGCTGGGGCCGGCCAACCTGCGGCTGACCGGCGAGATTGCCGACGGTTGGATCGGCACCGGTTTCCTGCCCGAGACCGCCGACGTGTTCCTCGACCCCATCCGCCAGGGCGCTGCCGCCGCCGGTCGCAAGCTTGCCGACCTGGACCTCACCGTTGCCGTATCGGTCGAATTCACCGACGAGGTCGAAGCCGCCGGTCGCCGCCACGCGGAGGGCTACGCTTTCACCATCGGCGCCATGGGATCGGATACCACCAACTTCTATAACAACGCGTTCGAGCGGCAGGGATTCGGCGACGACATTCGCGAAGTGCGGCGGCTGTGGCTGGCTGGCGACAGGGACGCGGCCCGCAAGCGCGTACCGACTGCCATCGGACTCGGCACAAACCTGATCGGCACCGACGCTCTGGTGCGGGAGCGTCTGCGGCTGTACCGCGACGTCGGCATCAGCACGCTGCGAGCCAGCTTCGGCGCCAATCCGGAAAACAAGCTGGCGCGTCAGCTCGACGACCTGGCCCACCTGCTGGAGCTCGTACGCGAGGTCAACGTGGAGGTTCCAGCTCCACTCGGATAGCATTCAGGGTAAAGCGGAGGTACGCCATGTATCGCATCGGTAACGTCCCGCGGCAGCCACGCGACACGGAGCTGTTCCAGCACATGTACACGCGTAAGGGCTTTTTCGGCGCGTACGCCAATCTGTACAAGACTCAGAGTCCAGGCGAGCCCGTCCGCTGGGACCCACGCCTCGGGCCGGCCAGCATCGACGTGGCCGCGGCGCGACCGCCTGACCTGGACGATCCAGATGGTCAGCCGCTGCCGCTGCTCACCAACGGCGACATCAGCGTGTCGATCTCCCGCCGCCGCCAGCCGATGCGGTTCTGCTGGCGCAACGTCGACGCGGACGAGCTGTACTTCATCCACCGTGGCCGGGCCCGCTTCGAGACGGAATTCGGCCTGCTGGATGCCCAACCTGGCGACTTTGTGTACCTGCCCCGCAACGTGGTCTACCGCCTCGTGCCGCAATCGGACGACACGTTGCACCTGATCCTCGAAACGCAATCCATGCTCGAGACGGCCGATGGATATCACCGGGCGCACGGCGAGACCAGCATGGGGCTCGACCTCAGCCTGATCGGGGTGCCCGAGCCAGGCACGACATCCGCGCTCGACCAGGCGGAACACGAGGTGCGCTTGAAGGTCGACGGCGAGCTGTACTCGATGTTTTACGACTACGATCCGGTCGGCGTAACCGCCGGTTGGTCGGGCGATCCGATCGTCTTCAAACTGAGTGGCTGGGAGGTGCCCGCCGCGCGGCTGCCGTCCACACCACCGACCGCGGCAATTTTCATGACCGACGGCTCCGAGGCAGTCGTCACCGTCCACACACCACCCCCTGGCGGGTTGGTGGCGTCTCGAGGCGGTGGACCTCCGGCGCACACCAACGACTACGACGAGCTCTGGTTCCTGCACGCACCTGTCGGAGCGCCGGTCAGCGGGGGCGTCGGCCAGTTACGCTGGGATCCGCAGGGCCTGACGCAAGCAGGCGCGCGGCGGCGGGGTTCCACGAACGGACAGACTCAGCGGCCGACGGATGTACCGGTGTTGAATGTCAACGTCGACGTTCGCAAACGCCTGCGGCTCACGCCGGCGGCCGAAGCGCTGGTGCGCGAGCAGGCGGTGGCTGCCGGGGCTTCCGCCTGACGTTGCCCAAGTTCATGGCGGAGGTCAACAACCTTGGAAAATCAACTCTACGCGTACTCACCGATCATCGACCGTCCACCGCTCCATTTCCCCGAGGGCGCACGCGTCGCGTTCTGGGTTGGCCTCAACGTCGAGCACTATCAGGTCGATAAGCCCTCCACCAGCATTTTTGGCGGCACGGCCACGCTCCAGCCAGATCCGCTCAACTACGGTTGGCGTGACTATGGCCCGCGCGTCGGTATCTGGCGCATGATGGACCTGCTCGACAAGTATCATGTGCGCGCCAGCGTGCTGTTGAACTCGGACGTCTGCGAGCGTTATCCGCGGATCATCCGCGAAGGCAACACGCGCGGCTGGGCATGGTTGGCGCACGGCAAAAACAATTCGATTTTTGAAGCCGGCATGTCGCTGGAGGAGGAGCGCACATATCTTCGCGACGTGATCGGCACGATCGCGCGGGCCACCGGCCAGCAGCCAAAAGGCTGGCTCGGTCCCGCTCTCACCGAGACGTTCAACACACCCGAGATTCTCGCCGACCTTGGCGTGAGCTACCTGCTGGACTGGTGCAACGACGATCAGCCATTCCCCTTGAATGTCAAAGCGGGTCGCATGATCTCGGTGCCGTACTCCATCGAAATGAACGACGTCAGCCTGTTCGTCGGCAAGAGCCTCAGCGGCCAGGACTTCGCTCAGGCGGTCACGGACCAGTTCGACGTACTCTACGCGGAGGGTGAACGCACCGGGCGAGTGATGTGCCTCGCGCTGCACCCGTTTATTGTCAACCAGCCTTTCCGACACAAGTATCTCGATCAGGCGCTCGAGTACATCGCCGGTCACGACGACGTCTGGCTGGCGACTTCCGACGAGATCGCCGAGTGGTACTTCGCCAACGCGTATGACGCTGCAGTGGCTCAGTTCTCCCGGAGCAGTGTGTCGTGAAACTGCCCGACCAATACCGCGAAACATTCGACTTCTACGTGCGCAAGGGCTTCGCGGCGCGTGTTGGTTTCGGTGCGCGCCCCGCGCTGCTGGTCATCGACATCATTCGCGCCTTTACCGACCTGCGCTCACCACTCGCCAGCAATCTCGACGAGCAGGTCGACGCCATTCGCACCTTGCTCTCAATTGCGCGCGAGCGCGAGGTGCCGATTGTCTTCAGCACCGTCGCCTACGACGCGGAGCTGCAGGAAGCCGGCATCTGGATCCGCAAGATCCCTTCGAACAGCTGGCTTGTCGAAGGATCGGAGTGGGTTGAGCTGGACGAGCGACTGGAGCGACGTCCGCGCGAGATGCTGCTGGTCAAGAAATACGCGTCTTGTTTCTTTGGAACGGACCTGGCGGCCCGCCTGGTCTCACGTCAGATAGACACCTTGCTGATCGCCGGCTGCACGACCAGCGGCTGCGTGCGCGCGTCCGCCGTCGACGCGTGCTCGCTTGGGTTGCATACGATCGTGGTCCAGGATGCCGTGGGCGATCGCGCCGAGCTGCCGCATATTGCCAACCTGTTCGACATCGACGCGAAATACGGCGACGTGGTGGAGCTGAGCGAAGCGGTCGATTACCTGGCGCGACTGCCGGGCCGAGTCGGGGCGCCCGCCTGATCGCCTGGGATTCACGCCGGTGTTGAGCGCGCGCGACAACGAGCTGATCACCCGCGTCGGGTCCGGGACACCGATTGGCGACTTGCTGCGCCTGTACTGGATTCCGTTCCTGTTCAGCTGGGAGGTGACAGCCGACGGTAACCCTGAACGCGTCCGCCTGCTCGGCGAGGACCTGATTGCCTTTCGCGACACCGCCGGGACGGTGGGGCTCATTCAAAACAACTGCCCGCACCGCGGCGCTTCGCTGTTCTTTGGGCGCAACGAAGAAGCGGGACTCCGCTGCGTGTACCACGGCTGGAAGTTCGACGTCGCCGGGCGTTGCGTGGACATGCCCAATGAGCCCGCCGAGTCGGATTTCCGCACGAAGGTCAGCGCCCGGGTGTATCCGTGCCTCGAGCGCGCCGGGGTGGTGTGGGTGTACATGGGACCGCAGAATCCACCCCCACCCTTGCCGGGACTGGAGTGGCTCGACCTGCCGGAGGACCACCTCGTCGCCTCGAAGCGCGTCCAGGACACCAACTGGGTGCAGGCCATGGAAGGCGACGTCGACCAGAGTCACCTCTCCTTTACCCACAGCAGTCTGCGGCCAGCAGAGGACCCATCGGACGATCCGCGCATCGCCCAGATCCGCAAACTCGACAAACACCCGCGCTTCGAGGTGGTGCGCACGCGCTACGGCACATGTATCGGTGCCGGACGCAAGGCGCCAGATGACCAGCGGTACTGGCGCATCACCCAGCACCTGATGCCGTTTCACACCATGACCGGACCGTATGGCAAGGAGCCGCTGCGCAACTGGCGTGCCTGGGTGCCCATTGACGATACGACCTGCGTTGTCATTGGCGTGACGTTCCAGCCCCGTCGCCCTTTGACAGTGGATGAGCGGACTCGCGTGCGCACGCCAACCTGGTCGTGGACCATCGCTCCGGAGCATCGCGCGCCGCCCACCAGTCGAGCCTTCGGCCGCTGGCGGTCGTCGCTGGGAGCACACAACGATTTTGGCATCGATCGCCGGGTACAGCGCACCGAGACCTTCTCGGGTATTCCCGAGTTCTGGGCCCAGGACGCCGCGCCGCAGGTTGGCATGGGGCCCATCTTCGACCGGACCACGGAGCGGCTGGGCACCAGCGACCTGGCGATCATCGCGGTCCGCCGCCGCTTGCTGGAGTCTGCCAGGGCACTCCAGGACGGGGGCGTGGTTCCGGGCGAGATTTTCGACCCGGCGTGTTACGCTGTCCGCTCGGACGCGCTGCTGTTGGGCGCCGACGAGTCCTGGTTCGAGGCGACGACCGAGCGACGCAAAGCGATCGCGGGCGTGAACCCGGACTGCGCGTGAGGGACCGTTATCCAGAGTTGGAGAGCACCAGGCTGCCCGAGGCGCCGAACATCATGCCCACGCCCTGTACAAAGCCGATGCGCACGCCTGGAACCTGGGCGGCGGCCTCGCCACGCAACTGGCGGACCGACTCCTGGATCGCAAACATCCCGTACATCCCGGTGTGCGTGTAGGACAGTCCGCCGCCGTTGGTGTTCATGGGCAGTCGGCCGCCCGGCCGGGTGTTGCCCTCGGCGATAAATGCGCCGGACTCGCCATGTCCGACAAAACCCAGGTCCTCGAGCATGTACAGCGGCAGGTGCGCGAACGCGTCGTAGCCCATCAGGTGATCGACGTCCCGCGGGCCAACTCCGGCGGTGCGGAACGCCTCGGCGCTGGACCGCCTGAACGCGCCGAACGAGCCGACCTCGTCCATCTGGGACATGAGCGGCGCCTCGCTCGCTTCGCCGGATCCGAGCAAATACACGGCGTGTGCGCCACCTGGCAAATCCCGCGCCCGTTCCGCGCTGGTCAGCACCAGCGCCCCGCCGCCATCGGTGACCACGCAGCACATCTCGCGAGTGAACGGGTAGGCAATCAGTTCTCCATCCAGCACCTGCTCGACTGTCGTAGGCTTGCGGCGGAAGGCGCGAGGATTGCGGATCGCCCATTCCCGCTGCGCCACCACCACCTCCGCGAGGTCCGTCCGGCTCATCCCGCGTTCGTGCAAAAAGCGTAATGCTGGCACGGTGAATGTGGCGTACGGAGCCAGCGCGCCGTACGGCGCCTCGAATTGACCGACGACCGACGCTGGATTGGGCGCTGGCCGGCTGACTCCCACCCGGGATCGGCCTGACTCGCCGTGGGTGATCAGCACGGTTTCCGCCGCGCCGCTCGCAATCGCCGCGGCCGCGTGGCGCACGTGCAGGAGGAAGCTGCATCCGCCAACCAGCGTGCCGTCCAGCCAGCGCGGCGCAATGCCCAGGTGGTGCGAGACCTCCAGGGCGAGCGGCCCGGCGGTGGCCACCCCATCCACGTCGGCTGGGCTCAGGCCGGCGTCGGCCAGCGCATTGAGCCCGGCCTCGGCGTGCAAGTGAATCATCGAGCGGTTCGGCAGCACGCCGATCTCGTCGGTTTCCGCGGCGCCGACGATCGCGATGTGACCGCCGTGCATGTTCACGCTCACCGGCGTGGTGAGGAGTCCAGCAGTCGAAACACCGGCAGTGCCTGGTCGCCGCGCGGCTCGAAATCGACGCGGACGGCGGCATCGAGCGGCAATTCCTCCGGCTCCGGGATTACGCCGACGATGTTGGTCAGCATGCGCGGACCCTCGTCGAGCTCGACCAGCGCAATGATCTGCGGGCGGTCCGGTGCGGCCGGTGGCAGCGGGCGGTGGTTGATGACGTACGAGATCAGCCGACCGGTGCCCGACGCCGTCCGCCACTCCACATCCCGGGAGGCACAGTAGCGGCAGAACGGGCGGGGATAAAAGTAGTACCGACCACAGGCGTTGCAGCGCTGCACGCGTAGCTCGCCCGCCAGCGTACCGGCCCAGAACGGCGCCGTCTCCGGAGTTGGCACGGGCACCGTCCCGCCCGACGTCCCGTCCTGCGCTTCACTCACGGCAGATGGAAGTATATGCTCAACACCACGAACACACTTCGACTCGAGCAGCTCACGTCTGGCGAAAGTCGGCGGGAGGAGATCCTCGCCTCGGCCATCCGCAACTTCGCCGCCCGCGGATTCGACGGCGCTTCGACCCGTGAGATCGCCCGCGAGGCGGGGGCCAAGCACTCGCTCCTCTTCTACCACTTCCGCAGCAAAGCCGACCTGTACCTCGCCGCGGTCGTCGACCAGCTCGAGCGGCTCGGCAACAGCATCCAGACAGCGCTTGCCTCCGAGCGGGACCCCGCCTCGCGACTGCGGACCTACGTCGAGGTTTACTACGAATGCTTCACGACGCGGGAGCCTGGGCTGAGCGTCTGCCTGCGCGAGTTGAGCGGTTTACCCGTTGATCTTGCCCGCCAGATCGCGGACGCGCACGGTCGGCATTCGATGGGTATCCTCCAGGCGATCATCGCCGACGGTATCCAGGAGGGCGTATTTCGACCGCTCGACGCCCGCGCGTGTGCCACCGCGATCACCGGCATCCTGCACATCTTCCTGCGCATGCGTCCGACCGCTCGCAGCCGATTCGCGAGTAACGAGGCAGTTCGCCAGGTGCTCGACGTCTACTGTGCGGGGCTGTTGGCGATGCCGGTGGAAAGCGACGCGTCGAACGTGGTCTCGACGTTGGCGGACAGGTCGAAGAACCGCTGAAGGTTCTCGTTGTAACGAAAGAACTTGTCGGCTCGGTAACCATCACCGGTCGCATTCTGATGCAGGCCGTCCGATATGGTCAGGTCCAGGGAATTGAGCGTGAATTCGCGTTCCGCTCGGCCGTGCTCGCGGATGCTGCGCAGCATGGCCTGCCACCGCTCGGGCTCCATATCCAGATAGAAGTCAAGGTCGCGAAGCTCGTCTTCGTGGATCTCGCGGATGTCCGCGATGTCGAACACATCGAAGGTCAACCGGAATGCGCGTTCGCCAATTTTCAGCCCAACGCTGGCGTCTACACGTCCGAACCGACGGTATACGTCGTCGTGCATCGCGAGTCGAGCCACTTCCGTGAGCCACTCGATTGAAGGAAAGATCGGCATCTGTCGAGTCTCCCGCGCTGGTCAGAACTTGATTCGCTCGCCCGGTTCCCTGGCCGAGTCGAACGGCATCATGCGGTTCAGGTGGCGCATCGGATCGGCGTCGCGCGTGTTGGCCATCGCCTGGTCGACCCGTGCGTAGTACTTGGGATCCAGCTCGCGCAATCTGTCCAGCTCGGAGCGGTACGTCGCGAACGCGGAAAAGACGCGCTCCAGGTCCGCCGAGCCACACGTCTCGCACACTGCTTCGCACGGCGTGTCCAACCGGCGCTGCAACACTTCGGTGCGGACCTCGCAGCGCCGGCACTGGTAGACGTACAGTGGCACCGATCAGTCCTCGAGCACGGCTTTGAAATTGGGCGCAAGCATCCGCTGATGCTGAATGCCGATCCAGCCCAGGTGTTGCAGATAATCCTGGACATAGCGGCGCCGCATCGAGCGCACAATTGTCATGCCGGAGTCCATGTGGCGCACGCCACCCCCGAAGAAGCACGCCAGTGACTCCCACAGGACCGGGTCTTTTTCATCCCGAGCCGACACCAGCTCTGCCTGGGCCAGCCCCGCGTTGAGGTGATCGCCCATACCTTGCACATGGTTCGCCGCGTAACGCAGGTGATGCAGCGCGTAGGCCAGGTGTCGGGTTTTATCCTGTGCCGCTCGCCGCCCGATCAACATCTCGACGGGCGATGGGGCATATGCCGCAAGATAACGATAGATCGTACGCGTGAACAATCCGCGCAGCAGGTACAGGAGGGCCACTGTTTCGGTCCAACCGCCTCGGCTCTCCAGCAGCCAGCGGTTCACCTCGCCTGGACTCTCTAACCCCAGACCGCCGCCATTCAGCAACGCGCGCTTGCGGAAGACTTCGAAATGGCGTGCCGCGTCGAAAGTCTCGGTGGCGAGGAAAACTTTGACTTCGTGGAAGCCGTACGACATCTGCTGTTGCCAGCCCGAGATCACCTCAGCCTCGATGGATGCCTGCTGGCTCAGCTCGGTTGATACCTGGCAGACGGCGACCTCGACATCCTCCGCCAGACCGCGGCAGGTATCCCACGGGATGCTGTCGGCGGATGACCAGCGACGTGAAATCGCTTCTTCGTAAAGCTCCGCCGCGTTGTCGGCCCACAGATCGGACTTGTGGCGCAGGTAGTAGCCGCCGATCGAGGCGGCCGCCGCGCCGGTCGGGTTGTACGCGCCGCGCGGCGAACGCGTGCGATCCTGCCAGTAATCGGGCACCTCGGCATACGCGCCGACGTTGATAGCGCCCAGCGTGAGTCCGGCGCCTTTGCGCACGGGCGCGCGGGTGCCCCACTGGATAGTCATCGCCTTCCAGCTCAGGTCGACCGGCGGCGGTTGCTGCGTATCGGTCACGGCGCGGGGCTCAGTGCGCCTGGACGTACTGCTCGAGCATGGGATTCGCGCGACCGTTTTCGAAACGCTCGCCGAAACCTGCCACCCGCACGCGTTGCACGTATTCCTTCACCTGCCGCTGCCGGATCGCCAGCAGGGTGTTGTAGCCATCGTCGACGTTGGCCTCGCCTCCGCCGAGCAAAATGGCGAGCGCGGCATTGCTCGGCAGCCCGCGGGCGACCGGGTTCTGCCCGCTTGCACCGGTGACCAGCGCCAGCTCGGCGTCATCCAGATAGGACTGGATCTCCTCGCGTCGATCGGTTTCGACACTGCCCAGGTACTGCAGGTGCATGACGCCGAAGGCCACGTGCCGCGATTCGTCCTGGGCGCACAGGCGGTAGATGTGCTTCTCGGCGTCGTTGTAGGCCATCAGCTCGCCCATCCGGAACAGGGTGAGCACGGCGCCCTCACCGGAAATGTGCAGGCGCGCGGACATCTCGGTGAAGTCGCGTGCCGAGTCGATGACCGCGCCGACGACCTGCGGGTTACCGGTGCGCCGCATGAGTCCGCCGCCGTTGACCAGCGCGCGCTTGCGGAACACGTCCAGGTGCCGCGCCTCGTCCATGACCTGCGACAGCAGGAACATACGGGGCTCGTAATAATCGGGCGTGATCGCGGCGATCCACTTGCCGGGCACATCGCCGGCGACGAATTCGATCTCGGTGATGAACGTGGCCAGCTGGCATTCGGCGCGTTCGATGTCGTCGGGCAGCGACGTGATCGCCTGCCACGGGATGTCGGTCGCCGAGGACCACTGGCGGGCTACCGCCTCCTCGTACAGCTCCGCGCCATTGCGCAGCCAGACGTCGGCCTTGGTACGTACCGGGTAGTTGCCGACACGGGCCACACCACTGCGCGGCAGGGCTCCCCGCGGGCGGCCGGTGAGATTCCGGCTTTCGTCAGGCACCTCGGCGGCCAGGCCGTGGTCGACGTCTTGCAGCAGGACACCGGCGCGCGAACGCGGTGAGACCCCCTCACCCCACACGTCGCGGCGCTCCAGCCAGCGTAAATCGTAGCCCTGTTCGCGCCCGTATTCCCTGTACGACGCGAATACGTCGTCTGCGACCGCCATCTTCGGAGGACTCCTTGCAGCGTTGCGTTTCCCCGCTCAGTCCAGAACCGAGCTCCCGCTGAGACTGACCAGGTGCTCAGTGTAACAGCAAGCCGCCACGGCTGGCAGCGGGATTACCCTGCTTCGCTACAAAGGTGAAACTCGACGGCAAGACGGCACTGGTCACCGGCGGCGGTGGGGCTATTGGCGGCGCCCAGGCGCGTCTGTTCGCCACGGAAGGCGCGGCGGTGTGTGTTGCCGACCTGTTCCTCGACAAGGCGGAGACGGTCGCCGCGGACGTCGCCGCTCACGGCGGGCGGGCACTGGCGGTCTCTCTCGACGTACGCCTTGCCGAGGCGTGGACCGCGGCGGTGGCGACCGCCGAGCACGAGTTCGGACCGATCTCGATCCTGTGCAACAACGCGGGCGCCAACTTTCGTGTTGGCTTCGACGAACAGACCGAAGAGATGTGGAACATCCTGATCGGCACGATCCTGACTGGCTCGTTTCTTGGCACCAAAGCGGTCGTGCCATCGATGCGGCGGGGTGGAGGCGGTGTGATCGTCAACCTCGGGTCGCTGGCGTCTATCCGGCCGGGCGGCGGAAGCCCCGGCTACGCGGCGGGCAAGATGGGGCTGCTGGGTCTGACGCGGTCGACGGCGCTCTCGTACGCCACGGACCGCATTCGCTGCGTGCTGATCTCACCGGGCCACGTCGACACGCCGTTCATTCGCGCGAACAACCCGTACAGCCCGAATACCGAGGAAACCAGTATCGACAATCCGGACAACTTTGAACGCCGTCGCGCGGCCACGCCGCTCGGACGACTGCAGACGCCCGAGGACATCGCCAGGGCGTTTCTTTTCGTCGTCTCGGACGACGCGGCGATGATCACCGGTTCGATGCTGACCGTGGACGGCGGCGCGGCGCTCTGAGCGCATACACTCTCGAGGAACCATGTGCCGAAGCATCAAGACTCTGGCCAATTTCGAGCCGCCGGCGACGGACGACGAGATCCACGCCGCGGCCGTGCAATTCGTGCGCAAATTGAGCGGCACCAGCCACCCCTCGCGTAGCAACGAGATCGTGTTCGACCGCGCCGTGGACGAGGTCACCGCCGCCGCGGCGCGCCTGATTCGCGAGCTTCAGACGAGCGCACCAGCCCGCGATCGGGAGACCGAGGCCCGCAAAGCCCAGGCCCGCGCGCGCGAGCGCTACGCCCGCATCGCCTGATCGACACCCACCAGGTGGGCCTGGGGGACTGCTAAAGTTCGCCAGGGTCCGCCCTCGTAGCTCAGCGGATAGAGCAGGAAGCTTCTGCTCGGCGTCGCCTTGTTGCTCCTACCGAGCCACTCATCCCAAAGAAGAGCGCTCTCCCCAGATAGACTTGCATCCCCTGAGCGTCACAAGGGGAAGGTACAAGCCGGCGGCGACACAGCCAAAACAAGCTAAGGAGAGTCAGGAACGTTGCGAGTTCCGACGGCGTTTGCTCGTAGGCTTGGCATTCGGACTGCCGGGCGCAGGCTTTAGAAGCTCCTGTTCTACCTTCTCGATTCCAGTTGGCGAGATGACGACCGTATCCGTGTCGCGGTCATGCTCGATCAAGCGAGCGCTGTGAAGGGGCGTCAGAACGACTCGTCGATAATTCGACAAGGTCGAGTATTCGACCCACTCGCATAGGTCCTCGGCTGGGATCGCCGTTTCCAGGTCCGAGTAGAGAAGCAAAAGCGTCTGGGCCTTGGCGTCGAGCCCCGGCATGAGTACTCGCTTTTTCCCGACCACCGACCACACTTCTGGAATCTGCCGCTCGGTGATCGCGTCGAGCAACGCCTGTGCTTCTTCGAGCGGTAGGTTGTGGACGACGCGTATTAGCTCGGATGAGCACCAGTCAGCGACACGCACCATGGTCGCCGCGTCGATGGAGTTGGCGTCCACGTCGCCACCTACGTGCCCGATTCCACGCTTGTTACGCAGCGTGTACAGAAAGTTCAGCCCACGCGGAATGATGACACGAAGGCTCTCGGGACCGGCTGTCTTCGCGACCTGTTCAAGCTTCGCGCACTCCTGCTCGAAGTTCGGGATCTTCGTGCCGAACGGGATGTGGTTGCCTGTTAGGTGATGCTGGACGTATCGCAGGAGCGTCTCGCAGAACCGCCCGGCACGCAGACCACACGCGTCATGCTGACCGTTCGAGTACGCCGATTTGAGCGACCGGTAGCTGTCGATTAGCTTGGCTCGAAAACTGGTTGGAACCGCCGCTAGCGCAGCCTCGAGCGTTGGCTCAGTTGCCAACGTATTCGTACTGGCCATCTTCTCGCCTGGTACGTGTGAGCGAACCTTCACGCAGCAGGCGCGTAAAAGCGGGCGCCAACTCACTGGTCGTGAACTGGTACCCGCGCTGCTGCTCAATGTGGGCTTGCACCTCACCCAATCAGTCTCGGCCCGGAGAAGTACCCACCAGAAATTAGCTCAGTCACCATTTTCTTCGGTCCAGGGCGACCTGAAGCTCGTTTGTTGGGCCCTCGCCTTGCTGGTGCCTCAGACGGCTGTTGCTCCGGGGGTTGGGTACCCGTTTTCGCCTGCGCACGCCGACGAGCTGGTCGGCGCCGCACGCTCGCTGCTGGCGCCTGACCCGGATCGGTAAGGTACGCATCGCCAGCCGCCATTAACCTGAACTTCCAGACGCCTTTGCCAGCCGGCACACGATCCACGACCCCCTGCACCCGGTCAAACGCGCCATACACGCTCTGCGGGGTGAGGGACACGCGAAACTTGTCCTTCAGCACTTGCGTGATCTGGGGGACCGTCAACGCCTCGATGCCGTACTCATCGCGCGCGATTCGCAAAACATGTAGCGCGCGGTCGACGACACGCGCAGCCTCATAGACTTCAGGGTGCGCCGATCTGTCCAGATGATTCAGCAGTACATCAACATCCGCACCGCCAGCAGGGGTATCGGCGCTTTGTCTTTTCCTAGTCCGCGGCCGCCTCTGTGTACTGCTGACCCGTCGCCCGCTGAGCCGCCGGGCAATGATGGCTGCTGGTCGATGATCAACGGTTCGTTACTCTGCAATTGAGCCCGACTATCGTGTCGTCCTTTAAGTTGGCCCGTAACAAAGATGCCAAGGCTTTGTCCGATCAGCCCCACTGCGTCATCAGTGAGCTCCGCGTCCAGCGACCGACGCTTGTCCGTTTCAACAAACGTGATGCGGTTTACGGTCGGTGGGTGACTTGTGAGGGTGGCGTCGGCTGGGCCGATCGGCATGCCGCACATCATGCAGACGCGGGCGTCACGGACAAGCTCTTCTCGACACTGTTTGCACCGTGCTTGCGTGCCACATGCTGGACAGTACATTGCGCGATCTTGAAGTTGTGTGCCGCACTGCGGACAGTACATAGGCTCCTCTTCACGCCCCGTTACGTCAGGTGGCTCGCCATCGTCCCGGGCGCAAAACGCGGCTGGATTATAGCAGAACAAGTGTTTGGGTTTTGAATTGCTGTACGGTCAAGAGGAGCAGGCCAAATTACCGCCGACACGTCTGGGGTATACGCCGTGCGCTCCGCGTGGGGCCTGGCACGTTCACGGACGCCAGGAGGGACTTCGCAGCCTGGCGCATTTCCTCCTTGGGCGCAAGCCTCGCCTTCGGCGCCCGCTTCGCGGCTGACGGGCTTGCAGCCAATTCCCCCACGCGCCTTTTCGGATGCGCCCTCCTGGCTGTGAACGCGCCCCCTTCGGGTCGGCCCCACGCTCCGCTCTGGAATCGGTGCGCCTGCCGGCGATCGTCTATTTGGATGTGGGGGCCAGCCCCCACGCCCCCGGCCCAACCTGAACTTTCCCGCGTCCCAGATCGTTGGCGGGTAGTGTCTCGAGAGCTGTGTAAAAGTGGCTGTTGACGCGAACGGCCATCGGGTGGTTCTCATCATCGC
>JAFAOS010000478.1 GCA_019247515.1 Chloroflexota bacterium | reverse complement strand
CGAAGATCGTGCTGAGCTTGTCGGGACGGCCGATGCTCCGGTTGAGGTCCAGCAAGCGGTCAGCCACGCGATCGAGCGCCGCCCGCTCCTTGAAAATGAGGTTGGTGCAGTATTCGACTTGACTGCAGAACAGGCGATACACGCAGTGGACGCTGTCCGAGGCACAGATGTACCCGGGTGATTCCCCTGGCGGTGTGTTGCTGGCTCGGGTCGAGGAATGGGACCCGCCCGTATCCATGGATGCTGTGCTGTCGCAGATCGACCCCGCGGACAATGCCAAGGCCGACTTCCGAGCGGGCGTCGTTCGAATCACTGCTAACGAATATGAGACCACCCTCCTCGTGGCGGCCAGACGTGCGCCCTCGACCGGCTGATCTGCACCCGGTATGCCTCGCATTTGGATCGTTTTCAGGCTGAGATTCTCTCCCAAGGCGCTCGGGTCGACAAGCAGTCGCGGTCCTGCTCAGTTCCACGCAGGTGCGAGGGAGCATCGCGGGCCACGGGGTGAGGGCCAGCTGACTCGAGCAAACCCGACGCGAATCGCACACCCAAGGCGTAGCCTCAGCCAACCCACCTCACAGTCAGTACTTGAGGCAGCGGGACCTGTTCTCGAAGTTGGCGCACGAGCTCTTACAGGAGCAATGCCTTTGACACCCACGCGTTATGACCTCGTCCCCGTTGTTGGAACGAACAACACCTGCAGGTCAGCAGGACCTGTTCTCGAAGTTGGCGCAGGAGCTCCTACAGGAGCCATGCCTTTGACACCCACGCGTTATGACCTCGTCCCCGTTGTTGGAACGAACAACACCTGCAGGTCACCCGAGGGCTGCCCGCAGCGCGGGCACCAGCCCGCATGACGAGCAGTGTTCGACGTCGAACGGGGAGCCGACCCTCCTATCCGTCTTCGGACGCGTGTGCCGCACCGGCTTGTGAAATGCTGACTTCCGGTGCTCACCAAGATGGCCTACCATCCATACTGAGATTCAATCTCTGAAGCGAGGTGAACATGGCCAAGGCCGCGACCACCAGCACCGCCACTGGTTACTGCATGAAGTGCAAGACCCAGCGCCAGATGAGAGGTGCCAAGCCCATCACCATGAAGAACGGACGCCCGGCTACGGAAGGGACCTGCCCTGAGTGTGGCACCAGGATGTTCAAAATCGGCGCAAGCAAATGAGCTGCCAAGCCGCCGAGGACGTTTCATCGTCCGGCCGGCACACATTGTTGCCCATGGCGAGTGCGCGACGAGTGCGCGTTGAAAACGCCTTACGGCCGCGCGCTCCGCGTGTGGTGCGCTCTGGGCAGGTCCCGGGGCCCTCGCTGCAGTAGGGGGCAGGGTGCATAGTGGGGCACCCGATGCGGGTTTGCCCGGATGTCCCGGCGCAGCCCTCGACACTACGCTCGCAATAGCGACCGGCAGCAGTCCCCACATTCCGCGGCCCGCGACACCACGGCTCGTGTGTGCTCCGTCTCCCCGATCGCTCGCTAGCACCGAGCTCATCTCACGAGGGCTCATTGATGGATGCTGCATCGTCGCGCAAAAGGCAAAAGGTCGACCCGACTGGTCGTCGGCACGTGTCCGACCGCTCCAGGCAATCGCCGCTTGGGCGATGCGGTGGAGGCATCGGAAAGGCTGCACGCCTGCTGGCCTCGCCGCTGCTCGGCTCGGCTTGACGGATCGGTAATTGCCTGGGATGGCGATGAGGGGGAATGCAGCGCATAATGGCACCCCGATGACGCGTTCTTCCGTCGGCTCCACGGTATTTCTGGGACCAGGAAACGTATGGAGGACGGGATGATGTTCAGACGCGAGATGCGACGCGACCAGCGTCGGGACATCGTTGAAGTTGCGGCGGTGAGTGGCATGGTCCACGAGGGCCGGAAGGAGCACGAGGAGGAGGCGGAGGTCGCCAATCACGCGGCCCAACGAGCCCAGCAAACGCAGCGGCCGCGGCTGATCTGGGCGGCCGACGAGCAGATGAGCAAGCTCGAACGCTCGGCCAAGCTCAAAGGAGCAGGGCTCCTCATCCTCGCCGACGCGGAGGCCTCGGCCGAGAAGGGGAAGATCCTCGGACGCTCAACGCACCCGCGCCGCGCATGGGTGTGGCTGGGGTACCGTCTCGGTTGCCGAGACGAATCTGCCACATCAACATGTGCGTGGGAATTGGAATTCTCTCCCACTCGAAGCGGAGATGAACTGCTCGGTTTGAGACTGACTCTGGGAGCGGGATCATGCTAGAGACTGAAGACGCGAACCGGGGTTCACTCCGGGAAGCGACCGCAACTGAAACTCGTCCAGCTCGCCTGAGCAGACGCATCACGAGGATCGCCGTCGTGATTGTGGCCGCGCTGCTGCTGCTGTTCACGCTCGGCGAGGTGGTGCTGGCGAGCCTGATCCCGGACGTATGGCTGGCCTACGTGCGCGACGTCAGGGACTCTGGCAAGGAGCCCGCGTTCCTGCTCACGCTAGCTTTTCTGATCACGTTTGGCCTGGTCCGATTCATTACCTACAGCATCCGCAACCAGCGGCTCCGGCTCTTCCGAAACGTCGAAACGAAGGGTGGGCTACATATCCACCACCTCGTGCCGGGCATGCTGCTGGTGCTGGTCAGCGGCTATTTCGGCCTCGTGCTGCCCGGCAACGCGGCGACGCCACTGCTGGCCGTCCTGTTCGGGATCGGCGCCGCCCTGGTCCTGGACGAGTTCGCGCTCTGGCTGCGGCTCGCAGACGTGTACTGGGAGCCCGAGGGGCGCGAGAGCATCGACGCCGTGATGCTCGCGGGCGGCGTGTGCGTGTTGTACCTTCTGGGTCTGAGCTTCTGGCCGCACCTGATCGAAGCCGTCTTCACAGCCATTACCTCACACGGCTGAATCCGGCCTCCGACAATGTTCTATAGCGAGGGTCGGCGACTCTTGTCCTGGACGCTGTGTCGAACGTAGGATCTCCACCTGAGGCGAAGATGTAGTCGAGTCGCAGCCACGGCGCCTGCGATGGGTACGTGAAGCCGCGGCGACGCGCATGCGCGTGCCGGAAGCAGTCAACGTAGCCAGCGCCCAGGATCCGCTCGATCGCCAGGCGTGGTGCGCCGTCGATGGCGTCGCCGCGCAACGTTTCGCCCTGCGGAGATGTACCGACAGGATCGCCGGGTCTGAGGGCATTCAGGTCACCGGCGAGGACGTGGCGATCGTCTCCGCGCCGTTTCAGCACCTGAAGGATAGTCACCATCTCGTCGGCCGGTTGCTGGATGTTCCAGCGTGAGCCGAGGTGCGTCGCAAACAGAAGCAGCGGTGCGGCGTCCCACTGCAGTTCGATCTCCGGCAACGTTTTGGCCAGCTGTGGAAGGCGATGATTCTCAGCTCGAACCGGTGGCCGAGTTGTCAACCAGGCCACCGCCGACGGGCAGTTTGCTTCGCCGTACGTCAGGGCCATGCGCAGCTCGGACGCCAGCGCCTCCGCGTTGCGCTGGCTGTCCACTTCCAGCAGCGCCGCACAGTCGGGCTTGTGGGCCCGAATGAGCGCGGCGATCGCGTCCAGGCGACCGTCGCCGCCCTCCTGGATGTTCCAGCTCATGACCGTGAAGGGAGTCACCTACGTGGGAGGCGTTTCCGCGTGGGCTCGGTCCACGGCTGCGTTATGCGTGGCGATCCAATCGGCGCGGTCTAGAATGAACGTATCTCCCAGGCGCGGCGGACCGCCGCAGCGCGGTATCTCGCGGACGCCCGGGCGCCCGATCCGGAACTGGATACTTTCGAGCACGCGCCGCGATGCAGCGTTGTCTCGCAGCACCGTCGCGCGGAGCCGACGCAAACGCAACTCAGTGAACGCGAGCTCCACCACGCTCGCGGCAGCTTCCGACGCCAGACCCTTGCCCTGCTGTTCGGGTGCGATCGCGTATCCGAGAATACCCAGCACTTTGTCGTCGGTCCACGGATCCGCCTCCAGTGCGGGCAACCGGAGGCAGACCGGTGAGCGCAGCCAGGAAATTGCCGACACGCGTAGTTCCCGCGCCAGGCATGCTACCCAGCCATCCAGTTCAAGCGTCCCAAACTTGGGCGAACTATGACGGTTCGTCGAGAAGCCGTTCACGGATCTGGTCCGCTAGATTTCTGGCTTCGTGCGGCTCGAGCCGCAGAATGCCACGATTCATCGAGACCGCAGCTAGTTGTTGATCCTCGTACGCGACCCCGGGCGGGAGTGGCGCCAGGTGCCAGTGAACGTGACGGTTGCCTTGTTGGCTGCCGAGACTCAAGACGTACAGGCGCTCAGTTTCAATGACCTGCTCGATAGCGCGACCAACTCGATAGACCCAGCGTTGCAACTGGAAATACTCATCTTCCGCAAAATCGCCCACCACGCGCTCGACATGTCGCCGCGGACACACGAGTGTGTAGCCGAGCAGGGTCGGATAGCGATTGAGAAACACCAGCACATCCTGGTCTTCGTAAATCATGACATTTGCCAGCCGGTACTCGGCGTCTCCGGATGCGAGCGCGCAAATGAAACACGGCCCTCTGCGCACGCGTCTCGCGTAGTTATCAGCATCGAACGCGATTCGCTCGGACACTGGTGGTACAACGAGCCGTACACGCGAGTATCACCTGGGCTTTTGGGAGACGAAGCTTTCTCAGAAATCGGATTACCCGCTATGCGCTTCCCGCCATAGAGATCAGCCACCCTCAGGCCTTGGCGTGATCGAGGCTGCCCACGTACCCAAACACGATAGACTCGCCCTGACCGAACGGGGTGGGCATGCAGACAGTCAGGGCTGTGTCATTCGATCTCAACGACACACTTGTGGACACGAGTGGCGGGCAAGAGGCGATCTTACGTACCTGCCACGACCTGGCGGCGGCTCAGCCTGCGCTGGATCCCGCTCGGCTCCTGCAAGTCAACCGCGAAGTCTGGCGGGCATACTGGCCAGAGGTGGAGGAGAGTTGGACACTGGGTGGCCTGGACGGGCAAAGCGTGAGCCTGGAGGCCTGGGCCCGAACCCTCCGGCTGTGCGGGTGCGACGATAACCGTTTCGCGCACGTCGCGAGAAATACGCATCTACGACATACACGCAATATTGCCCAGTTGTTCGATGATGTCCATGACCTGTTCACCTGGCTCTCGGGCGCCGGTCTCCTGCTGGCGCTGGTCACCAATGGCGCAGCGGATTCACAGCGTGATGTCCTCCGGAGCTTTGGTATCGAGCAGCAATTCTCCGCCGTTGTAATTTCCGGTGAGCTTGGCGTCGCCAAACCCGATCCCGCAATCTTCGCCGTGGCCATCGACAAGCTCGGGGTCAAACCGGAGCATGTCTGGCACGTGGGTGACAGTCTGGAAAAGGATGTCATCGGCGCAAAGGCGGCCGGTCTTACAGCCGTTTGGCTCAATCGCCGCCGGCTAGCCAGGACTCAAGACAAGCCTCTGCCGGACTACGAGATTCAGCTGCTGCCTCAGCTCATCGGCCTGTTTTCGGCAATGCGATAGCGCCAGTCCAAGCTGCGAGCTCAACCGCCGCGCACCGACCGCCACCGACCGCCACTCGTGCGTACTCAAACACGGCGACCTCCTGCGCGCGCACTTTGACTGGGGGTCATTTCATTGGTCGCGAGCAGTTGCGTCCAGACGCCAGATGGTGGTGATCGTCCATCGCCGATTCGCGCGACATCCACCCGCTCGGAGATCGAGCCGTTGGGGCTGGTCAACAAGGCTGGTATCTGGTACGTGCTTACCCGAACCGCAGCTGGAGGCATCGTCGTCTACCGCGTGGGCCGCATCGAATCCGTCGAGGTGCTGGATACGAACTTCACACGTCCAGTCGGCTTCGACCTGGCCGAGGCGTGGGCGGCGTGGTCGACCGAGTTCGTCACCTCTAGGCTGCGGCTGGAGGTCACCCTTCGCGTGTCTACCGCGGCGTTCAGGATCCTGCCGGAGGTCTTCGGCAATCAAGTGTCTCCCTGCCTCGCCGCCGCCAGTGATCCAGATGCACGCGGCTGGCGCACGCTCGTGCTGCGCTTCGAACACCCGCACGCGGCCTGCCATCGGTTGCTCGGTTTCGGAGCCGGGGTGGAGGTGCTTGCCCCCGAAGCCGTCCGAATTCTCCTGCAGCGCACCGCCGCGGCGGCGCTCGCCGTGTACTCCACCCGAGTTGTTCCGGCAGCTCGCAAGAGTCGCGGCACCGCAGTTTGAATCAGGAAGGTGGTCTTTCCGCAAGTGTTATGGCTACCGCCGCGCTTCGGCTCGCGGCGCCTGCCGCCTTAGGTCTCGCCTGAACATAACGCATCCTGACTACTTGCGATTCCAGTATGACAATTCCAGCAAGCTAACCATTCGGATCGAGACGCACCGTCTCTACAGCGAATCTCCAGACCGTCTGCAAGACGAGTTGCTGCGACACCTTCAACTTGGACCCGAGAACAGCATCCGCGTGCCCTGATCGCCGGGCTCAGAGTCGCGTCACAAGCCGGAGTTCCCGGATGCGCCTTCCGCGAAACTTGGTTACTCGTTCGGTTCCGTCAGGCCGGTATCCGGCCGCGGCATACACCGTTAACGCCCGCGCGTGGAATGCCTCTCCGCAGCCGGCCTCGCGCAGCGCTGCATGCGCTGCCTCCAGCAGCCTGCGTCCAGCGCCAGCACCGGCAGACTTCGGATGAACGAATAGCAGGAACATCTCGCCGTCGGCCGGATGCACCGCCGTAAAGCCGATCACGCGCTCGCCCCTGTCCACGGCAACCAGCAGCAGATTCGGTGACTGGTGCTCGGCTACCAGTTGGTCCCAGTGCTCAGCCGTGAACAACGGTTGTTCCACGAGATCGCCAAGATACGTCCAGCCACGGCGCACGGCGGCGTCGAACACCGCGCCGATCGCCCCGGCGTCTTCGGGAACAGCAGGTCGAATCACGAGTTGGAAATCGCGCGGCTCACTGTCACCGTCGGCGCTGTGGGGAAGGTTCACGACGGCGCCAGTCCGATGGCCACCAGCGCACCGGGTAAACGCGTCTCGAAATCAAGCAGCACTACTTCCTCAGGGTGGACCGCGATGCGCGCCATCGGCACGTCAACCGGGAGGGATGCGATGTACGCCGGGCCGTATTCGCTTCTGAGATGCGCGCGGCGGCCTGGGCATATTCCGGCGCCAAGCCGTTGACGCTGGACCTCGGCCGTCCCGCGGATCGAAAGCACGTGATTGGGAGCAGCGTCGGTGTCGATTGTGAGCGCGACAGGGCTGCCGGTGCGCAGCGCCTTCGGCTTCGGCGCCGCCCGAAGGTGGCCATCACCACGTCGGTGCCGTCCCAGTGGAACCAGAGCGAGACCATGCGCGGCGTGCGTCGGCTACTCGACCCGCGGCTGTATCCGACACTGTGCTTTCTGCCCGGTCCCCCACGCCGAAGGAGGCATTCGCGAGGACCGTCCGCTCGCCGAGTTGCTCAACCCGCGGAGTAACCGCTTGATGCTGCTCGATAACAATTTCTTCGCGCTCGACAGCTGGCGCGACAAGATCGCCGAGATCATGGGCCGCGGACTCGTTGTCGACTGGCCGCAGGACAACGATATACGTCTCGTCGACGCAACGGTCGCACGCGCGCTCGGCGAACTGCGCCATCGTCGCCAGCTCGCCGGCGATCGCTTTACGCGCCCGCATACCCTCCATTTCGCTTGGGACTTGCCGGTCAGCGTCGTCCGCCGCGATGAGGTCTTGCGCGGCGTCCGCTCCCTGCTTGCGGCCGGCTTCCACCCCCGTGACCTGCGCTTTTACGTGCTCGTCGGCTTCCCCGGCTACGTGCTCGACGAGGAGCTCGCGCGCGTCGAGACGCTGCACGAGGTCGGAATCGAACCGTATGTCATGGTCTATCGCGACTTTGGCGAACGCGACCGGCGCGACCCGCGGCGGATGGATCTGCAGCACTGGAACAATGGCCACATCTGGCGCACTGTCGAGTTCCGCGATTATCGACGGAGCGCGTGTGATAGACGTTGACGTGACCGGCCACGCGACTGCCGTCCACAGCGCTCGACCAGGCAATTCGTGTGCGCACCCGTGAGCGCACACTTCAATGCTTCCAGCTGCGGCGGGCGTTGTGCCAGAGCTCAGATCAGAGGCAGGCGAAGCTGGCGCGCCTGGGAGAAATGCTCCGAGACGATGACTGTGGCGCGGTCAGCGTCCAACTGCAGCACGTTTACCTCGGGCTGTTCGCCTAGCAGTGCTTGAACCTTCGCTTCGACGACATGCGGCGGAGTGGCCCGTTTGACGCCCCTCATTCGGCCGAAGGGCAGCAGGCCGTTGAGCCCGTAGACGCGCACGCGCACTCCCTTCGGCGCCTTGCCCACGACCTCAGCCCGCACTGGTCGCTGGTCGCTCAGTGCAGCCTCGAGCGCATGCCAGTTGCGGGTACTGGAAATCTGCTTGACTCGCACCTGCCATGACGTCAGCGCCGAGGCCAGGAGCATGTTGCGGGCACGCGCTCCGCGCGCGGCCGGAAAGTCGATCTCGCCGAGCAGGACATCGGCGCGCCGGCGCACCGGGTAGAGGACGGCGCTCGGCAGGTAGGTGAGCCCGAGTGCGTCGGCGATGTATCGCAGCGGCTCGGCGTGCCACTGCACGATCTCGACGCGTTCCGGGCCAAGCGCGTCACGGACCGGGCGGATGCGTTCGCCGGCTCGTCCCAGCACCAGAAGAACGGGCCGGGCTGTGGCCGGATGGACGCGTAGCCGCTGGCGAACGGCGACCTTGCTCAACTGACCGACGATGCGAGCAATGGCGACGATCTCGAGCTCGCCGCTGGCCAACTCGGGCACGTGCTGCCTGAGCAGCTCGCCGACGAGTACGCCCGCGTCGGTCCGCGCGCCAAATGGCCGCTCTGTCTGGTCGACCTCGGCGAGCAGCGCCAGCGGTTGGATCGAACGAACATGCCGATCGAGCGCGAGCACGGCACCAGAGAGTGTGACAGACACGCGCCGGCGCGCAGGTCACGTTCCGAGCGCAAAACTCGGCATTGCCGAACCTGGTGCGTATTTCGGTGATGTCGAACGCTCATTTCGACACTGCGGAATTGGCATTGGGGCTAGGAGAAATTCATTCCGGAGCTCGGATTTGGCGGCGGCCTCGCTGACAGTGGTGGAGTCTGGTTGGCGGGGGCGAGCAGAACCGTTCCTTCTTCAGATAGGCACGCACCTTCAGATCGGCCTCGATGGATTTGACCAGCCGCAGGCGAAAATGTGGGTGTTGGCCGTGGCGAAAAATGCGGCCACTGCGTTCAGCAGCATTGTTGGTTGGTTCCCACGTCGGATTCCGCAGGAAGGCGCTGAGTCGCACGAAGTGATCGGCATCCAGGTGCTGTTGTTGGCGGCGCAGCGGCGCGATCTTCGTCGCTTCAGTATCCGTACGCCAGATGTCATACCGCCGCTCGGCTTCTTGCGGCGTCCGTCTGTTGCCCAGGTCGTCTGCCCAGATCGCAAACCAATGTTCCAGGGAGGTACGAGCTACGCGTAGTTCTCCGCCGACGGGTCCAGCCAAGAAACCGGCCAGCTTCTGTCGTTCCTCCACGGTCAAGTTCTGAGCCCGATGGAGAAACAAGGTGCGGTACAGCCACAGGTCTTCGCGGGTACGACGGACCTCGTCCCAGTCGTGCCAGGGAAGTGGAGGCGGGTCGACTTCGGGCAACAGGTCTGGTATAGCGGCTAATTCTGCGACACTGGCCGGATCGGGCGGTGTCAGCTTGAGCCACTGGCGGACGGTGCCGTGATTGACGCCGAGTTGTCGTCCGATGGCTCGAGCCGATGCGATGTGCTTGTGCAGCTCATGGACCTGGGCAATCCCCAGCGTGCGGCGTGCAAGGCGCCAGCGGTACCGTTCCGCGTCGGGATTGTGCTGGTCGGCAGTCGGCGGCGTGTCACGCAGACGACCAAGCAATGTCGGCTTACTGACCGGTGGCGGCGTGGGGAGTGAGCGGCGCACCTGTTTAACGACCTCGCTGACGACGCGGACCACCCGTCGTGTGGCGTGGAACAAGCACAGCTGGTGCCAGGCCGTGGGCCAGATCTCCTTCAGCACCGATGGGTATAGGCGCGAGTCGTCCGTAATGACCTGGTCGGGATGAACACCGGCCGTCCGCAGTCGATCGACGAAGGTCCTGACCATGCCCTGATCGACTTCCTTCGTGCTTGGCAGCAAGGTGTAACCGACCAGACGATCACCATCCGGCGCGGCGGGATCGACGGCAGTAACAACGCGAGGTCTCCTGGTAGACCTCGTCGACACACAGCATGCCTGAAAAGTTGGTGACGACCCACGGCTGGTAATCGACGGCAAAGTCGATCGCAGCGGCATAGGCGCTACACCACAGACGGACCATCTTTTCATCGGGCTTGATCCAGAAGTCGCGTGCGAGCCGATCTGGCACACAACGGACGGCCATTCCATCACAGAAAACCGCCTCGACAGCTTTCTGAACCACCCGTCGCGTGTAGATTGCTCGTGGTCGCAGAAAGGGCGGCTGCGCTCGAAACATGCGGCCGCAGGTTGCGCACACGTGGACGCTGACCTCGACGGCAAGCACGATCGGCTGATCCAGGTCGATATCGATGGCAACCCGTGTCGCATCCCACACGCGCGGAGCGTCGCGGCCACAGCGCGGGCAGTTGACTGTTGGAAACGACCAGGACACCCGACGGAAGCTCACCTGTTTGGTCTGGACCGTTGCCTGATTGGACTCCAAGAACGCAGGCCCTCGTCCGGCTACAACCGGGTGAGCCCAGCGTTAATTCCCCACACTCACCGAGCCTTACGGCCCGACTCTCACCACTTCCAATGCCAATTCCGCAGTGTCGAAACGACCGGGCACTTTCAGCCGCACGACCTGGGCACTTTCACCCGTTTTACGCAATGAGCCCGCAGCAACACCGGTTGGCGACGCGTCACTGACGCTCAACGCGGCGACGAGTTTTTCGGCTGGCGCGAGTCCAAAGGGTGTGAAGGAGATCACGCCATGCGCAAAGTGGTGTTGGGAATGATGGCAACCCTGAAGGGACGAGTGGACGATCCGGATGCCTGGATGACTGGCATTGGCGACGATCTGTACCGCGACATTGACGCCTGCTTCGAGCGCTGTGTAAACACCGTGCTGGTCGGGCGGACTACCTACGACGAGATGTACGCCTACTGGCCTGGCGCCGAACACGAGCCGAGTTCGCGGATTGGTGACCAGATTCCGCTGCAAGACAGCGCGCAGGAGATCAACCGGCGCATGGCTCAAAAGATGAACGCCTACCAGAAGTTCGTCTTGACACAGAACGGTAGAGCGGAGGCACTCGACTGGAGTAACGCCGAGCTCGTTTCCGCACGCAGCGACGAGGAACTGGTCAGGTTTATCAGCCAGCTGAAGATGCGGCCCGGCCGCGATATTCATCTCGCCGGCGGCGCTCGTCTGGCGCAGTCATTCGTCCGCCTTGGGCTCGTCGACGAGTACTACTTTCACGTTCATCCCGTACTATCCACGGGCGCCACTCCGTTCGACACAGTCGAAGGAAAATGCGCATTGCACCTGCTTGGGATTACGCCGTATGAGGCAGGAGTTGTCTCTCTCCGATACGCGCCCGCAGCTGGCTGACGAATCGGCGTTCGCCGTGCTGCTCGAGCGCCATCGACGGCAGCTCCACCTGCACTGCTACCGCATGCTCGGCTCGTTCGACGACGCGGAGGACCTGGTGCAGGAGAGGCTGCTCCGCGCCTGGCGGGGCCGCTCGGAGTTCGACGGTCGCTCGGGCATAGGGACGGGGCTGTATGCATCGCCACGAATGCCTGTCTCAGCGCGCTCGCCCGACGACGCCGGCGCGTCCTGCCGCCAGATCTTGGCCCATCAACAACCGAGCCGCCAAGCGACGCAGATGCGTCTTCAGAAATCCCGTGGCTCCAGCCCTACCCGGGTCACCTGCTCGAGCAGTTGGCGGCGACGGAGATGGAACCCGGCGCCGCCATCGTGGCGCGAGAGACGTCGAGCTGGCCTATCTGGCCGCCATTCAGCACCTGCCGCCGCGTTCACGGGCGATCCTCATCCTGCGCGACGCCCTCCACTGTTCGGCCAGGGAACCTGCAGACCTTCTCGACTGACGGTGACCTGGGTGAACAGCGCCCTCCGGCGCGCGGCGAGACACGTTGCGAGCGCGCCTGCCGGCCCGCCCGTGGGACCGCGGGCCGTCTCCGAAACCGAGCGCAGAGGAGCGGGCTGTGCTGGCGCGGTACGTGGCCGCGCATGACAGCGGTGACCTGGGCGCGCTAACAGCGCTTCTGCGCGAGGACGCGCGGCTGGTGATGCCCCCGTTCCGCGGCTGGTACGCCGGCCGCTCGGTGGTCGTGCAGATGGCGGCGCTGGGCTTTGATCCGGAGTTGGGGCACCTTCGCGGCTTGCCCACGGGAGCAAACAGTCAGCCGGCCGTCGCCTGGTACCTGCGCCGCGCGGACGAGACTGAACACCGCCCGCTCGCGCTGGACGTCCTGCGGATCGAGGATCAGCGGATCACCGAGATCACCACGTTCGCTTCATCCGAGTTGTTCTCGACCTTTGAGCTGCCGCCGACCCTCGCCGCTCAATGAGCGGCGCACCGGGCTGGTTGGGGTTGTGCGGATTGGGAGGCGGTAGTCGATCTGATCAGCTGCCGCGGACGGCCCAGGCACGAGCCATGAGATTGATGGATCCGTCCGACGCTGTGGGTAGTCGTACGCGCAGACGCTCACGCAGCGCTTCACGAGCTCGGGAATCGAGCGAGGCGACGTACGTCGGCCCAGGGCCCTGCCCACCGAGAAACGGCGTCCAGTAGTCCTCGAAATCGACGAACCGGGTTGGGACCTCGATCGCGTGTACGGCAACGCCGGTGAGCCCCGCATTTGCGAACAAGCGCTCGAGCGGCTCCGGTCCGCAGAGCGGGAAGCGCCGGCCTTCGTCAAGCTCGGACGCGACACGGTCGAGGTCGGCGGCGGCGTCCCAGAAGCAATGCAGCAGCTGCATCTCGTCGGCGTAATCCCACACGTATGCGGCGACAAGACCACCGGGTCGCACTACACGCCGCATCTCGCTAAGCGCCTGTGCCGGACCCGGCACGAAGTTCAGCATGAGCCCTGAAACGACGAGGTCGAAGCGCTCGGCGCCGTACGGCAGCGCGCGTGCATCACCGACATCGAAGCACACGCGCGGGTCCGAACTGGCCCGCGCGCACGCCAGGAATGCATGCGAGGGGTCGATGCCGACGACTCGACGGGGCTCAGCATCGACAGCGATCGCCCGCGCGAGCACACCGGTCCCGCAGCCGACGTCCAGCCAGTTCTGCTGGGGAGCCGGCTCCAGCCAGCGCAGGAACTCGGTCGCGACCAGTCGGCTCCACCGACCGACAAACCGCTCATACGCGTCCCCGTTGGCCCAGACGTCCGGGGTCGGCTCGACTCTCACGCGGCGCCACGCTCTTGTTGCGCCCGACGGACGGTCTCGGCAAACGGGCTCCAGGTGAACCAGCTGCCGAACGCTCGCGTCAGCGCTGGAGCGCCGTCCAGGTGGACCGAATCGTCGCGGAGCGCGTCAGCGAGATCGATCCGGCCGACGAAGACCCGATGCATAGTGGCGATGTCGGCGGTGACCAGCACGTCCACATCGAAGCCCGGATCGTGCAGACAAATCGACACGTCGGTCGGCTCCAGCAGCAGCCACAAAGTCTCCGTACGCGCACCTCGAAAGTCGAACTGAGTGACGACCCGGCGGCGGGGCAAGCGGTCGTGGTCGATGCGCTTCCGCATGCGCCAGAGCAGCAAACCGCCATCCAACTCGTCTGGCAGAGGATCACCCAACAGCCACTGGGCTCCCCACTCGCCCAGCGCCTGGATCAGGCTGCGCAGCGCTCGACCTGCCACTGTCAGCTCATAGCTGCACGCCCGCCCACTTCCTGTGGTCCGGCGCTCGACAACCCCCGCTCGTTGCAGGCGTCGCAGCCGTTGGACGAGCAGCGAACGAGCTATGCCGGGTAGTCCTCGCTCGAGCTCATTGAAGTGGTGGCTGCCGGCCAGCAGTTCGCGCAGGATCAGCGGCGTCCAACGGTCGGCCACCAGCTCAGTCGCTTTGGCCACCGGGCAGTACTGCCCATAGGTCTGCATGCGCCGAGCGTAGCGGTGTCGCGGTCGGCCGGACAGTCTCTTTTTTGAACTAGTGGGTCACTTGGCACCGGGCTCGCCAAAGTGAGGCATAATCCGGTAAACCTCCGGGGCAGTCTCGAAGA
>JAFAOS010000076.1 GCA_019247515.1 Chloroflexota bacterium | reverse complement strand
GCCGCGGACTTTGCCGTCGCTCAAACCGGTTGCGCCACTGAGCCTGGCCAGCCGATTCCCAAGGCGACCGATGAACTCGACGCGCTGGCCCATCCAGCGCAGCAGGATGAGCATGGGCTCCATCACGATGGCCAGCACGACGTCGGAGGCGGCGTACAGGCCCGCGGTTGCCAGCGGGTCGATGCCCGCGTTGCGAGCCATGAGCACGCCGACGGGAATGCCTGCCCCGATCTGCGTCACGAAGATGAGAAAGACGCCCAGTGTGCCGGTGGGCCACAAGGTCGGCAGCGGCGCGGTGGGGTCGATCATCGCGCGCGAGAACTGCTGGAGGAGGGTGTTCAGGTCGTCGTTGGACATCGGGCAGCCGTCAGCGGCCTCCGGCGGAGTATGAGCCCTCGTTTCGGCTCACCGCCAGAATGCACACATCAGGCTCTAACCATGCTTATGCACGCCGCTGCGCTCTCGAGCTGATAAGCGTGCTTTGGCACGCCGCTGCGCTCTCGAGCTGATAAGCGTGCTTTGGCACGCCGCTGCGCGGCGGAGGGGTTCCACCCCTCTACCCCGCTGGCGTGGCCGACAAGGATCGACCACAGTTGTCAGCGTGGGCGCGCTACGCTGGGGAGCTCCGCTCCCCAGTCCCCACGGCCTTCGGCGGCCGCGAACATCCGGACCTTCGGTCGCTCACCACACAAGTTGACGGACCTCCTCGGTCACCAACCAGGTTTCTGACACGAAAATTGTCGGATACCGAAGGTCACGATGTCGCCCATCGGCGAAGCCCCGTGGGGGATTCCGGGGGGAGCGGAGCTCCCCCTCTTGTCGAACACATGGCTGCCAACTGTGGTGGATCCTTGTCGGCCACGCCTGCGGGGTAGAGGGGTGGAACCCCTCCGCCGCGCAGCGGCGTGCATAAGCACGCTTATCAGCTCGAGAGCGCAGCGGCGTGCATAAGCACGCTCATCAGCTCGAGAGCGCAGCGGCGTGCCAAAGCGCGCTCATAACACGAAGTTATGCGCGGGCGCCGGTGGTGAGGAGGGCTTCGCCTGGGATGACCACGCGGCCGCTGGCATCGGCGAAGGTCTTCAGATGCGCCTCGAGAGAGGCCAGGTAGTGCTGGCGCTCGGCGTCGCTCAGCTGGCGCAGCAGCTCGGCTTGCACGGGCGAGGTGGTGCGCATGCCGTCCACGGCCTCGGCCACCGACTCGTAGATGCGGGGCGTCGTGACGGTGGACGTGTGGGTGTCCACAAAGCCTGCCGCGGAAAAGGCGCGGGCCAGCTTGTCAGGATCTGCCAGTGACAGCGCCTGCAGCACCGACATCCCCGGCGCCGGTGGGCGACCGATTTCGGTGAGCACGTCGATCTGCATCCCCATCCACGGATTGCGCTCCCGCGGCGCCCACACCAGCGCGGCAAACCTGGCGCCTGGCTTGAGCGCGCGGTGGATGCGGCTCAGGGCTTGATGCAGGTCTGGGACGAACATCAGCCCGAAGCGGCAGATGGCCGCGTCGAAGTGCGCTTCGGGCAGCTCGAGCGCGGACGCGTCTGAAACGAGCGTGGTGACGTTGGTCAGGCCAGCTTCGCGGAAGCCCTGCTCGGCGGCGGCCAGCATCGAGGCGGAAATGTCGGTGGCCAGGATCGAACCCGACGAGCCGATGCGCCGCGCGGCGAGCAGCGTCTGGTCGCCGGTGCCGGCCGCGACGTCCAGAACGCGCATACCGGGCTGGAGCGAGGCTGCATCGAGGAGGCGCTCGGTGGCGAGCGCGAGGGTCTGAGCCCGGCGGGCTGCTCCCTGGCGCCAGTACTCGGCGGCCTGGGCCGAGTCCCACGGACGGCCCGGCTGTGTAGTCATACAGCCGGCCATGGTACGTGTCGCGTCTAGAAGTGGAGGTGGAACGGGTTGTTGTTCGGATGGACGCCCAGCGGTCCGAGGTAGATCATGCTGGTGGGCGCCGGTTGATCGTCGAGCTTCAGGTCGAGGCGCACGCGGTTGGCGTCGCGGATCGTGAAGTTCACGCCGTCAATGCCGTCGAACGTGTGGAAGTGGATCACCAGGTCGTGGCCTCCGTTGGTGACGTCGGCGCGGTCGCCGTCTTCGAGACGGACCACGCTGACATTTTCGAAGGTGCCTTCGGTATGGAGGACGCCGTCGAAGTCATGCTCGGAGCCCGGGCCATGGGTGCGGAGGTGGAAGCCGTCGTCGGAGCGGAAGATGTACCAGCCGGTGGGGCTGCTCGGTGTATCGTTCGGCGCGCCTTCGGCGGATGAGGCCGGCGCGGCACTGGCGACCGGCGCCAGCGCGACGAGCAGAGCGACAACCGCGACCAGCGCGAATATGGACGTGCGCATGCAGATGAATGACTCCTTGGAAGAGGCGTTATCGAGAGGAATGCTTGGGAGGTACCACCCGTACCCTTCTTCCACGTCGGGCGCGTCGACGGCGTGACACCCGGTGTGTTAAAGGGATGATTAAGGTGAGCGCGCGGATCGAGGGCTGGCGGACCAATCTGAGCGGAGCGGCGCCGAACGCGGCGCGAATCGTGTCCGTGGGACCCTCGAACACGGAGATCCTGCACGCGCTCGGTCTCGGGCGGCGGATCGTCGGCGTGGACCGCTGGTCCGACTATCCGCCGCGCGTTCTGGCGTTACCCCGCGTCGGCAGCGACTTGCGGGTGGACATTGCCAGCGTCGTCGGCTTGCGGCCGGACCTGGTGGTCGCGTCGCTGCACGTCCCGGGCATGGAGGCCAACCTGCCCGCATTTGAAGCGGCGGGACTGGCATACGTGGCGGTGGGCGGGGTTGGACTGAGCGGCGTCTGGCAGGACATGCAGACAATCGGTCGGCACCTTGGACGCGTGGAGCGCGCGGAAGCGCTCATTGCAGGCATGCAGGCCGCCATGGCGGCGTTGCGCCTGGAGCACGACCGGCGGCCGCGAGTCCACTGGGAGTGGTCGGCTCACCCGGTGGTGGCTGGACGTCGGTCGTGGATCACGGAACTCCTGGCGATGGTCGGCGCGGACAACGTCTACGCTGACCTGGACGTCGAATCCGTGCGCGTCAGCTACGAGGACGCGATTGCACGCCAGCCAGAGGTGGTGGTGGCATGCTGGTGCGGAATTCGCCGGCTACCGACCGTGGACAAGGTGCTGGCGCGGCCGGGTTGGCAGGCCACCCCCGCCTTTCAGCACCGCCGGGTGGCGGTGCTGAGCGAGGCGTATTTTGGACGGCCCGGACCGCGCCTGGTTCACGGCCTGGAGCAGCTCCGCGCGTTGCTCCACGAGACAGAGAAGAACGTCGCTACTTCTTGAGGTTGGCCTCGAAAAAGGCGAAGACCTTGGACCAGCCGTCCATGGCTTGCTCCTGACGGTACGCGCCGCGATCGTAATAGAAGAAGCCGTGGCCCGCGCCGTCGTAGCGATGGAACTCGTATTTCTTCCCCTGTTTTTTCAGCTCTTCTTCATGCTTGTTGACGTCGGCGGGTGACGGACGCTGGTCGTCGTTGCCGAACAAGCCGAGGAGAGGCGCCTGGAGATCCCTGGTGTAGTCGACCGGCGACACTGGCTGCTTGGGATTCAATTGCTCCTGAGGCTGTACCACGCCGCCGCCCCACAGGTCGACGATCGCGCTGTAGCCCGGCGTGCGGCACGCCGCCAGGTATGCATGCCGACCACCGGAGCACGAGCCGATGATGCCCACGCGCCCATTGCTCGAGGATTGGGATTTGAGCCACTGCATCGCGGCCGCGGCGTCGCCGACCACCTGATCGTCGGGCACGCCGCCGTCGGCGCGGACCTTGCCGGTGACCTCGTCAGGCGTGCCGTGGCCCGCGCGGCAGTACAGGTCCGGACAGATGGCGGTGTAGCCGTGGTTGGCCAGGCGGCGGGTGAACTCCTGGTAGTACTCGTCCCAGCCGGGCATGTGCATGATCACGACGACGCCCGGGAAGGGGCCGTTGCCCTCAGGTCGGGCGACATAGGCGTGGATCTGGTCGCCATTGGCGCCGGTAATCTGAGTCGGGCCGGCGCTGATGCTCGGTGCGGATGCCGTGTTGAACGAATTCCACATGCGGCCGATGCTACCCCGCGTCTCGGCGAGCGTGGGTCAAACGCACGGCGACCGGCCGGAGACTGACGGCGGGACGACCGCCAGTCCCGGCCGGCACTGGCTAGCGTCGCTCGGCGTGGCAGCGGGACGGTAGCGACCGAAGACTGATTCTGGATGAGACTTTGGTCTGACGGACCTCCCTCACCCCAGCCCTCTCCCAGAGGGAGAGGGAGTCTACATCTAGCCCTCCCGCACAGGGAGAGGGAGTCTACATCTCGATGATCGCGCGGCCGTTGATCTCGCCGCGGGCCAGCGAGCTGTACGCCTCGTCGACCTGCTCGAGGTGGTAGCGACGCGTGACGACGTCTTCGGGGCGGAAGACGCCGCGCGCGGCCAGGTCCAGCACGTGGGGCATGTCGCTGCGCGTGCGCGCGCCGTACGAGCCAATCACGCGCTGCGAGCGGCGCACCAGCCGCGTGATCTCGAGCGGCGCGGTGGTCGTGCCCGGCGCAATGCCGATGGCCACCATGCGGCCTCCGTCGCGCAGCACCTCACTGGCCTGAATGAAGGTCTCGGCGCGACCGAGCGCTTCGAAGGCGACATCGACCCCGGCGCCGCCGGTCAGCTCGCGGACGGTGGCGACCACGTTGTCGCGGGCGCCGTTGACGGTGTGCGTGGCGCCCAGGCGGCGGGCCATCTCCAGTTTGTCGTCGGCGATGTCGACGGCAATGATCTGCGAGGCGCCAAACGCGCGCGCGACCTGGACCAGGTTCATCCCCACGCCACCGACTGCCACCACCGCGACGGTTTCGCCGGTGCGCAGGTCCGCGCTGTGGCGGACGGCCCCGAAGGCGGTGAAGACCGCACACCCGAGGATGGCCGCCTCGTGCCGCTGAGCGCCGGCCGGAAGTGGAAACACGTCGCTGGCCGGAACGATCGCGTAATCCGCCAGGCCGCCCATGGAGTACATCCACAACGGAGTCCCGTCAGCGCGCGCGAGGCGTGTTTCTCCGTCGTACAGGGTGCCTTTGAGGCGATTCATAGCGAAGAACGTCTCGCACAGGTCGTCGCGACCCTGCACGCAGAATCGGCACGTGCCGCAGGGCATCACGAACGCGCAGGCCACCGGCGTGCCTTCGGCTGGACCCGCGACACCCGGACCGAGGGCGGCAACGCTGCCGGCGATCTCGTGGCCGAGCACGCATGGCATCGGGAAGGCGACCTCGCCTTTGATGACGTGCAGGTCGGTGTGGCAGACACCGCACGAACCGACTTTGACGAGGATCTCGCCGGCCCGCGGCGTGGGAACGGGCACGTCTTCCAGATGCAAGTGCTGATTGGCGGCGTCCAGGACTGCGGCACGCATGTGTGTGTCATCGCTCCTTCATTCGCGCAACGACGCGGGCGAAGTCGTCCATCACCCGCCCCTGAACAACGTAATAACTCACGCCGAATTCCTCGCGCCGCGCCAGCAGGGTTTCCTCAATCGTGTCGACACTGCCAATCAGTGTGCCGGGGGAAGCCAGGACCTGCGCGCGCGTCTGGCCTGTGCGCGTGGCGACACGTTCGATCTCGGCATCGGACGGATGGTCCGTGACCTGGACCAGCGAGGCGTTGACGTGGAGCTCCAGGTGGTCGAAGCGGTCGCGGGCGGCCTCGCGGACCCAGGCCACCTTCTGCGCGAAAGAGGGTGGTGACGGCAAACCCGGCCCGCGCGGGTCCAGCAGCGACAGGCCCACCGTGTCCGCCTGGCGCGCCGCCACACCGAGCATCCGCCGCTGACGACCGCCCAGCATCAGCGGTGGACGCGGACGCTGGACCGGTCGCGGCAGAGGTTCCAGGTTGTCGATCTGATAGTGGACGCCTTTGAAGTTGAGCGGGTCGGCGCTGCTCAGCAGCGAGACGATGATCTGAACCGCTTCGGAGAGCCGCGCCACGCGCACGGCAGGGGAGTCGAATGGCAGCCCGGTTTTCGTGTAGTCCGCCTGGAGCCAGCCGGCGCCCAGGCCCAGCTCGAAGCGCCCTTCGGACAGGACGTCGAGCGTCGCGGCTTCCTTCGCCAGCAGTGCCGGATGTCGGAAATCGTTGTCGAGCACCAGCGTCGCCAGCCGCAGGTGGGACGTGACCGTCGCGGCAGCCACCAGTGACGGCACCGGCGCAAGCTGGTTGCCGAAGTGATCCTGTGCAATCAGCGTGTCATAGCCGAGCGCCTCGGCCTTTCGCGCCGTGTCTTCCCAATCGGCGCGCGAGGTCGTGACGCTGTTGACGCCGAACCGGAATGGACGGGAGGCGCTCACCCTCTGGCGGCCGCGATGGATTGCTCCAGCTCGGTCCGGATCATGTTGCCGCCGTTGTTCTGCCAGTCCTTGACGATCTGGTCGAAATCGGTCAGGGGCCGTCGACCGGCGAGAACGTCGGTAATGCCGTCAGTCAGCGACTGGAACAGTGGCACACCTCTGTTGTCCAGCGTCATGGACGTGTAACCAAGCGTCGGGTCGGAGATGCCGACGGCAATGGCCGCCTTTTCGAAGTCGGTCGCCGCTCTGGCGTAGTCCGGAATACCGGGCCAGAAGGCGACCTGCGGTCGCTGCACGATGTACTTCCAGGGCACGGAGTTGGCGTCCGTATTACTGGCGGGCAGGACGGTGATGCTGCCGTCGCTGCCGACGTTGTAGTCCACGTCCTTGACACCCACCGTCAGCAGGAGGTCCTCGGCGCTGCCGAAGGGCGCGGCGAGCCAGTTGGAAATGCGCAGGAGCTCCTTGATGCGATCGGCGGAGGCGCTGTTGAAGGCGGTGGTGCCGAAGTAGCCCTTGCCCAGGTAATGCTGTGCCTGGCCACCGTCGTGCGCCGGAAACGGGAGGACCGCCTGGGGTGTGACCGGTGGGCTCAGTTTTGGTCCGCGAGTCCAGGCGTCCTGCCAGGCGTTGCCAAACGTCTCGACGTCGAGGACGAACTTGGAGCCAATGAAGGCATCTCGCGCCCGGGTGCTGTCGGCGATCGTCAACGCGTCCGGGTGATATACGCCAGAGGCGACCAGGTCGCGGACGTACCCCATCGCCTCCTTATATTGCGGCGTCTCGATATCGCGGGTCAGCTTGCCGTTGGCATCCAGGGACCAGTTGTTCGGCGCGCCGAACATCGCCGCGAAGTAGTAGATGTAGTACATCTGGTTCTGGTAGGCGCCGATGGCCCACTGGTTGTCGCTGGGCCGGTTGAGCTGCTGGAGGACCCGCTTGAAGTCGTCCGCGTTCTTGGGGACGTAGTCCTTGCCGAGGGCAGCATCGTAGACCGCCGAGTTTTTCAGCAGCATGCTGCCGGGGTAGTAGCGCTCGATGGGCAGCATGTACAGCTTGCCGCCGCGCGCGCAGCCGGAGTTGAGCCAGGCATAGGTCGGGATCGCGGCCAGATTCGGGTAGTCTCTGGCCGCGTCGCCGCCAAGGTAAGGTGTCAGGTCAGCGGCTTTGGCCTGGAGGAAGGGCGTGAGGTTCTGGACCTGCGCCGCGCCGCTGGGGGTGTTGCCCGGGATGAGCATGATGTCCGGCAGGTCGTTGCCGGCCATAACGGTGGCCAGCTTGGTGATGTAGTCGGACTGGGCGATGATCGTGAACTGCACGTCCGCGTTCAGTTGCTTGTTGGTTTCCTGCCAGGCCTGGTTCTGATCGATGGGGGTGGGCGGCGCGGGGGCGCTGTTGTTGGTGTAGCACAGGACCTTGCCGCCGGCGCCGGGCGCCGTTGCGGGCAGCGCCTTCACTGGATTGCTTGGATAGTTGATGAAGCCGTCCTCGTACTGAGGTCCGGCTGCGGGAAAGTCTGGCCTGGGGCCGGTGGTGTTGGCGATAAAGGTCGGCAGCGCGCTGGCAGGTTTGGCGGCGCCGCTGCCCGCTGGTGGAGGGGTGGGGGCCGCGGGTGCGACGGCGCCGCAGGCCGCCAGCAGAGGCAGCGCCGCCCCGCCTGCGGCGGTGAAGATAAGCCGCCGGCGACTGACAGTCAGTTCAGTGGTTGCCATGAATCTCCGACTGGTTGGGGTTCTGGATGTGGTTTCGTCGTTCCTCACGCAGTGTCAACATATCCACCTACGGTGGAGCCCTCAGGGGGAGAGGTTCCTGAGGTGTCCCACCAGGGGCTCATGACGGGTGTCCCACCAGGGGATTCTGAGGAGTCTCCCACCACGGGTTTCCTGACGGGTGTCCCGCGAGCGGCCCCCTCTCCCTCTGGGAGAGGGTAGGGGTGAGGGCTCCTGACGGGGGTGTCCCACCAGGGGCTCCTGACCGTCGCATCCCTTGGCGTCACGCGGTGTGACATCAGCCCTGGCGCGCGGCGGCGTGGTGGGTGTAATAGTCGTTCAGGAACCGGCGGGTGCCTTCGATCGCCGTCTTCGCCCACTCTTCGGCGGAGTGGGTTGACTCTTTCGGTGCGGGCCACTCGAGGCTCAGCGGAATGTCGGCCGGCAGGGCGGCCAGCAGACCGTCGACGTCGGCGTCGCCGTCACCCGGCCGAATGCGCCCGCCGCCATCGCGTTTGATGTCGTTGATCTGCGTGTACGGCAGGAGCGCCGGATCGCGGCCCGCCAGTTGCGCGGGTGTATCGCCAGCACGCATGAGGGCGCCGGGATCGATGCACACGACGCCGTTCTTGCGACCGGTCTCCTCGATAACCTGAAATGCCTTGGCAATCGGACTCAGCGTGCCGACCGGGGCTTCGATGGCCGCGATCAACCCGTACTCGGCAGCAACGCCGCAAAACTGACCGAACGCGTCGCGCTGGTGCGACCAGTCGGGATCGCGTCCGATGACCAGCGCGTAGGTCGCGCCCAGGTCGGCGGCGTACGCGAGCGACGGGCGATACTCGTCCCAGTCCATCTCCGGCAGCAGGTAGTAGCTGAGCGATTCGACCATCTCCTGGCCGGAGTCGGCGAGCACGCGCTTGACCTCGCGCTTGAGCGCGGCGTCGCCAAGCCAATCAACCCAGTTGGGATACGCAGGCGATTTGTGGAGTCGAAAACCAAGCCCGTCGTAGCCGGCGCTTACGGCCGCCTGGATGAACTCGAGTGGCGGCGTATCAGGCAAAGTGGTTGGTGCAAGGGTAATGCGGTTCATTGCTCACTTTCCCGGCGTGAAGTGGCCCGATCATATAGGATTCGCGGCGCGAGGCGATAGCTGGGGGCGCCAGCGAGCAGCAGCACCGCCGCAAGCAGGACCAATCCACCGTTGATCGCCAGCGCTGCCGGTGCGCCAAATGCGGCGACCACCGCCCCCATTTCCAGGTTACCAACAGGCGCCGAGCCGATGCTGAGCACCCACAGGCCGACCGCGCGGCCGCGGTGCGCTTCCGGAACGGCGAGCTGCATCAGGGTCTGTTGCAGCACGTCAAAGGAAGCCGCGCACGCACCGGTGACCAGCAGCGCCGCGGCGGCCACCTGCATGCTGTGGCTCGGCGCCACCACCAGAATCGATACGCCGAACGCGACAAACACCAGACCAAGGATTGGTTGGCGTCGGATACGTCCCGGCACGAGCGCGAGCGTGACGAGGCCCAGTGCACCGCCGAGCGACGTCGCCGCGTTGAGTGTCCCCAGTCCTTCAGCGCCCGCGCCCAGCACGTCGCGCGCGAATACCGGTACCGCCGTCTGATAGGAAAAGCCAAAGATTTCGCAAGCGATAGCCGCCGCAACCAGAATGCGCACCTCGGCGATGTCGGCGATCAGTCGGAGCGCGTCGCGCATGGCGCGCGTGAACGTCGGACGCGCGGTAAGTGCGACCGTGGACCCGCGGGTAGCCGGTCGGATCAGCAGTCCAACCAGGGCTGCCAGCGCAAATGTCGCGGCAGCCAGGACGAATGCGGCGGGCAGGCCCGCTCCGGGAATCAGCGCACCCGCCAGCAGAGCACCGACCGCGGTCGCCAACCGACTGGCGGTGGCGTTGAGCGCCATGGCGTTGGGCGCAGCGTCTCGCGCGACAGTGTCCAGCACCAGTGCCTGACGCGCGGGCATGTCGAAGACGGTTGCGCAGCCGGTGCCAAAGGCCAGCACGACCAGCAGCCACACGTTGACACTCTCAGGCTGCGCGGCGGACAGCCACGCCAGACCCAGGGCCGGAGGGAGCGCCAACAGGCGAACGAGGGCCAAAAGCCTGGCACGGTTGCCACGATCCGCCAGCGTTCCGGCGGCGAGACCGAACAGGAGATTCGGCAGCATGCGCGCCGCGAGTACCAGGCCAACGCTGAAAGCGCCACCAGCATCCAGCGCCAGCCACGCGGTCGCGGTGAGCTGTACACCGGTCCCGAGATAGGTGGCCAGGCTGGATGCGAGTAGCCAGCCAAAGCTCGCGGAGCGAAAAGCGACCCCTATTGTTCGTTCTGCTGGGTTTTGGAATCCTTGGTCTGGACGGTGATGTGGCTCATCGGCGTGGAGCCGGGCGCGCCGTGCCAGTGGTTCTCACCGGCGGGAATCAGAATCACGTCGCCGACGGTAACGCTGCGTTCCTCGCCGTCGGTCGCCACGACGCCGGTGCCCTCGGTGACGATCAGGATCTGATCCGAGGTGTGCTGGTGAAACTTGTTACGCGACCCAGCGCTGAAGTTGACGATGCTGAAGTTGAAGCTCTGCGACTCTGCCGGATCGACGATGACTTGACGAAACACGTCGCCGGTGAACAGCGGGCTGACCGCTGGCTGGCGAGGCAAATTACCGGTGCTGACAACTTTCATGCACCGGCCATTCTAGGTGCTCGGGCCAATCGAGTGGGCGGGCGGGGTTCCCGACGAACCCAGCCCGCTTGTGAGCTATTCGCGGGTGACGCCGACGATCTCGGTGGCGCCGGCGGCCTCCGCCTGGCGAATGGCGTCGGCCATGGAGGCGGCGCTGAACACGCGCGTCGCGGTGAAGCTCACCCGCCAGCTGCGCCCGCTGCGGCCGCTGCTGGAGGACGCGCTGCCGCGACTCGCGCCGCTGCTGGCGGCCGTGCCCGGACGCCGACCACGGCGTGCGCCGGTGCTGGCGGTGCGAGCTCCGCCACGCCGGCCGCGGCCTGTGCCGGTGGAGGTTGTCGTCGAGCCGCTCGCGGCAGCTGCCGCTCCACGTCGACGTCGACCGTTGGCCGGTGCGGCCCGATCCGAGCTCGCTCCAGCGCCGCTTGCAGGACGTCGTCCACGCCGTCCGGTGCCAGTTCCGCTCGAGGCTGCTGCCCCGGAGGCGCTGCCGGGCCGTCGCCCGCGTCGTCCGGTGCCCGTTCTCCCCGTGGCGGACGAACCGCCGCTCGTGGTCGACGTCCGACCCCGCAGCGAAGCGCCGTGGCGCTGTGCAACGCGGTACACCGACGATTCCCCAATCCCGAACCGCTTGCTGATCTCCGAGACCGGGGTCTCGGTTTCGGCGTACAGCCGGGTAACTTCCCGCTCCTGTTCCTCAGTTAGCTTGCGACGGGAACCCGTCGCCCCTTCGCCCCCACCTCGGGCCTCCGCTGTCTCCGTTTCCGTCATCACCACACTCCTACTTCTCCGTCAGTTGAAAATACAGCATGCGGACACAGGGTGCATACCGGTGGAGGTCAAGACTACGACTCGCGTCGCGGTCGACGCCCGATTCTCGCCAAGCGGGTGTTGTTCTCCAGCGCAACTGACGGGTGTCCACTGCTGACAATAGCACAAAAAAATCCAGCGTGCTGGAGTCGAGCCATTTTATTGACATGACGGGTGCAGACGGGGTTGATAGCCCGCGCGCAGCACCTCGACAATCGACGGAGGCGTCAGCAGTGTGACCCCGGTTGCCGACGGGCGGCGGACGCAGTCTACATACCTGTCAGCCGCCCAGGCCCACAGCCGGCTGCCGCGTACCAACCAGGCGCCTCCGTCCAGCATGACATAGCTCCCATCCGGCAGCGCGTCGATCTGCGCGAAATGGGTCCGTTTGAGAAATGGTCGGACTCGGCGCTCGGCGTGAAGCACACGGTCGATGGCATCGGCCATAGCCACCGGCTGTTGCGGGTAGATCGCGCGCCACGCCGCTTGGAAGGCGACAAAGTCAGCGTGGCGGCATTCGGCACATGGACGGTGCCCGTCCGCCAGCGCGGCGGCCTCGTCCAGAAAGAACAGCTCGGTGTAGCTGCCGGGCGTCATGACAGAGCGATGGCGGCCACGAAACTCCAGGCGACAGGCGATCCATCGCCGCACCTGCCAGTCGCGAACCACCTTGCGATCGGCGTCATGCAGGATGCCGCGGTTGCCCATCAGCGTCCCACGGCCGGGTACCGCGAGGATTTCGCCGAGCGGGGTGGCGCGATTTCTCAGCGTCAGGACAGGTTCTCCACGCGCCGGCGCAGGAGGCAGAACTCGTTGTCTTCCACGTCGGCGAGCACGATCCAGCTCACGTCCTGGCTCTGTCCGACGTCGACGCGGCGGGCGCCAAGCCGCATCAGGCGTCGCAATT
>JAFAOS010000485.1 GCA_019247515.1 Chloroflexota bacterium | reverse complement strand
CGTTCAGCTCGGCTGGAGCCGTTGGCGTGTGCATGTCAGTACATAGTCGTCGAAGACGGGGCGCCGGTTACCCCAACCGGGCCCGCCCACTGAACGCCCGACCACCGAAGACCACATTTGTGACACTCGCGAGACGCTTTTTCGTCGCCGCGTGACGCTTTTTCGCTGCCGCGTGACGCTTTTTCGCCGCCACGAGACGTCCCGGGTGACGCAAGCGCAGCGGACACCGCTGAGGGCGGCCAAGCGCTAGACCCGGCGCATGAAATGACCCAGATACTCCTTTCGATTCAGCGGATTGGGCCCGCTTCGCGCGCGTTGGGGAATGGGCAGCTCAACATCGACCGGTTACCTGTTGCTGGAGCTCGTTCACTCGACCCGCCTGGATCCTACCGTCGAGTATGAATGTCGAGCCGCGGATGTCCTGCGTGAGCAGCACTCCACGTTCGAGCGCTACGACGCGCAAGGCCGCGGGAAGCGTGACCAGCGGGCCTTCGAGGCGAAAGTGGTGGATCGGTTCGCAGACCCGTGTGCCAGCCTGCTGCAGCGCACGCATGAGCGCCAGCGGCGCCACCTTTCTGAAGTCACCGGCAGTGTCGTTGGCGAAATATATCCGGATTGGGTCATGATGACGGTGCAGCCGATGACTCGCCAGCCGTGCAGGCCCTGCTGCAGTGTGTCCATGACGACGTGCTCCATGGACGCCGATGGTAGACTGCTGGGCGAGCTGCGCGGGTTCATGAGTGGCATCCGCTCGATTGCCCTTGACGCGAGTGGCCAAATGTGTGCTGCGGGGAGTTTTGACCGCAGCGTGCGGTTGTGGGACATTCGCCAGACGCGGATTCTCACGACCTGGCAGGGTCACAAGGGTGGGGTATGGACGGTTGCCGCCAGCGGCGACGGCCGAGTGATCGCCAGTGGCGGTGATGAAGGCGTAATTCACATATGGGAACGCGCTCAGAGCTCCGCCAGCGCCGTACTGCGCGGGCACACCGGCGCGATCTGGGGCATCGCGTTCAACCCCGAGGCCCAGCGCCTGGTCAGCGGTAGCCTGGATGGCACTGTTCGCATCTGGAGCACCCGCACCCTGCAGACGCTCGCGGTTCTGGACGCGAAAACCGGTCCCGTCTGGAGCGTGGCCACGAGCAGAGACGGGCGACTGGTCGTGGGCGGCGGCGTTGCGGGTGTCATGACTGTATGGGACGCCAGCACGTCAGCCCCAGTGACCACGTTTGCGGCCCACAGCGCCGCGATTCTCGCCCTTAGCAGCGACGGGCGTCTGGCTGCGAGCGTCAGCTTCGACGGTACGACCGGGCTCTGGCATACGCGAACAGGCACTCCAGTCGGCCGGCTTACTGGCCACCAGGGTGGAGTCTGGGGCGTGGCCATCACACCGAACGGTCGCCTGCTAGCCACGGCCGGGTTCGACAAGACCGTTCGCCTGTGGGACGCGCAGACGCTCCAGGAGCTGGCGGTGCTGCACCACCACACCGCGGGTGTGTGGAGCCTGGCATTCAGCGCGGACGGCGCCGTCCTGGCCAGCGCCGGCGTGGACGGCACCATCGCGATCTGGGATGTTCCAGCCCGAGCATTGCGTACCGTGCTGTGGCGCGACCGGGTCTACGAGCGGATGAATATCACCAATCTGGGCGGCATCACGGAAGCGCAGCGCGCGGCGCTTATGGCGCTCGGCGCCGTCGACTACACTGCGCCTACCCTCCAAATTGCTGCTTCGCGGCCAACAGCGGTCGTGTTAGCCGAGCCGCCCGAGCCGCTCTCGCCGCGCGAACGCCAGGTATTGGCACTTGTCGCGCGCGGCCTGCCAAACAAGCAGATCGCGCGTGAGCTTGCAGTCAGTGAGAAAACGGTCAAGACCCACGTCAGCAACATCTTGAGCAAGCTCGCCGCGCGCAGTCGGACCGAGGCAGCGATGTACGCAGAGCGGACTGATGTATCGGTCGAAAGCCCGAGCTGCTGACAGATGCGGTCAGCCATTCGGCCGATGCCGTGTGTGCGCCATTCCGCCACAGTTGAGAGTACGGTGCGCGGTGCGGGAATAGACAACTATCGCGCTGAGGTGCGCGTGCTGGATCTGCCAGAACCGGTGCTGCTTTCGCCCGAACACGTGCTGATCGACGTCCAGTGTGCGGGGGTGGGCAACTGGGACGATATCGTCCGGAGCGGAGGCTGGAACATCGGTTGCGCGCCGCCCATGGCCCTCGGCGTCGAAGCCGCCGGAATCGTGCGCGACATCGGGCCAGCCGTGACTCGGTTTCGCGTCGGTGACGCCGTGCTCGCGCATGCAATGCCCGTTCAGCAAGGCGCGTGGGCCGAGCGATGGGTCGCCCTGGAGAGCCAGGTGGCTCACAAGCCGGTTGAGGTGGCCTGGACGGTGGCGGCAGCCCTTCCTGTGCCGGCCCTGACCGCGCACCAGGTTCTGGATAATGCGCTCGGCCTCCAGCCGGGTGAGACCGTGCTGGTGCACGGCGCCGGCGGGATCACTGGTGGATTGCTGGTGAGCCTGGCGGCGGACGTGGGCGCCACGGTTATTGGCACCGCCGGCCCGCGCAATACAGATCGACTCATGCAGTTGGGCGCGGCCGACGTCGTGGATTACCACGCAGCCGATTGGCCAGAACGAGTCCGCAAGCTATGCCCTGGCGGCCTGCCGGCGGCTGTCAACGCGGTGCGCGGCCAGGCGGGCTTGATTATGCCGCTTGTCGCGAGCGGTGGCCGGCTGGCAACGATCACGGGCGACCCGCCGCTCGAGGTACGCGGTATCCGAATCAGTAACTGCTACGTACAGCCAGACGGCCGCGCCCTGGAGCAAGTGGCTACCCGACTGGCACACCAGCGTGTATCGATCCCGCTCGCAGCAACCTACCCGCTGTTCGACGCTGCCGCCGCTCTCGCCAGGGTTGTATCCGGCAGCGGCCCCGTCGTGCTTGAGGTCCGATGAGCACGCAACCGGCTGTCGTCATTGCCGGCGCCGGCTACGCCGGCCTGCATGTGGCGCTGCGCCTCTCTACGTCGCATGGCTGGCCAACGATCAGGCTGATCGATCGGCACCTGTACCACCAGATCGTGACGGAGCTCCCGCGTGTGGCCGCCGGCCTCCGTTCAGCTGAAGCGGTCCGTGTCTCGCTCGACGAACACCTCGCAAAGGGGATTCAGTACGTTGAGACCGAGGTGACCGGCTTCGACCTTGCAGGTCACCGGGTGGTGACGGCGAGTGGACCTGTTGACTATGAGCGACTTGTGGTTGCGCTTGGCAGCGTCCCCAATGACTACGGCATCCCCGGTTTGACGCAGCACGCGCTAAACCTGTATTCGAGTGCGGATGCCGAGCACGTCTGGCATGCCGTCCAGGCAACGGTGCAAGCCGCGGCGGCAGAAGCCGATCTCCAGCGCCGAGCTCGATTGATGACAATCCTGATTGGGGGTGCCGGCCCGACTGGCGTGGAAATGGCGGGCGAGCTCGCCGAAGCGCTTCCAAAGCTGGCACGGGCAGACAACGTGGATGTGGCGTTCGAGCACGTCACCCTGGTGGAAGCCGGGCCAGCGATCCTGCCTGGATTCTCTCCTTCCGTGGTCGATCAAGCCGGACGCATTCTGCGCGACCTGCATGTCACCGTCCTGACCGGCAGCGCCATTGCCGAGGCGGTCGATGGCGGCTTCAAGCTGAAAAACGGCGAGATGCTCTCTGGCGGCCTGATCATCTGGACGGGCGGCCTACGCGCACCCGACGTCATCACGCAGTATGACTTTGCCCTGGCGCGTACGGGGCGCATTCAAGTCGATGCGTACTTGCGTGCGACTGGACATCCGGAGGTTTTCGTCGCCGGCGACGTGGCGGCGGTTGCCGATCCGGTTACCGGACGCTTGCTTGCGCCACTGGCGCAGACGGCCCTGAGTGAAGCCGAGACGGTGGTGCACAAGGGCATCGTCGTGTCGGTTGGTCCGAGCAGCGGAGTTGCCGAAGTCGGTGGCCGGACGATTCACGGTTCACTGGTGCACGCGCTCAAGGACCTGATCGAGTGGGAGTACCGCGCGTCGATCAAGCACCCGCACGGCTGGTCGCCGATTTAGTTCAGGCAGAGTGTCTTTCACATGAGAACCGCGAGTCAAGCACCAGGCGATTTGTCGTTTGACCCACACGTGGGCGGTCCACCGCTGAAGCGGTCCGGGCGGTAAGCTGTGTGAAAGGCTGAAGTTGCGGCGGTGCAGTTCGGTGCAGCCGAGGGGGCCGCGATGACAGTGGGCGCACCTGCCACGCTTGGCATCAGTCACAATAGAATGTCGAGCTGCGGATAATCGGAGCTGATGATGGCTAAACTGTCGTACGCGTGCGTCCTGACGCGAGACATCGAACGTGTTGCCAGGTTTTATCGCGAGGTTCTCCAGGCTGACCCAGACTGAACGGGGGCGTACGCCGAGTTTCCCACTGGTGGCGGTGTATTTAGCCTGTGGTCGGTGGATGCTTATGCCGAAGTCGCTGGTCCAGAGGCTATCCCAAACCCTGTTGGCGGGCCGGTCATGCTCGAATTCGAGATAGATGATGTCGATGTAGAGTTCACGCGGCTTCAACAGCTCGCGGAGTTCAACATCGAGTTCATCATTCCACCGACGACGATGGCGTGGGGCAATCGTTCGATCTATTTTCGTGATCCAGACGGCAATCTATTGAACCTGTTCAGTCACGTGGGCTGAGCTGAGGGAATGCTCATGTGTCGGGTTGGGCAGGCCGCCAGCCGTCAGTGCGCTGCCGAGGACCCGGCGCTATCCGGCGGCTGATCCGAACCGATGCCCGCCGGGCCGCTGAGGCGAAGACGGGATCGTTCATGGAGCGGCCGGCGCGACCACGCCGGCGCCCCATGAGCCCGGACTCGCATTTGGTTGTTGGGGAGCTACCGCTGACCGCAGCGGGCCAAGCGGGAATCCGAGTTGCGTGCGCGCAGTCGTTGCCTGATGCCCGACAGCCAGAGACCTGGCTGGCTCAGGCCCGCGGTCCGCACCCCCTCCGCCTAGCACAGCTTCAACGCCCCGCGGGGCATCATGGCCAGCTCGAGCGCACCATGAAGTCGGTCCAGGCCAATTCGTCCTCACTTGCGTGTGGCCCGTGCCAGTGCCGCAGCGGTCGCCTACAGAGAGCCCGGCCGACCGGTTGTTCGCCTAGCCAGACATTTCGTATTCGCCGTTGGCAGTCTGGCGATGTCCTGGGGGGCTACGGGCTGCCGCCCATTCGACTCATGATGGCATCTCGTGTGAGGCCATATGTCTGCAGAAGTGCACCTGATTCGTCCAGATCGACCGGGTCTGAGACTCTGGTAGCAATTTCAGCGATCGTTTGTTCTGGAATCCCGAGACGGTGAAGCACATGAACGAACTCGGCTTTCGAGCGATAG
>JAFAOS010000481.1 GCA_019247515.1 Chloroflexota bacterium | reverse complement strand
GGGAAACCCGCTGGGCGAACGCTGCAGCTGCTCAATCACCGCGCGCGGCGTGAAATGCGCATGCACATCAACGACCATGTTCTTCTTAGACATAGAGGTACGATACGTCTGTTTAAGCGCGCCGCTGAACATCAGGCTATCAGCGTGTTTATGCACGCCGCTGCGCGGCGGAGGGGCGCTGCCCCTCTACCCCGCTGGCGTGGTCGACGCTTGTCGGCCACGCCAAAGCACGCTCATAATCTGATGGGCATACAATTGCTTCTGTGACTGGGTGGACGTGGTGGCAGCAGGGGGTGATTTATCAGATCTACCCGCGCTCGTTCATGGATAGTAACGCTGACGGGACCGGGGACTTGCCGGGCATTAACAGCCGGTTGGAGTATCTGGAGTGGCTCGGCGTGGATGCTATCTGGATTTCGCCGATCTACCCTTCGCCGATGGCGGACTTTGGATACGACGTCTCCAATTACACGGACATCGATCCGCTCTTCGGCACTCTTTCCGATTTCGACTCGCTGGTCCAGACGGCCCATGCGCACGACATGCGCGTCATTCTCGACTACGTGCCCAATCACTCGTCGGATCAGCATCCATGGTTCGTCGCCTCGCGCGCCGGCCGCGACGACGCCCGGCGGGACTGGTACCTCTGGCACGAGCCGGGTGCGGACGGCGCACCGCCGAATAACTGGCTATCTTCGTTTGGCGGCAGTGCCTGGGAGTGGGACCCCGCCAGCGCTCAGTACTACTATCACGCCTACCTGAAACAGCAGCCGGACCTCAACTGGCGGAATCCCGAGGTCCAGGCGGCGATGTACGACGTCTTGCGCTTCTGGTTCAACCGCGGTGTGGACGGCTTCCGCATCGACGCGTTGCGCCAGGTCATCAAGGATGCCGAGTTTCGCGACAATCCTCCAGATCCCAACTGGAATCCAGGTCGGGACCCCTATCGCCGACTCCTGCCGCTCCACTCCGCGGATCAACCGGAGTTGATGGATATCGTTCACCGCTTCCGCGAGGTTGCCGAGGAGTACCCCGAGCGTGTCCTGATTGGCGAGCTGTGGCTCACGATCGAGCGGTTGGTGGCCTACTACGGTCGCGAGGGTCGGGGGTTGCACCTGCCGTTCAACTTCCACCTGATTCTGACGCCGTGGCAAGCGCCGGCGATCTCGGCACTGATCGACACGTATGAGGCGGCGCTGCCGCCCAAGGCCTGGCCGAACTGGGTGCTCGGCAACCACGACCGCTCGCGCGTCGCGACACGCGTCGGCGCCGCGCAGGCGCGCGTCGCGGCGATGCTGTTGCTGACGCTGCGCGGCACGCCCACGCTGTACAACGGCGACGAGATCGGCATGCACGACGTGCCGATTCCTGCTCACCTGGTCCAGGATCCATTCGAGAAGAACGTACCGGGCATTGGGGTGGGGCGCGATCCGGAGCGGACACCCATGCAGTGGACCGCCGGCCCTGGCGCCGGCTTTACCGCTGGCATGCCCTGGCTGCCGCTGGCGGACGATTACCGTGAGGTCAATGTTGAACGGCAGCGCGGCGATCCGAAGTCGATGTTGACCCTGCATCGACGGTTGATCGAGCTTCGTCGGCGGACGGCAGCGTTGTCGGTGGGTGGCTACGCGCCTGTCTACAACGACGACGACCTGCTGGTGTACGAGCGCCAGGCCGACGACATGCGCGTGCGAGTAGCGCTCAACCTCTCGCACGCAGCCAGGACGATCCCATGGTCCGAGCCGAAGTCAACGGTGATGCTGTCTACCCACCTGGACCGCGACGGCGAAGTCGGCGAGCAGCTCGACCTGCGTGCCGATGAAGGGCTAGTGCTCACGATGCCATAATCGTGAGGAGATGTTAGGTCTCCCCGAAACCATCCGCGCCTGCCTCTTCGACCTGGACGGCGTCCTGACCCAGACCGCGAAGGTCCACGCGGCGGCCTGGAAGGCGATGTTCGACGCGTATCTCGCCGCGCGCGCCAGACGCGACGGCGGGCAATTTGTCGCGTTCGACCCCGTCTCCGACTACGACGCGTACATCGACGGTAAGCTGCGCGAAGACGGCACTCGCTCGTTCCTGGCGTCCCGCGGCATCACGCTGCCCGAAGGCAATCCAGACGATCCGCCCGATGCCGAAACCGTCAACGGACTCAGTAATCGGAAGAACCAGATCCTGCTGGACAAACTGGCGCAGGATGGAGTCCAGGTCTACCCCGGCTCGGTGCGCTACCTGCAGGCGGTGCGGGATGCGAAGGTGCCGCGCGCGGTCGTGTCGGCCAGCGCCAACACCCGCCAGGTCCTGGCCGCGGCCGACCTCGAACGCGACTTCGACGCCATCGTGGACGGTGTGGTCGCCGGTCGCGAACACCTGAAGGGCAAGCCCGCGCCGGACAGCTACCTGGCCGCGGCCCACCTCCTGAAGGTCGCCCCGTCGGCGGCAGCGGTGTTCGAGGATGCGCTGGCTGGAGTCGAAGCGGGCCACGCCGGTGGCTTCGGTTTCGTCGTAGGCGTCGACCGCGTTGGACAACGCGACGCGCTTCGAGAGCACGGCGCCGACATCGTGGTCGACGACCTCGCCGAACTTCTCGATCGCGCATGATCCGCCACCCTGCGTTTCCGGAGGAGCCCTGGAAGATTCGGGAGCTGCACCTGGATCTCAACGTGCTGGCGCAAACGGAGTCGCTGTTCGCGTTGGCCAACGGCCATCTCGGCCTGCGCGGCAATCTCGACGAAGGAGAACCGGCGGGATTACCCGGTAGCTATCTGAATTCGTTTTACGAGCGGCGGCCGCTGGCGTATGTCGAGCCGGGCTATGGATACCCGGAGTCCGGCCAGACGGTGATCAACGTCACCAACGGCAAGCTGATCCGGTTGCTCGTGGACGACGAGCCGTTCGACGTGCGCTATGGCCGGCTGGTCAAACACGAGCGGACACTCGACCTGCGCGCCGGCATGCTGGAGCGATTGGCGGAGTGGACCTCTCCGGCTGGCCAGAAGGTACGCGTGTCATCACGCCGCCTGGTGTCGTTTACGCAACGCGCGATCGCCGCGATCGCCTACCAGGTCGAACCGATCGAGCGGCCCGCGCGCGTGGTCGTTCAATCCGAGCTGGTGGCCAACGAGCAACTGGGTGGCACGGTGCTGTCCAGCGACCCGCGGCAAGGGGCGCCACTCCAGGCCGTCCTCCAGGCGGAGGAGTGCCACGATCGAGAGATGGCGGTCCAGATGGTCCACCGCGCGAGCATCAGCGGATTGCGTCTGGCCGCGGCGATGGACCACTTCGTGGACTCTCCACCCGGGGCCGAGATCACCACGCTCGCCGCCCCCGACGCCGGTCGGGTGAGCATCACGATCCGCCTCGAACCGGGCCAGCGGCTGTGCCTGGTGAAGTTTCTGGCGTATGGCTGGTCGAGCCAGCGTTCGCGGCAGGCGTTGCTGGACCAGGTGCAGGCCGCCCTGACCGCCGCGCGGCACACGGGCTGGGATGGTCTCGTCCAGGAACAGCGCGACTATCTGGACGAATTCTGGAACGCAGCCGACGTGGAGCTCGACGGCGACAACGAGGTCCAGCAGGCAGTGCGTTTCGGCTTGTTCCACATCTTGCAGGCTGGGGCGCGCGGTGAGGACCGCCCCATCCCCGCCAAGGGCCTGACCGGGCCCGGTTACGATGGCCACGCGTTCTGGGACACGGAAACCTTCGTGCTGCCGTTGCTGACGTGTACGCTGCCGCCGGCGGCCGCTTCCGCGCTTCGCTGGCGGCAAAATACCCTGCCGACCGCTCGGGCGCGTGCGCAACAGCTCCAGCTGAACGGCGCGTCGTTTCCGTGGCGAACGATCAACGGCGAGGAGTCCTCCGGCTACTGGCCGGCCAGCACCGCCGCGTTTCACGTCAACGCCGACATTGCCGACGCGGTGGTGCGCTATGTCGGTATGACCGGCGATACGGAGTTCGAAGTCGATACCGGCCTGGAGCTCCTGGTCGAGACCGCGCGACTGTGGCGTTCGCTGGGCCATTTCGACTCTCAGTGCCACTTCCGCATTGACGGCGTGACGGGTCCAGACGAATACAGCGCGCTTGCGGACAACAACATCTACACCAACCTGATGGCGCAGCAAAACCTCCAGGCGGCCGCTGTCGCGGCGCTGCGCCATCCCGAACGCGCTCAGTCACTCGGCGTCAGTCTCGACGAATTGCGCGAGTGGCGAACGGCCGCCGAGGCGATGTGCATTCCTTTCGACGAACAGCTCGGGGTTCATCAGCAGGCGGAAGACTTTACCAACCACCAGGCGTGGGACTTCGCCAACACGCCGCCGGAGGGCTATCCGTTACTCCTGCACGCGCCGTATTTCCAGTTGTATCGCAAGCAGGTGGTCAAGCAGCCGGACCTGGTGCTGGCGATGCACCTGCGCGGAGAAATGTTCACGGCGGAGCAGAAGGCGCGCAATTTCGCGTATTACGAGCCGCTGACCGTGCGGGATTCGTCGTTGTCAGACGGGACGGAGGCGGTAATTGCCGCCGAAGTGGGCCAGCTCGATCTCGCGTTCGACTACCTGGTGGAGGCGGCGCTGCTGGACCTCCACGACCTGGAGCACAACACGCGGGACGGCGTCCACATCGCCGCGCTGGCCGGCGCCTGGATTGCGCTCGTCGACGGGTTTGGCGGCATGCGCAATCATGGTGACGACCTGTGTTTCTCACCGCGACTGCCGCGCCAACTGGAGCGGCTCAGCTTCAAGCTGCGCTATCGCGGCCGCATCTTGCAGGTGACGGCGTTGCCGCAATCGGCGATCTACGCGCTGCTCGAAGGCGCGCCGGTGCGGCTGAGCCATCACGGCGAGCCGTTCGTGCTGAGCGCCACGCAAGCCGTCACCCGTCCGATCCCGCCGGCGCCGAGAGGCCCGCGCCCGAAGCAGCCGCCAGGCCGCGAGCCCTTCCACCGCGACAGTGAAAGTTAGTTCGGGGCTCAAAACTTGTTACGAGGCAGTGAGTTACGAGGCGGTGAGACTTGGAATCTATTCTTTATCTTTGTCCAGGTCGTCGATGTCGAGCGACTCGATGAACTCCTTGAACGGCGTCAGTTTCGACTCGTCGACCTTCTCTGACGTCGTCGGCTCGGCGGTCTCTTCCGACGATTCGTTCACTTGGGGCGACAGGATGCCCGCCTGGTCGAAGACCGCCTCGGCGACGAAGATCGGCGTCTCGGTCCGCACCGCTAGCGCCACGGCGTCCGACGGGCGAATGTCGTAGGTCCGCTCCTGGCCGCCCGTTTCGAGCATAAGCCGCGCGTGGAAGGTGCTCTCGATCAGGTCGGTGATCTCGACGCGTCTCAGGTGCGCGCCGAGCGAGGCCATGACCTCGACGAAGATGTCGTGCGTCATCGGCCGTGGCGGGCGTACCCCCTGCAGCGGCATCACGATCGCCTGCGCCTCGTTCGGGCCAATGCCCACGGGCAGCACCCGCTCGCCCTGCCGCTCCTTGAGCAGCAGCAGCGGCAGCGAGCTGGGGGGTGCGATGCCCAGACCGGCAACGGTGACTTCGATCACGCTGTCTACAGTATGCGGCTTTCGCGGCTTCCACGCTGGGCGTTCGAGCCCACGAATTGTCGCTCGGCGGCAGCGTGCGTAACGCTAGACTTTCGAACGCGCATGGCCAGGGCGCCCGATACACCCTACTACCACTACGACCCGAAGTTCGGCGATCCCCACGCTGCCTTTCTGCCGACCGCCGAGGCACGCCCCGACTTTGCTCGTCCCGAGATGCCCGCGACGTTTGTCGCCACCGTCGAGGGCGAAACGTTCATGAACAGCATGTGGGGCAAGCGGCCCCTGACGTGGCGTGCCGAGCCAGGCACGCCCTGCGTCATTCTCGGCTACTGGGCCGACAAGACGGTCCGCCTGAGTTGGCCAGCGATCGCCAACGCGTATCGGGTCGACGGCCGCTTTCCGGCCTGGGTCGTGGAGGAGGACCCCGACGCGAAGATGGCCGGCGGCGGCCATATCCTGCTCGCCAACGACCCCGTCAAACGTCCACGGCCGTCGCTGGGCGAAACGGTGGCCGCGCTGGCGCGGGCACTGCGCCTGCACCTCTGAATCTTTGTTGCCTGGGAGTTACACACGTGCCGCTGCCACCCGACGCATTCATCGACGAGCTGTGGGCGATCGCTCGTCAGGTGCCGATGATGGACCATCCGTGGTTCCGCGGCATCATCGACCACCGCTGGACCCGCGAGCAGATCGTGCTGGGGGAAGTCCAGCACTATCTGCGTGTGCGCACCAATCCGATCTTCTTCGGCTACATCGCAATCAACGCGGTCCAGGAGCGTCAGTACGCGCTCATGGACGTGGTGCTCGACAACTTCATGGAGGAGCTGGGGGGCGAGCGCACGCACGTCGACATCATGCTGCAGTTCCTGGAGGAGGCCGGCATCTCGCGCGAGGAGGCTGACGCGGCCGATCCCGCGCCGGGGACGCTCGCGGCGATCGAGATGATCGTCGGCGGCTGCCAGCGGCGCTCGGCCCTGGAAGGACTGGCATTGCTGGCCTTTGTGGAAGATCAACACGGCGGCGCACGGGGTGTCGCGGCGCGGGTGTATCGGGAGATGGTCGGGCACTATGGCTTCTCGCCACGGGCGGCCGAGACGTACCACCTGCACGCCGAGCAGGACGAGGGCCACGGCGGGCGGCAGATCGATGCGATTCGCCAGTTCGCGACCACCGACGAGCTGCAGGCAAAGATTCGCAGCGCAGTGCAGTTGGGCGCGTGGGCGTTCAATTTCGAATGGGACGGCCACGTGCAGGCGATGACCGGCCAGCGCAGCCACTGGGAAGGGGTAGGCAAACTGGACTTGCGTGCCCCACGCGTGGCGCTCGCGCGCTAGACCCGGACCCGCAGGCCGCGGGTGCTGGGTCAGAGTGGCCAGTCGGCGGGCAGGTCTTTACGCAGGCTGAGATACTCGGGGTCGTCGCCGCTCTCCACGCGGAGGCGCTCGACGGTGGCGTACAGCCATTCGAGGTCCAGATTCAGCGTGTTCGAGACCATACCCGTGGTCTCCTCGAAGGTGCCCCCTCAATTGCGGTATCAACCGCGCAGGCGCTGCATGACGTCACGTTCGTCATTCGAAAGCGTCATATGCACACGAGTGTAGCCGCTCTGTTGCCTACGGCTGGGCGGTGACCGCCTCGACGCTCGGTTTCGCCTGGCCAGCGGCGCCAAACTCGACCCGCATCCGCGCAAAGACGCGGCCCGCGCTGGTACGCAGGATGAGAAACGCGTTTTCTACGACCGTCCCAGGCGCCTCTCGGGCGGTGACGCCCAATTCCAGCGCCTGAGCGTCACCTGAAACAATCTCGACATGCACGGGCACGTGGCCCTCACCCCGAAACCGACCGTGCGGCACCCAGGCATCTGACAATCGCACCACCGAGGCGCCCACGTTGACTACCCGAAAGGTGACACGCCACCGCCCAGCGTCGCCCTCCAGCGACTCGCAGGCGACCACTTCAATTCGGAGCGGTGACTCCATGGCGGTTAACATTACCGTCGAATGAGCGACCGACCCGGCCAACGGCCGACCCGCACCCCTCAGCCCGGCCCGCGCCGATCGACCACTCGCACCACACCACCTGGCTCCGGCCGCGGCACTGGCCTGCGCGAGCGCTTGCGCCGCGACCCCTTCCTCTTTGTCCTGTGCCTGGCCGCGCTGGCCTTCATCACCTGGGCCTTCGCGCTGACCTGGTGGGTGACTGGCGGGCTGATCCCGCTGGCGCTGGCGCTGGTGTCGGTCGCCCCCGCGCTGTTTCTGTTCTACTTGCGCGACGCCTGAGAACGCAGCCGCGGGATCGATTCCAGCAACAAGCGTGTGTACGGGTGTTGCGGGGCACGAAAGACCTCACGCGTGACGCCTTCCTCGACCACGCGGCCCTGCCGCATGACCAGGACGCGATCGGTCATGTGCCGCACCACGGACAGATCGTGTGAGACCAGGATCAGCGTTAGCTGAAAACCAACGCGCAGGTCCTCGAGCAGGTTCAGGATCTGGGCGCGCACCGATACGTCGAGCGCGCTGACCGGCTCGTCGCCGATCAGCACCCGGGGTCTGGGCGCCAGCGCACGGGCGATGGCGATGCGCTGCCGCTGGCCACCCGAGAATTCGTGCGGGTAGTGGCGCGCGGCGGCCGGCGGTAGCCCAACCGCGCTCAGCAGCTCGGCCAGTCGCGCCTGATGATCGCCCGGGATGCGCAGCACGTGCAGCGGCTCGGTGATGATGTCGCCGACGCGCATGCGCGGGTCGAGCGCGCTGGCGGGGTCCTGGAAGACGACCTGGACCTCGCGCCGCAGCGACTCGCCGTGATACGTCACCCTGCCGGCGTCCGGCTTCTCGAGGCCGAGCAGCAGCTTCATGAGCGTGGTCTTGCCCGAGCCCGACTCGCCGACGACGCCCAGCGTCTCCTCGCGCCCCAGCGTGAAGCTGACGTCGTCGACGGCGGTCAGCAGCCGACCGGGTGCGAACAGGCTGGTGCGCGGCAAGCGATACCGACGACTGACGTGGTCGACCACGAACTGTGGTTCATCCGTCATCGAAGCGGATGCCAGCACGCCACACGGTGTCCGTTGCCACGCGCCAGCGGCATGACCGCGCACGCGTCATCGGCACGCGGACAGCGGTTTCGAAACGGACAGCCCGGCGGGAATTCGCCGAGACCAGGGACGGATCCGGCGATGGCCTTCAGCTTGCGCTCCGGCACCTCTTCGTCGAGCGGGGGTATGGCGTCGAGCAGCGCCCGCGTGTAAGGGTGGCGTGGCTCGTCGAAGACCGTCTCGACGTCGCCTTCCTCGACGATGTAGCCGCCGTACAGCACCAGGACCCGCTGGCACACGTTGGCGACCACCGGCAGGTCGTGGGTGATCAGCAACAGGCTCGTGTCCTGTTCTTCTACCAGCTCGGTCAGCAGTTGAAGGATCTGCGCCTGGACCGTCACATCCAGGGCGGTGGTCGGCTCGTCGGCAATCAACAGCTCCGGCGAGCACAGCGTCGCCATGGCGATCATCGCCCGCTGGCGCTGGCCACCCGAAAGCTGATGCGGATAGGCACGCATCTTTTCCTGGGCGTCGGGAATGTTCACGCGGCGCAGGGCAGCCAGCGCGGCCGCCTGGGCGTCGCCCGCGCGCAGGCCGCGGTGGATGCGGAGCGGCTCGGCCACCTGGTCGCCGACCTTCATGACGGGGTTGAGGGCGGTCATGGGCTCCTGGAACACGATGGCCAGGCGGTCGCCGCGCAAGCGGCAGAGGTCGCGTTCGTCGAGCTCGAGTAGATTGCAGCCCCGGTACACCACCTGGCCCGCGGCAGAAAGGCCCTCGGGCAGCAGACCCATGATGGCGAGCGCCGTCAGCGTCTTGCCCGAGCCCGATTCGCCGATCAGTCCCGTGCGCTGACCCGCGGCGAGGGCGAAGCTGACGCCGTGGATCACCTCGAGGCTTCCGACACGCACCGTCAGGTTCTCAACGGTGAGGGTGTCGCTCACGCTTATGCCTGTGCTGGAGCGCGCTCGATCAGCCGCGGGTCCAGCAGCTCGCGCAGGCCGTCGCCGAGCAGGTTGAAGCCCAGCACCGCCATGGCGATGCACACGCCCGGCCAGAGCGCCAGCAATGGCGCCTGATCCAGAAACGTCTGCGACTCGCTCAACATGCGACCCCAGGAGGGCGTTGGCGGGGGTGTGCCAAGCCCCAGGTAGCTCAGCGCCGCCTCCGCCAGGATCGCGATGGCAAACGCCACCGTCGCCTGGACGATCAGGACCGACGAGACATTCGGGAGCATGTGGCGTACGAAGATCCACATGCCGCCGCCTCCGTACGTGCGCGTGACCATCACGTAGTCCTGCTGCATGATCTGCAGCCCCGCGCCGCGGACCACGCGGGCGAACACCGGCACCAGGGCGATGCCGATCGCCGCCATGGCGGTCACGGTGCTGGGACTGAAGACTGCCGCGAACATGATCGCCAGCAGGATGGCAGGAAACGCCAGCAGCACGTCGGACAGGCGCATCGTCGCGTCTTCGACCGGACCGCGATGCAAGGCGGCGAGCCCGCCGAGCGGCACGCCGATGCCAATCGCGATCAGGACGGTGACCACGCCGACCAGCAGCGTGTTGCGCGCCCCGGCCATGATGCGGCTCAGCTCGTCGCGGCCAAGCTGATCGGTCCCGAGCACGGAGCCGTCGACACCCGGTCCGCGCAGCCGAGCCGCGACCTCCACGTGGCTCGGATCCGTGGGCGTCCACACGGCCGACAGCAGCGCCGCCAGCAGGACCAGTCCGACGAGCATGCCGCCGACCACGAGCGTCGGTGGCCAACGGCGCTTCACGCGCTGGCTCGAATCCGCGGGTCGAGCAGGCGATACGTCAGATCGACCAGGAAGTTGACGACCAGGACCACGGCGGTCAGCAGCATCACCAGGTCCTGAACGACGAGCAGGTCGCGGTTGCCGACCGACTGGAACAGCAGGCGTCCCAGGCCCGGCAGCACGAAGACGTTTTCGATTACGATCGCGCCCACCAGCAAACCGGTGAGCTGAATGCCCAGGATCGTGACGACCGGAATGGCGGCGTAACGAAAGCCATGGCGCCGCAGCGCTTGCGCATGCGTGAGCCCTTTGGCGCGCGCGGTTCGAATGAAGTCCTCGCGCTGGACGTCGATGACCGACGAGCGAATGTAGCGGGTCAGCACGGCAGCCTGGACCAGGCCGAGCGCCAGCGCCGGTAGCACCAGGGACTTGATGGCCGCGATCGGATCCGTTGACCAGTCGGTGAAGCCGCCAGCCGGAAACAGGTGGAGCTGGATGGCAAATATCGTCGCGAGCAGGAGGCCCGCCCAGAAGGCGGGCACGGCAATGCCCAGCAGACTGACGGCGGAGATGACGGCTCCGGTTGTCCGCTTGTAGTGCGTGCCAGCCAGAACCCCCAGGGGCACCGCGACCAGCAACGCAATCGCCGCGCTCGCCAGGGCCAGGGGTGCGCTGACGCTCAGCTTCTGAACAATCAGCTGGCCCACGTCGGCGTGCGACAGGACGGAGGTGCCGAAGTCGCCATGCAGCATGCTGCCGATCCACTGCAGGTAGCGAACCCAGCCAGGCTGGTCGAGGCCAAGCTGATGCCGCAACGTCTCGAGCGCGTCAGGCGTGGCGCTGGTCCCCAGAATGACCGCGGCCACATCGCCCGGCAGGACGTTGACCACGACAAACACCAGCACCGAGGCCAGGAACAAGCTCACGATCAGCCAGAACAGGCGGACGACTATCTGTACAGCCACTAATCCGAAGGTTCGTTAGATCGTGAGGGCACTAAACAAGTTTTTTTGGCAGTCGCAAGCACGGGAGATCTGGACCGCTCTGAACAAGTTTTTTTGGCAGTCGCAAGCCTGCGGGCTTGCTCCCCAGGGCTACTCGCCCTGGACCCGCGCTTGGGCCTTTGGGAATGATCGGCTCTGGCCGGCATCCTCGCTACGCGTCGGTCCATCGTGACGATCGAAAATGATGGTTGGTGTATCTACGTTTAGTGTGGTGTCCAGCGCATCTCTGAGTCCACCTCGACTTGGCGCATCTCGCTGGCGTCGTGGTTTCACCAGGTCGTACCAGAGAACTAGGCGGGAGCCGATCGTTCCGCCCGGCGCGAGCGCGGGTCCAGGGCGAGTTTCTATCAACCCTGGGGAGCAAGCCCGCAGGCTTGCGACTGCCAAAAAAACTTGTGCAGCGCCGTCACGATCTCCAGAGCTTGCGACTGCCAAAAAAAAGCGTTTCGAGCTTTCAGGTGAAGTAGGCGTCGCCTAGGAAGAGGGACGGGGTTATGCCCTGGACCTGGTAGCCCATAAAGCCCTTCCGCAAGATGCCCAGGTTGTTCCCCGCGGCGATCCACAGGTTGGCGGCGTCGTCGGCAAGCTGTTGCTGGATTTGTTTGTACAGGGCGTTGCGTTTGGTTTGATCCGGTTCCGCGTCTGCCTGTTTCAGCCAGCTCGCGACGTCGGCGTTGTCGTAGTGCCAGTAGTACTTCGCATTGCCGTAATTGCCGATGTCGCGCTCTTCGACGTGGTCGATGATCGTCAGGTCGTAGTCCTGGGCATTCGAAAAGACCTGCTGCAGCCAGCGCGGGAACTCCATCGGCTGCACGTCGAGCTGGACGCCGATGGCCTGCAGCTGGCTGCCGAGAATATCCGTGTAGGCGACCGCGTACGGAAAGGTGCTGACCTG
>JAFAOS010000472.1 GCA_019247515.1 Chloroflexota bacterium | reverse complement strand
CGCGCGTATAGCTCCGCGATCTCGGCGCGGGTGGGAAAGCCTGGCTCGCACGTGACCGACCGCAAGCCGCCCATCATCTCCACGTCCTCGGGCGCGGTCCAGTACACCAGGAGCGACGCCAGGTCCGAGAGCGGGTCGCCAATGGTGGCCATTTCCCAGTCCAGCACTGCCGTGACGCGGCGGGGGTCGTCGGCGTCCAGCAACACGTTGTTCAGCTTGTAGTCGTTGTGAATCACGGTTGGCGCTTGCGGCGCCGGCAAATGATTGACAAGCCACTGAGAAAACGTATCGAAGCCCTGGACCTCTACGGTCCGTGCGCGGTGAAAGCGTTCGATCCAGCCAGTGACCTGGCGCTGCATGTAACCGTCCGGATGCCCGACGTCGTCCAGTCCAGCGGCGTGCCAGTCTACCGCGTGAAGGTCCACCAGCACGCGCACCAGTGACTCGGCAATCGCGCGGTGCAGAGCCGTATCCGGCGTCCAGCCCACGGGCAGCTCCTGGTCGAGCACCAACCCGCGCCGCCGCTCCATGACGTAAAAGGGCGCGCCAATAATCGCGTCATCCTCGCACAGAACGTACGGTTGCGGCGCCAGGCGAAAGCTGGGGTAGAGACGATGCAGAATGCGAAACTCGCGCGCCATGTCGTGCGCTCTTGGCGGCACCGGACCCAGCGGTGGTCGGCGGAGCACCGCTTCCCACTCGCCCGATCGAAGCAGGAACGTCAGGTTGGACTGTCCCGCCGGAAACTGCTCGACCTCCAGTTCGCCCACCGCCATGCCATGGGTCCGCAGAAAGTCCGCGACGCGTCCCACGTCGAAGCGCTCGTCCGGCCGAACGGCGATGGTGTCCAGCATGCTGGAGACCTCCGGAGGGTCAGGCCGCGCGCGGCGCCTCGGAGCGACCGGCGCCGAAGTGACGCAGGATCCGGCGCGCCACCACCATGCGGTGGACCTCGTCCGGACCATCGTAGATCCGCGCCGCGCGCGCTTCGCGATACCAGCCTTCCAGCGGCGAGTCCTGGCTAAAGCCCAGCGCGCCGTGCACCTGGATGGCGCGGTCCAGCACATCGTGCAGGACGCGAGCGCCAGCGAACTTGATCATCGAGATCTCCGTCCGCGCGTCCGCGCCGCGATCCATCAGCCATGCCGCCTGGAGCGTCATCAACCGGAATCCGTGGATCTCCGCCGCGGAATCGGCAATCCAGTTCTGGATGGTCTGCAGGTCCGCCAGGCGCTGGCCGCGCGTTTCACGCTCCAGCGCACGCGCCAGCATCAATTCGAAGGCGCGCTGCGCTACGCCAATCCAGCGCATGCAGTGGGTGATGCGACCCGGCCCCAGGCGCGCCTGCGCCAGTGCAAAGCCGTCGCCGCGCGCGCCGAGCATGCTGTCGGCCGGCACGCGACAGTTGTTGAAGCGCAATTCACAGTGACCCCCCAGGCTCTGATCACCCATGACGGGCACTTCGCGGACGAACTCGTAGCCGGGAGTGGTGACCGGCACCAGGAACATGCTGGTGCGGCGGTGCGGCGCGGCGTCAGGATCGGTCACGGCGAAGACGATAGCGAAGGCGGCCGCGCTGGCGCCGGTGATGAACCACTTGTGACCGTTGATGACCCACTCGTCGCCATCTCGCACGGCGGTGGTCTGAATGAGCGTCGGGTCGGAGCCAGAGACCTCCGGCTCGGTCATGGCAATGCACGAGCGAACCTCGTCGGCCATGAGTGGCTCGAGGAACGTGCGTTTCTGGTCGGGCGTGCCGGCCAGCCACAGGATCTCCATGTTGCCGGTGTCGGGGGCGGCGGTGCCGAAGATGCGCGGCGCAATCGGACTCCGGCCCAACTGTTCGTTGATCAGTCCGAGCGTGACGTTGCCCATGCCGAGCCCGCCGGCGTCGGCGGGCATGTGCGCGGCCCACAACCCCTCGGCTTTGACGCGCGCCTGCAGCGGCCGCAGCAGATCGTCGGGCAATCCCACGTGTGGGACCATCCTGGATTCGTTGGGATAGACGAGCTCGTCCATCAAAGCGCGCACACGCTCGACGACGCGCTGCTGTTCCGGTGTCGGGCTGAAGTCGTACATTGCGGTCTTCTTTTACACGCGCCGCGCGTGCTGTTGTCCGAACAGCCCCGTGGGCCGCACCAGCAGCAATACCACGATCAGCATCAGGGACAGCGCCAGTCGCAGATCCGCCAGAGCGGGAATGTACGCGCCGATCAGCGCCAGCATGATGCCCAGCAGCAGACCGCCAACCACCGCGCCCAGCGGACTGTCGATGCCGCCCAGTACCGCCGCCGCGAACGCGTAGATGAGGACACCCTGCATCATGTTCGGTTCCAGGAACACGATGGGTGCGACCAGGATGCCAGAGATCGCGCCAACTGCCGAGGCGAGCCCCCAGCCCAGGCCGAGCATCAGCCCGGTGCGAATGCCCAGGAGCTGGCTGACTTCGGGATACAGCGCCGTGGCGCGCATCGCCAGCCCCAGCTTGGTCCGGTTGAAGAGCAAGTACACCAGACCGAGCATCACCAGGCTGACGGCAATGATGCTGGCGTTCTGAATGGAGATCAGGATGCCGCCCAGGTTGACCGAGCGAGCCGGGAACGGCGATGGAAACGAGCGCGGCTGGTAACCCCAGATGAAGCCGGCGACCGAATTGACGATCTCAAACAGCGCCAGCGTGACGATCAGTACGATCAGCGGTGAGCCGCGTTCAAATGGTCGGACGATGACCCGTTCGATGACGAATGCGCCGGCGAAGGCAACCAGCACCGAGATGATGAAGGCAACCGCGTACGGAAGCTGAGCGGCGTCGAGCAGCGCGAAACAGATGAAGGCGGTGAACATCGCGAACTCGCCCTGGGCGAAGTTGATCAACCCCATTGCCTGATAGATCAGCACCAGCGCCAGCGCCAGACTGGCATAGATGCCGCCAGCGGCGATGCCCGCGATGACCTGGGCCAGGAAGTCCTGCACGCCCGCGTCAGTACCCCAGATACGAGCGTCGCACGCCAGCGTGTTCTTTCAGTTCGGCGCTGCTGCCGCTGACCGCGATGCGGCCGACTTCCAAAACGTATGCCCGGTGCGAGATGTCCAGTGCTGCCACGGCGTTCTGCTCCACCAGTAGCACAGCTGCCCCTGAATCGCGATTGATGCTGGTGATGATGTCGAAAATTCCCTGCGCGACGATCGGCGCCAGGCCCAGGGACGGCTCGTCCAGCAGCAGCAAGCGCGGGCGGGCCATCAACGCCCGGCCGATCGCCAGCATTTGCTGCTCGCCGCCACTCAGGGTGGCCGCGAGCTGTTTGCGACGTTCGCGGAGAATTGGGAAATACGAATACACGCGCTCCAGGTCGGCGGCCACCGCTCGATCGCGGCGGATATACGCGCCGAGTTGCAGGTTTTCGAGCACCGTGAGCTGGCCCATCGTGCCGCGGCCTTCCGGCACGTGCGCAATGCCGAGGCGGGCCGTCGAAGACGGGCTGGAGCCAAGCAGCGATTGACCATCGAACGTGAGTTGTCCTTCGCGTTTGGTCGTGCCCGAGATGGCGCGCAGTGTGGTCGTCTTGCCGGCGCCGTTGGCGCCAAGAATCGCGACGACTTCTGAGGGATCGATCGATAAGTCGAGGTCCTGCAGCACCCGGCGCTGGCCGTACCCGGCGCACAGCTGTTGCATCTCGAGCAGCGGCACTTTAAGCAGCCGCTCCGAGATAAGCCTTGATCACGCCCGGATCCGCGCGGACGGTGTCCGGCGAGCCTTCCGCGATCTTCCTGCCGAAGCTGAGCACCACGACCTGGTCCGATATGCCCATGACAAGGTTCATGTGGTGCTCGACCAGCAGCACTGTCAACTCCAACTGCGCGTGAATGCGTCGGATGAGTTGGCTCAATTCGGCGACTTCGGTGTGATTAAGACCACCCGCCGGCTCGTCGAGCAAGAGCAGGCGCGGGCGCGACACCAGCGCCCGTGCGAGCTCCACACGCTTCTGGATGGCGAATGGCAGCGCGCCCGCCACGGCGCCGGCCACGCCTCGTAAGCCAACCACGTCGAGCGCGAGCAGCGCGCGCTCGCGGGCCTCCCGCTCCATGCGGCCCGATGGTGGCAGGCGCAGCGCGCTCTGGATCGGGTTGGCGCGAATGTGGCTGTGGTCACCGACGAGCACGTTGTCGAGCACGCTCATGCGACCGAACAGGGCCACGTTCTGAAATGTGCGCGCGACGCCCAGTCGGATGATCTCGTGCGGTTTGAGCGCGAGCAGGTCCTGGTTCTCGAGGCGGATGCTGCCGCTTTGTGGCGTGTACAGCCGACTGATGCAGTTGAACAGCGTCGTCTTGCCTGCGCCGTTGGGCCCGATGAGCCCGACGATCTGTCGCACGCCGACATCGAACGACACCGCATCCAGCGCCGCCACGCCACCGAATCTGACGCTCAAGTCCTGAATGGACAGGAGCGTCACGGATACTGGATCTGGCCCCGTACGTCGATTGGATCGCTGGCTGATTTCCAATAGCCGTCGGCGGCGTCGTACTTCGCCAGGAACTGCTGCGTGATCGTGTAGTGGTCCGTAGGCGTTGTTTTGACGCTGATGCCCTTGTAGATGAACGGGTTATCGGTCTCGTTCAGGTTGCCGAGAGCATCCAGCAATCCTTGTCGGGTCAGGTTCGGGCCTACCTTTTTGAGCGCGTTCACGAACGTGTACGCCGGTGCCATGCCAGCGATATTGAAGCCATCGGTGACATCGCCCTGCGGGTAGTACTTGGTCATGATCTGCTTGTACAGCTGAATCCCGGCGTCGTTCGCCTGGCTGGGATCGGTCGGGTCCTTGAGATACTGGGTGGTAATCATGCCGTCGACCGACTTCGGGTCGCCGGTGGCCTTCTGTACGGCCTTGATGTACGGCACCGGATTGGACACGGAGTTGAGGTAGATCGTTGGATGCCAGTCCGCCTGGAAGGCGGCGGTCAGCGCCTTTTCGGCCGGCGATGGGGTCTCGAACACGAACCAGGTGTCGGCACCCGAGCTCTTGAGCTTGGTCACCTGGGAACCGAGGTCGGCCGCGCCCACGTCGTTGTTCTCCTTGTCGACGATCATGTCGCTGGCTTTGCTGCCCAGCGCCTTGGTCAATCCGTCGACGTAGTCCTGGCCGTAGTCGTCGTTCTGGTAGATGATGCCGACCTTGGCGTTCGGCGAGTTCTTCATCAGGTACTCGGCGTATATCGCCGACTCTCCCTGGTAGGCGGGGATGTACCCGAACGTATAGGGGTACTGCTGGAAATCAGCCTGGAAGGTCGTCGCGCCGGTCGCGACGAACACCTGCGGTACTTTGTTCGTGTTCAGGTAATCGCGCACTGACGTCGTCGGTTGTGTGCCAAGGCCTGCGTAGACCGCGAAGACGTGGTTCTGCTCAACCAGCTGTTTGGTGAGCGGCACCGTTTGTGCGGGGTCGTAGGCATCGTCGAGATAGGTGTAGTCGATCTGTCGCCCGTTCACACCGCCGTTGTCATTAACGTAGTGGAAGTACGCGTCGGCCGCCTTAGGGATCGTGCCGTATGCGGCCGCCGGGCCACTCAGCGGCACGGTCCCGCCGATCATGATCGTGGTCGGCGTGACGCCGACGTCGCTGGCGGTGAGCTGTGCATTGCCGGTGGAGGTTGCGACAGCGCCGATCGTCGCGGCGGCGGCGGGGGCCGCGGTGGCTACCGCGGGCGCGGCGGTGGCCGCGGCGGGGGCGGCAGTGGCCGCGGCGGCAGGCGCAACCGTGGCGACCACGGCCGCGGCGGAAGTCGCCGCTGGCGCGGCGCCGCCACTGGGCGCTGGAGACCCGTTCGAACAGGCCATCAGCGCGAGCGCCACGAGTCCAACGAGGCCAAGACGAAGAGCTGATCTCATCTGCCGTTCCTCTCCTTTCCTACTACGGGGCCGAAACCGGTTCCGCGAGACGTGGTTCTTCCGTATCCGTGGCGTGGCTGGGTCGGACCCCGGCAAGCTGGACCACGCGCTGGTACGCACTGCCGAGCACCCCGGCTACCCCGCCGCGTGCCAGCGCCAGAACAAGCAACAGCAAGAGGCCCTGCACGGCGCCCGGTGCCGCGTTCGCCAGCGGCTTGCTGATCGGAAGCAGCAACTGCTGGGCGTAGATCGGCAAAAACTCGTTCAGCAGGCCGCCGATCAGTGCGCCAACGATGCTGGCAATGCCACCGACGACCCCACCCACCAGCAGTCCGACCGACAGTTGGAAGGGAAACGCGTCGCTGCTCACGAAGGCCGTCGTCAGCCCGAACAGTGCGCCGGCGATCCCGGCGTACGCCGCGCTGATGGCGAAAGCCAGAGTTTTGTAGTACCCGACGTGTACGCCGGAGGCGGCCGCCGCCAGCTCACCGTCACGCACGGCGCGACAGGCTCGGCCCGTGCGGCTGCCCAGCAGGTTGGCCGCCAGCACGAACAGCACGGCTGCAATCGCCAGACATAACAGGTACAGGAACTGGTCGTCGCTCACGCCGGGTACCGGTGAGGTGATCTGCTTGAGCGTGATGCCCTTGACTCCGCCCGTAATGCTGGATTGCTTCTTCAGGAGGTCCGGTATAGCGACCGCGAGCGCGAACGTCGCCAGACCGAGATATATGCCTTCCAGACGGGCCGCGGCGATACCGATGATCCAGCCGAGAACGCCACACAGGATTGCGGCGACCGGCAGCGTGATCGGGTACGGCCAACCCAGTGTCTTGACGCCGATCGCCGCGGTAAACGCGCCCAGCGCCATGAAGGCCCCATGGCCGAGCGAGATCTGGCCGGAGAAGCCGACCAGCAAATTGAGGCCCAGGATCGCCATCGCAAAAATGAGCGCGTAGGCGAACTCGAGGGTGAGGAAGCCGCTGGCGACAAATGGCAGCGCCAGCGCCACAACGGCGACCACGGCCAGGCCCACAGACGGCCTGATGACGGGCCTCATCCGTGAGAGCCGCCCTTAGCGCCACCCCCGCGCCACGCTTTCACCATCGACGCTGCCTCCGAGGCTACAACGCCTCATCGGCCGCGTCTAGCAAGCAAACCAACGCTCGTTGTCTCTGTCGCGCATCGCGCTTGGTCCGTAGCCGCTGGGGTAAAAATCAGTCGTATGTCCCCACTTGCGGTTGGCGACACGGCCCCTGATTTCGAGCTGCCTATCCGCGGGCCCGAACGGTTCCACCTGGCTGATGCGCTTCAGAAAGGCCCCGTCGTCCTGTTGACCTACGTCCTCGACTTCAGCCCCGGTTGAACCAACGAGCTTTCCGAGTTCGGAAAACGTATCGCGGAGTTCCGCTCGCTCGGCGCGCAGGTCGTCGGCGTGAGTGTCGATTCGACCTGGGCACACGATGCCTGGCGCAAGTCACTCAACCTGCCTGACGATCTGGTCCTGGTCAGCGACTTCAACCGAGAGTTCGGCGCCCGCTACGGGCTCCTGACGACGACCCCCAATGGCCTCAAAGACATCATTCGGCGCGCGGTCCTGGTCATCAATCCCGATGGCAAGATCGTCTACCGCTGGGATGTGCCCGACCCGCCACGCCTGCCCACGGCTTCAGAGGTCCTGGATGCCTTGCGCGGTACGGCGGGTGTACGGTGACGCCTGATTGATCAGTAGCCGGCATAGTTCGGGGAGGTAGGTTCGCACTCATGCTCGGGACGACGATGGACTTCCCGCTCACGCTGCAGCACGTCTTCGAGCGCGGGACGCAATTGTTTCCGAATCGAGAGATCGTCACGGGCGGGCTCGGACCCCGCCACCGCTACACCTATCGCGAGATGGGCCAGCGCGTGCATCGCCTGGCGAGCGCGTTCCAACGCCTGGGCTTGCAGCCTGGCGAGCGCGTCGCCACCTTTGGCTGGAATCACTATCGCCACCTCGAGATGTACTTCGCGATCCCGATGCAGGGCGCCGTCCTGCACACGCTGAACATCCGGCTGTTCCACGACCAGCTCACGTACATCGTCAACCACGCCGCGGACCGCTTCATCGTCGTCGATCGCTCGCTGCTCCCGGTACTTCAGAAGCTCGCGCCGACATTCGACACGGTCGAGAAGCTGATCGTCGTCGACGACGGGGCTGACTGTGAGGTGGGCGACGCGCTCGATTACGAAGAGCTGCTGGCCAGCGGCGCGGAGCATTTCGACTTTCCGCGTCTGGACGAAAACACCGCCGCGATGATGTGCTACACGTCGGGGACCACGGACAACCCCAAAGGCGTGGCCTACAGCCATCGAGCGCTGACCCTGCACTCCTTTGGCGCCAGCCTGGCCGATAGCCTGGGCGTCTCGCAGCGCGACACGGTGCTGGCGGTCGTGCCGATGTTCCATGCCAACGCCTGGGGGCTGCCATACGCGTCGACCCTGGTCGGCGCCAAACAGGTTTTCCCCGGCAACTCGATGGCCGCCGAGCGTGTGCTCGAGCTCATGCAGGACGAGGGCGTCACCCTCGGCGCGGGCGTGCCGACCATCTGGATTGGCGCCCTGCCACTGCTGCAGGCCGGCAAGTACGACCTGAGCACGGTCACCCGCATCGCCTGCGGCGGCTCGGCGGCGCCGCGCGGCCTGATCGACGCCTACGACAAACTGGGTCTGAACATCGTCCATGCCTGGGGTATGACCGAGATGTCGCCGCTCGGCAGCGTCTCGGTGCCGCTGGTGGAGCTCGACGCTGCCGACCCGGCCGTGCGGCTCGACTTCAAGGCCTGCCAGGGCATGGCCGTGCCGGGCGTTGAGGCGCGTGTGCTGGACGGCGACGGCCAGCAGGTCGCCTGGGACGGCCAGACGATGGGCGAGCTCATCGTGCGCGGCCCGTGGGTGACGGCCACCTACTACAACGATGACCGCAGCGCCGCCTCGTTTACGTCCGACGGCTGGTTTCGCACCGGCGACATCGTGGTGATGCACCCGAACGGCTTCATCGAGATCGCCGACCGCACCAAAGACGTGATCAAGAGCGGCGGCGAGTGGATCTCGTCCGTGGCTCTGGAAAACGCGCTGATGGCGCATCCCAAGGTGCAGGAAGCCGCCGTGATCGGCGTCCCAGACGAGCGCTGGTCCGAGCGCCCCATGGCCTGCGTGGTGCCCCGCCCCGAATTCAAAGGCACGGTCACCGAGGAGGAGCTCAGCACGTTCCTGGCCCAGCAGTTCGCCAAATGGTGGCTGCCCGAGCACTACCTGTTCCTGGTCGAGCTGCCCAAAACCAGCGTCGGCAAGTTCGACAAAAAAGCAATGCGCGCACAGTACGCGCAGGTCTCTATCTAGTGGGCGGAGCCCGCGCAGGCGCGGGCTCCCTTCAAACCCGTACCAATACAGTAGAATGATTCAAATCCGACTGATCTACTAGGAATTCACACAAACGACTATGGCTGTAAGCACCCGCGACCAGGAGGTCCTCGACGCGCTCCGCGTCGTCCACGACCCCGATCTGCATCGCGACATCGTCTCCCTCGGCTTCGTGCAGAACCTGCAGATCGATCCGCGGGGCAGTGTTGCCTTCGACATCAACCTCACCACCCCCGCGTGTCCGGTCAAGGACGACCTCCGTGACCAGGCCCGCCTGGCCGTCCAGCGCCTGCCGTGGGTCACCGAGGTCGCGGTCAAGCTGACCGCCAACACCGCCGTGGCTCGCGGCCAGGGCACCACCACGCCGCTGCTGCCGGGCGTCAAGAACGTCATCGCCGTGGCCTCCGGCAAGGGTGGCGTCGGCAAGAGCACGACCAGCGTCAATCTGGCCGTGGCCCTGTCGCAGACGGGCGCGCGCGTCGGCCTGATGGACGCCGACATTTACGGCCCCAACGTGCCGCTGATGATGGGCATCAAGGACAAGCCCGACATCATGGGCACCCAGGGCGCCATCGAGCCCGTCGTGCGCTTCGGCATCAAGATCGTCTCGATCGGCTTCTTCCTCGACGAGAGCAAGCCCGTCATCTGGCGCGGCCCGATGGTCCACGGCGCCATCCAGCAGTTCTTGCGAGACTTCGATTGGGGCACGCTCGACTACCTGGTCATCGACCTGCCGCCCGGCACCGGCGACGCGCCGCTGAGTCTGTCGCAGTTGATTCCGCTCTCGGGCGTCGTCATCGTCACGACGCCGCAAGACGTTGCCCTCCAGGACGTGGCCAAGGGCATGGCGATGTTCAAGCAGCTCGAGGTGCCGGTCATCGGCGTCATCGAAAACATGAGCTACTTCATCTGCCCGAACTGCAATGAGAAGCACGAATTGTTCGGGCGCGGTGGTGGCGAGCGCATTGCCCAGTCGTTCGGCGTGCCCTTCCTGGGCCAGATCCCGCTGCAGCCGAACGTGCGGCTGGGCGGTGACGAGGGCCAGCCCGTCGTGGTCAGCGACCCGGAGTCACCCGCCGCCAAAGCGCTCGCCAGCGTGGCCGGTGAGGTGGCCAGGCACGTGAGCGTGCTGGCGTTCGAGTCGCGCGGCAACTTTGTACCGCTCCAGGGACTGACGATCCGCAAGACCTGAAGTCGAATCGCTAAGATAGCTGCAGATAGATGGACCTGTCGGCCCTTTCGGATCTGTTGGCCAACGCCGGCGCCCTGGCGAAAGAAATCGGCAAAGGCGGCGGCGGCAGCACCGAAGAGCCGACAGTGTGCATGTCGCTGCTGCCGGTCGCGCTCGGCGTGGCGTTCGTCGCCGTCCACCGCCTAAAGCAAGCGCTCCGCGCCCGCCGCGGCGCGATCTGATCTCTCAGCAGGCGTCCGCGTTCCGCTCCAGCACCAGGTACGGGTGAAATGCCGTGACCTGGTGGTAGCAGCTCCAGATGTAATCGCTGAGCGGCCGGTTGTCTGGATCGGTCAGCCACAGATGGACGCCCAGGTCGTCCCACAGCACGTATCGGGGTCTGGCGTGCTGCAGGTCGCCGATGACCTGCTCGAAGTCCTGATCCGAAAGCGTCCCCGGCAAGAAATGGTCGAAGCGCGTCGGATTCGGCCGGTCCGCCAGGAAATTGAACAGCGGCGCAACTGGATAGACGAACAGCGGCGTGCCTGGCGGCGTATTCGCGTCGATAAAGGCTACTGCGTCGTGCATGTCCGCCGCGGACGGCCGCGGCACGAGCACTGGTGCGTCCGCGATTCCAAGCGGCTCATAGTCCAGCCGCTCGCCGGTGGTGTCGGGTGACACAACGGTCGCGACGCGCCAGGCAACCTGAGGCGCCACCGCGACGATCGGCAGCAGCACGCCTGTCGCGATGAGCACCGTGCGCCGCCAGCCAGAGAATCTGGCGTAGATCAGCGCCAGTGTCCCCGTGGCGCCGATCAGTGCCACCGGGCTCGAAACGATCGCGTGCAGCACGTCGACCCGCGGATAGAGCGTCAAACTGGTCAGACCGCCAAACAAGACGAAGTAGGGGTGCGGTGTGAGGCGCGTGCCAAATGCGAGCAAGCCGCCAATGCCCGCCCAGACGGCCATCGACGGCAGGTACAGGCAGAGGGTGCCGAAATTCACGTCGAGCCAGCCGAGGATTGGCTGAAGGAGCGGGTCGGTGGTCAGCACGTCGCGGGGCCCCTGCCAGATGGGCAGCGCCAGGACCATTGCCGTGAGCCCCAGGGCGACCGCCAATCCCCACCAGCGCCGGGCCCGCGGCGTGATGACGACCGCCGCCGCCCAGATCGCGGTGAGCAGCAGGGGCGGGATGCCCGGCGTGACCGCCGCGAACGCGGTGGCGATCGACGCCTGGTCCACCTCGCCGACGAACAATCCGAGCGGTGTCTGGCGGACCCCGAGCGCGATCAACAGGGGAATGAGCCAGGCTGCGGTCACGAGGCTGAAGCTGCCGGCCGAGACAACGGTATCCAGCACCACCGAGCCGTCGGTTTCGGACGAGCCGCGGATCGCGCGATACAGCAGCAGCCCGAGGATGACCATCATTGGCAGCCACAGGCCGCCAAAGGTGAGAGGGTCGAGACCCTCGTGCATGACGATCGTTATCAGCACAGCCGTCGCCACGACGAAGCCCACCTGAGCCGCGCGCAGCCACAGGCTGGTGGACGTCCGCGGCCGGAGCAGAACGTAGCTGCCCACGCCAATCGCCGTGAAAGCGCCGATGTTCTGCTTGAAGAAGTACGCGACGCCCGCCGACGCGCCGGCGAGCGCGAGCCAGTACAGGCGGCGGGTGGTCAGGTGCCTGACCAGGAATTCCATCGTGAGCAGGCAGGCGACGAGAGATGGCCATGACGGGTGCGGCTCGGGCTCGATAGGCCAGGCATCGAACAGAAAAACGAACGTGACGGGCAACCAGGCCAGGGGCCACGGCGCGACGCGTCGCGTGAGGGCGTAGAGCAGCAGCGCGCACAGGCCGCGGATGACCGCCATCAAGTAGCGGATCACCAGCAAGTTGGCGCCGAAGAGCTTGAAGGCCGCGGCGAACAGAGAAAAGATGCCTGGCGTGTAGTAGGTGGTGAAGTCGCGATACGGCAGCGCGCCGTTCAGCACGCGTTGGCTGAGATCGAGGAAGTAGCCTTCGTCGACCAGGTCGACCCAGAAGTGGCCCGACCAGGCGTACACGAGCACGATGCCGGCGACCACGAGCAGGACGAGCCACGGCTCGCGGACGCCTGCACGCCTGGCACCGGATTTGAGCACCTGCGGACATGCTTACAACGTCAGTCGACTGGCGAGCCAGTATCTCGACTGGGCTACACTGTGGGTTGCCTGGAGGAAGGACGGTCGCTGTGGGGTACCGCAGAGGAAAGTCCAGACAGCACAGAGCAAGGTGCTCGGCGCAAGCCGAGGCTCGACCTGGTGACGGGTTGAGACGGACAGGGCCACAGAGACGCAGTCTGCGCGTCGCGCAGGGTGAAACGCGGTAACCCCCACCTGCTGCAACCTCAAGCATGGCCGCTGACGCTGCTCGCCGAGGCCAGGGTAGAGGGCACCCGCTCCGAACGAGTGGGCCGGACAGATCAGTCCGTCCGGAGATAGATGGCCGTCATAACAGAATCTGGCTTACCACCCTCCAGGCACTCTTTTCTATAGCGTTTCGAGTTCGAAAACAGGCCTTGTCCTTGCTGTCAGAGTTCAGGTTCCGCCTACGGTTCCGCCTACAGATTCCGACTTGACTCGGGTCGACTCAGATTTTCCTGCAGAATGAGGCCCGAAACCTTGAACCTTGAACGGGTGTTCTCAGTCAGCCTGGGCATGGTGATATACCCTCAACAGCCGGGCCCGTGCATCGCCGAGCGCGCGCGCCAGGACCGCGTCGGAGTCGCGCACCATGACCGGCTCGCCCCTCCCGAGGCGCTCGAGTATGCCGACGTGCCTGGCGTGAGTATCTCACGCCGTCCACCTGGCCGCGGGCTCAGCCTCGACGCGCTCGACGGGGGCGACCAGGACCGGCCGGCTCGAAGCGGATGCCGTGGTCACCAACTACGGGCGCGGTGTGCGGGTTGTCACCGATCCACATCTCGCGCGGGATGCCGTCGGGGAATGCGGCGCACGTGCGACCCTCGACCGCCGGGCGGAAATGACGGCAGTACGTACAGATCGGGCTGAAGATCGGCAGGTCGTCGACGTCTGTGTCCAGGCCGAGGGTCATGCCGCTCCACTGTCCGCTAGAGCGCCCTGAAGCTGGCTTTTGAGCGGTTGCGGCATGGCAGCCGCGACGGGAAGGGTCAGCAGGCGTTTGACGGCCTCGTCGCTGGTGTCCAGCACCGACGCGCGTAGTTGCTCGAACGTGGTGATCGGTCGCCCATCGTCGTCGTAGAGGTCCCAGGTACGTTTGCTTGGGTCCTGGTTCGGACCGTCGTCGACGTGCATCGTGCATCGAAGCTCACGGCTACTCAATTGTGCGCGTGACGGTCTGCAGGTCCTCGAGAGCGCGGCGGAACGCGGCGTCACGGATGTAGATCTGATACGGCAGGCCGTACTCGGCGGCGGCGCGCCTGATGGTAGCCAGCTGCTCGGCCGGCCAGCGAATGGTGGTGCGCTCCTCGCCCACGGCTGGCTCATCGACCTGGTCATCGCCGACGGCGATATCGGTGTCAGCATCGCGCCACTGTCGACCGCGCGGCCGTGCCAGATTGCGAGGTTGGCTCATCCGACCACTGCCGGCGCTGAACCCGGCGCGGCGATCTCCACGGTCACTCGCCGCAGCTCGTGCGGCGGGAGCCGACGACTAGCGCTCAGCAGCTCGATCGCGGCGATGCGGCCGGCCGCGTCGTAGTGCAGGATCGTGTTGTCGTCATCGCCCGCGGCGCCGTCGCCCAACTCGGGTGTTTCGAGGCGCGCGGGCGCACCATGCACCGGCTGTTCGTCGCCGAGCTGGACATACAGCGTGTCGCCCTCGGGGTCGTAGATCACCTTCATGCTCTGGGCACCCTCCTCGATGCGATGGGGAACGTGTTGATGACGCGTCTGGCGCCGACGATCGGCTCGTCCTGGTAGACGACCAGCAGGTAGAGCCGGCGGTCGCCCCACGGGCCGTAGGCCCGCCTGCGCGGCGCGACGGGGTCAGGGCGGTCGACCTCGGCTGCGTCAAGCACCCGCCGCACGTCCGCCTCGCTGATGCCCCGCTGCGCCATCCGGGCGAGGGCGTAGCCCGTGAACCACAGTTCCACCAGTATGTACAACGTATGTACGGGACGCAATATTCCTCGCGTCAGCGCACGCGAACGAAGCGGCCGTCGTCGCCCAGCTGCCAGGACGCGGTGACCCCGTCAACCGGGCGCGGACCCTGTGCCGACTGCCGGCCCATTGACGCGAAGCTGGCATGCCGCATCGTCTCCAGCGCCGCGCTCGATCCCATCACGCCGTGGTAGCCGGCGTCGGTGACGGCCAACGCCAGCGCGAATACGCGATCGTCGTGTTTCCCGGAGCGGGTCACGATCTGGTCGTGGCCGCGCGGGTCGACCCTCAGCTCCATGTGCCGCATCTCCTCGAGCAGCGCCTGAGTGGCGCCCCCCGACGGCAGGAACAGCCGCTTGTAGGTCGGGTCGGCCAGGATCAGCACGCGCTCGACGAGCGGCTTGTGGCCGATCGAGTACTCGTGCGGGCCGACGTCCGGACGGGGCTTCCAGCCATCGCCACCGGTGATGGAAAACGCATTCAGCGTCGTCTTCGGCGGCAGCATGTCCGCCTGGTAGCGGCTCAGGATGCCGTGGGCGACGCGCCCGCCGGAGCCGACGTCGATGTTGACGGTGACGCCGCGCCTGGCGATCGGACCGGCCTTCTCGTGCAGCCGCCACAGGAACTTGGCCAGGTAGCCGTGCTGGTCCTCCACAACAGTCGCAGGCCCTGAATGTCGACGATCTCATAGATGGTGTCCGCCCTGCCGCCGAGTTCGACCTGGTGCACGAGTGCGACCGCGATGCCGGTGTTGTCGACGCGGCCGGCCGGGTCGTAGCCGACCACCATGCGGCTACGGTCGGGATCCCGCGGCACTGGCGGCACGTGTCCAGTGTTGCACGCCCGGATGTGCCTAAGCCGGTGTGATTCGGACATTGCATGACCGCGTTTGGGGTGGCTTAGGCTGCGGCAGACCGGGGCAGGGGAGACGGCCATCGACACCGAGACTGGGGGGTATCAGGAGATGGTCGACAACATCATTGATGGCGTTGTCTCGGTGCCCTATCGCCAGCTCGCCTTGCCGCTCGGACCATTGCTCTGGCAAAGCCCCGCGGGCAAAAGCGAGATCGTCATCACGCACCGGCGCACCCGGGGGCCGTATGGCCCACGCGTGTACGCCAACCGGCTCGAATTCGAGCGGGACCTGGGCCTTGCATTTGCGCATCTCCGGCGGAATCGGGTCATCCCCACGCTGGAGGCGCTCGCGCTGCTGATGCCAATCCCGATCAGCGCTAAGACGCTGCGCAGACGCCTGGTCGATTACGGTCTGGTGTCTGCGGGGAGCCCGAGCGCTCCGGCGCTGGCACAGTTTTCTCGAGCCGTGCGTGACCCGCTCCGACTAACGGCCTGACCTTAGCGGTGCGCGAACGAGCCTGAGCCGACTGCGCCCTTGTCCAGGTCGTCGGCGTGCAGCCAGCCCGACCAGTCCTGGACCTCCGGGTCGGCCAACTGCTCGAGCACCGACTCGGGGAACAAGGCCGTCTCGTTCTCCTCGAAGCTGCAGCAGTACTCGGCGTTGAAGTGACGCTCGCCGAGCTCGCGGCGCTCGCGCTCGAGGAAGGCCGCCGGAATGCGGCTGCAGGCGGTCGCCGGCACTTCCACGCGGCGCCAGTCCTGCGAGGCGTCCATCCAGGCCTGGTACCACCAGCCGCGCTTGCCCGCCGGCGTCGAGCTGGCGACGATCTGGCCGCCGGAGACCGCGAGCATGGGCCTGACGGCTTCCACGAGCTCGTCGCTGGTGCGGGCAGCCTCGTCGATGCACATCAGGTTGACGTTGCTAAAGCCGCGCACGTGGTCGGCGGGTCTGGCATCGCCGGGCAGACTGACGATCCTGCTGCCCGAGAGCAGGCGCAGGCTCCTAACGTTCTCTGCGGTCAGGGCCACCGGCTTGCCGAGGGTGCGGTACAGGCGGTGAATGACCGCGAGCAGCTCGTCGGACTGATCCTGCGTGGGCGCGCAGACGAGGCTCAGGCTGCCTGGCTGGAACAGGGCGTACCAGGTCGCCTTGAGCGCCATGACCGTGCTCTTGCCGCTCTGACGTGCGCAATTGAGCAGGGTGCGGCCGTGACGGTCGTTGAGCGCCTCGGCCTGCCAGGGGTCGAGCTCGAGCTCCAGGTCGCGCGCCAGCAGCGAGGGGCGCTGGCCATAGAGGGCTTCAGGAAGGAGGAGAGCCACGACGACGCGACTGGTAGTAGTCGGCCAGCGCCTCGAGCACCGGCCCCCGGCTCTCGTCGGGCAGGAAGGCGACGATAGCCTCGACCGCGTCGACGGTCACGTGCCGCGGCTCGGATACCTCCTCGGCGATGGAGAGCTCGGTGCGCCTGGGTGCCCATTCCTGCGGTCGCCGGCGCTCCAGCCAGGCCAGAGCCGCCCGCCAATCATCGTTGGCTGCCCGTACCAACAACGCCGTGGCGCGGCCCTCCGCGGCGGCCTCGGCAGACTGCACCTGGCGCAGGACGGTGTTGGAATGCTCGATCCAGCGAGTCAGGGTACTGCGGTCGATGCCGGCTAAGCCGCAGGCGGCACGACGCGTCATGCCGGACTGCAGGTAGCGCAGGACCTCGGCGAGGATATCCGCGCGCTTCCGACGACCAACAGGGGCGGCCATTTCTGCAGCTTTGAGGGTACTTTGAACTCAGAGTGCATCACTGCGCGAGATCAATCAGTGATGCACTCTCAGACGGTGCCTTGCAGTTATTGCCGCTGCGCGCGGCTGACTTGCGAAAGGCGTGATTTCGACACAGAAACGGTATAGTAAGTGCGTGCCGAAGCTTACACGTTTGCGCCTTGTCCGCGAGAGGCGTGCTTTGTCCCAGATTGATCTCGCCGACGCCGCGGATGTCGCGCAAACGACGTTGAGCCGACTCGAAAACGGCACGACCAGCGCGCAACCACGCACGCTGCGCAAGCTGGCCAAGGTGCTGCGGGTCGACCCCGCCGAGCTCATCGGGCCCGACGAGATGGCGTCCTGATGCCCCGCCACGGCGACAACATCCGAAAGCGGACGATCGTGAAGCGCCGACTCGACGGGACCGAATACACGCTTGAATTCTGGACGACCGACGTCGACTTGGGCGTTGACCCTTTCACGGGCAAACGACAGCGAAAGACCTTGAGCGGCGATACCTACGCCGAGGTCGATAAAGCCAGGCGCAAGCTGGTCGGCGACGTCCGCGACCGCGGTCTCAAAAGCCACGCCTGGGGGCAAAGAGTGGACAGTCAGCTCGTGGTGTGATCACTGGGTCGAGACGATCATCAAGGCAGACGACGTCCTGACCGAAGGCACCTACTGGTCCTACCGTGGCGACGTGACAAATAGCATCATGGCCAGCCCGATCGGCAAGCTGACGCTGGTCAAACTCGAGTCCGACCACGTCGACAACTGGAAAGCGTGGCTCAAGACCGAACGGAAGCTCGCACCCGGCACCCGGCGACGCTGTTTGACCGTGTTACGGAAGGCACTCCGCGAAGCCAAACGCAGAAACCTCGTCGCTGACAATGTCGCGAGCGCCGAGAACGTGGACGGCATTCACGTCCCAAAAAAGCGGGAGCCCATCGCCATGTCGCAGGCCCAGGTCACTCAGCTGCTCGAGCGCGCAAGGTCAGACAGATCCCGCAACTACCCGATGTACGCCCTCGGCCTCACGACCGGCATGCGCCAGGGTGAGCTGCTCGGCCTCACTTGGGCCCACGACGACAACGAGCCCGGCCTGGACCTTGATCGGGGCGTCATCCGTGTCCGCCAGCAGGTCGTCCGGCCGCGCGGAAAGCCCAAGCTCGTCGACCGCGCCAAGCGCGGCTCAATCCGCAACCTCTACCTCGACGCCACGCTCGTCGACATCCTTCGCCAGCACCACACGCGGCTACTCGAGGACCAGCTGCGCGCCGGCTCGGCCTGGCAGGAAAACGGCCTGGTGTTCCCATCCATCACCGGGCGCTGCAGCGCAACACAAATGTCTGGACCGCCTGGAAACGACTGCTCAAGCGGTCCGGCCTGTCGACCGACTTCCGCTTTCACGACCAGCGCTCCACGGCGGCCAGCCTCGCGATCGCCGATGGCGCGTCGCTGTTCGACGTATCCAAGATGCTCGGCCATGCGGACATCCGCACGACAGCCAACCAGTACGGCCACATGTTCGAAGACGGCAAGCGCGAGATGGGCAAACGGATGGGTCGCATCGTCTTCGGTGACACCGCGGCCGACCAGGTCAGCGACGGTTCCGCCTAAACGCCATCGCTGCGTGTACTATCCTCCACCCAACGCGTCAGCCTTAGGTTCCGCCTACAGGTTCCGCCTACAGACCCGATTTTGGCCGGCGCGAGCCGTCACAGGACGGCGCTGGCGGCGTCGTTTTGATCTCAATTCGGCGCGATTCAGTAGCCCGTGACGACGTGCACTCAAAGTCTGGCTTATGTTCCTCCAGGCGCCCCGACGTCCCGTTTCTTGATCTCACCATGCTGGCGAGGCGACCGGCATGACTGACAGCGAGTACGTGCTGAATCTGGCTGACGCGCGGGCGGTTCAGCTGTCGGTTGGCGGCGGCAAGGGCGCGTTCCTGGCGCGACTCTCCGCCGCGGGGCTGCCAGTGCCCGCGGGGTTCGTCATCGCGACCGCGGCCTACCAGCGGTTTGTAGGCGACAATGGCCTGGAGGCGAGCCTGTTCGCGGCCCTGCAATCGGCCGACGCTTCCGAGCCTGCCACGCTGGAAGATGCCTCACGTGCGATTGGGCGGCTGATCGCTGGCGCGCGCATGCCTGGAGCCGTCTCCGACGCGGTTCGGCGTGCCTACGGAGACCTCGGTGGAGGCGAGCTGCCCGTCGCGGTGCGCTCTTCGGCCACGGCGGAGGATCTGCCCGGGATGTCCTTTGCGGGCCAGCAGGAGACCTATCTCAACATCCGCGGCGAGGAGGGGTTGCTGCAAAGCGTGCAGCGTTGCTGGGCCTCGCTCTGGACCGCGCGCGCGATCGGCTACCGGCTCAGGATGGGCGTCGACCAGCACTCGGTGTCCATCGCGGTGGTGGTTCAAACCATGGTGCCCGCCGAGGTTGCCGGTGTGCTGTTCACGGCCAACCCCATCACGGGCGACGGGACAGAGCTCATAATCGACGCGAGCTACGGCCTCGGTGAGGGTGTGGTCTCGGGCCGGGTCACGCCCGACCGGCTGGTGCTGGACAGGTCAAGCCTGGGGGTAAAAGAGATCGTGCTCGGGGCAAAGGACGTGGCGGTCCTGCCGTCCGAACAACAGGGGACGGTCACCGCGGCTGTTCCTGATGCTCGGCGTCGGGAACCGGCGCTTTCCGAGCGAGCGGCGCGCGAGTTGGCAGAGCTGGCCATTCGGGTGGAAAGCGAGTTTGGCGGCGTGCCCCAGGACCTCGAGTGGGCTGTGGCTGATGGGCGCTGCTGGCTGCTGCAGGCACGCCCCATGACCGGTCTGCCACCCGCGTCGCTCGAGGACGTGCGCTGGGAGTCGCCGATACCGGGCACGAAGTGGGTCCGCCGCCAGGTGGCCGAGAACATGCCCGAACCGCTGTCCCCGCTCTTCGAAGAGCTGTACCTCGAGCAGGGCATGAAGCTCGCCATGGAGAAGGACGCGGAGATGCTCGGGTACACCGACCTCGTCGTCGATGCAGGCGTCCCCTGGTACACCACCGTGAACGGCTACGCGTACCTGTTCGGCAGCTCCAGTATCAACTGGAGGGGCCTGGCCAGGTCCCTGCCCACCCTGCTCGGCGGTAAGCCGATCCGCGAGACCTTTCGCCGCGGGATCCCCTACTGGCGTGACGAAGTGCTGCCGGCCCACCTGAGCACGGTGGAACGCTGGAAGAGATTGGACCTGGCCACCGCACCGGACGATCGGTTGCTCGATGGAGTTCGGCAGCTGTCTCGATCGGAGGGCGTCTACTGGGGCAGCGCCACCCTCGCCCTGGCTGCCGCGAAGAACAGCGACCTGGCCCTCGATCGCTTCCTGTCCATCGCCGTGCCGAGAAGCGGCCTGCGGAGCGCTCTCTTCCTGCGCGGTTTTCCCTCCAAGGCCCTCGAGGCGGAAGCCGAGCTGCAGGCCATCGCCGAGCAGATCCGCGGGGAGGAAGACCTTCGGGAGGTGGTCAGCTCTACTGCTGCTCAGCGGCTGCTGGATGCCCTGCAGGCCAGCGCCGGTGGCAATGTCAGTGTCGCGAGACTCCACAGCTACCTCGATCGCTATGGCCACCAGGTCTACAACCTTGACTTCGCGGAGCCGACCCAGGCGGAAAACCCGATGCCGGTGCTGCTCAGCCTCAAGCTCCAGGTCCAGCGGCCGGGCACAGACGTGAAGGCGCGCCAGGCGCGGATCGTCGGCGAGCGCGAATACCTGGTCGAGAAGACGGCGCGCTCCCTGGACCCCCTGCGGCGTCGCCTTTTCCTGAAGATCCTCCACTGGGCGCAGGGTCTCGCGCCATACCGCGAAGACGCCCTTTTCTACATCGGCTCCGCGTGGCCGGCACTGCGCCGGCTGGCACTGGAGCTCGGTCGGCGGCTGGCTGATGCCGGCTCGCTCGCCATGCCCGACGACGTGTTCTACCTGCGGACTGGCGAGTTGCAAGCAGCCGGTGAGGCCCGGGCTGCCGGCCGCGCCCGGCCGGACCTCGCCACGCTGGCGAGCGAGCGACATCAGCTGCGTGAGGCTCGCAAGAGACTCCAACCACCGGCAGCGGTGCCGCCGACGGCAAAGATGAAATTCGGCCCGTTCGACATCTCCTTTGCGGAGACTCAGAAGAGGAACGTAGCCGAAGGCCCAACGCTGCGCGGTTTCTCCGTGAGCCCCGGGCGGGTCACCGCCCCGGCAAGCGTCATTCTCTCACCTACCGACTTCGACAAGATGGTGCCGGGTACGATCCTGGTGTGTCCCACCACCAATCCCGCCTGGACGCCTCTCTTCGCCCAGGCGAGTGGGCTCGTCACGGACATCGGCGGTGTTGCTGCCCACGGCTCCATTGTGGCGCGGGAGTATGGGATCCCGGCGGTTATGGGTACTGGCAGCGCCACGCGGCGGATCGTCAGCGGGCGAATGGTAACCGTGGACGGAGACGCCGGGTCAGTCACACTGGTTTAGCCGGCAGGCGTTCAACGCCGCCGTATTGGAGTTCCTGGCCGGCCGCTAGTCAGCGGTACCTGCACACTCATCCACAGGAGGTCACTCACCATGCTTGCCGACCCAGTCGCCATTCCTGAAGACGTCGGTCTGTCGAGCGCTCGCCTGGCGCGCATCGAGCCGCTGTTCAACACGTTTATCAACAACGGAGTCATCGCCGGCGCGGTCACGCTGGTGGCTCGCAACGGCAAGATCGCCCACCTGCGCGCGCACGGCCAGATGGACGCGGCCACCGGCAAGACGATGCGGCCGAATGCCATTTTCCGTCTCGCGTCGATGACCAAGCCCGTCGTGGGGGTCGCGATCATGCAGCTCGTCGAGGAGGGCAAAATCCTCCTCAACGACCCAGTTTCCGAGTTCATTTCGGCGTTCAAGAACTTGCACGTCGCGGTGCCGAATCCCGCGGCGCCTGGCTACGTGTCGACGACGCTGCCAACAGGCGGCTATCACCTGGTGCCAGCGGAGCGTGAGATCACCGTGCGCGACCTGCTGACGCACACGTCCGGCCTGGGCAGCGCCACCACCGGTCGCTCCTCGGCAGAGTGGACTGGGTTGCTGCAGAGCCTGCAAGCCACCAACACTCTGGCTGAATTCGTGCCGCGCATGGCGTCGACGTCGCTGAGCTTCCAGCCCGGGTCGGCGTGGGAGTATTCGGGCATCTTCGGCTTTGACACGCTCGGCCATATCGTCGAGCTCGTCTCTGGCATATCGCTGGACCGCTACTTCCACGAGCGGATTTTCGAGCCCCTGGGCATGCACGAGACCACTTTCCACGTGCCCGCCGCGCGGCTGTCGGACGTGGTGACGCCGTATGAGCGCGGCGCCAGTGGCCTGCAGCCGGGGACGCCGACAGGCCTGCTGAGCTTCTCGACTGTCAGCGACGGACGGTACTGCTCAGGTGGTGGTGGCCTGGCAGGCACCGCGGAGGACTATGCACGTTTCGCCATGGCGCTGTGTGCCGGGGGCGAGCTCGAAGGCGCGCGCATTCTGGGCCGCAAGACGATCCGCATGATGGCATCGAACCACATTGGCAACTTGCCGTGGGACCGGCCAACGGGAGATATGCGCGGCTATCGATTCGGGCTCAGTGTCCGCGTGCTGGAGGATCCGGCGGAAGGCCGTACGATGTGCTCGCCCGGGACATTCGGCTGGGCAGGCGCATACGGCACGAACAGCTGGATCGATCCCACCGAAGGCATCATCGGTCTGATGCTGATCCAGCGCATGCCCGACATGACGGACCAGACGCTGCGATCGCTCTGGCCGCGCTACCAGAATACGGTGTACCAGGCCCTGGACTGACCGTCAAAATCTCCGATGTCCTGACCCGGTGATATCGCAACGTCGCCATGACACCCAGCCACTGGTGGCTCATCACGACGCCAGCAGGCTTCGAGCGCTTCTTCGCCCGCTTCGCCGACGAGCTTGCCCGCTCCGGAGGTCCGGACATGAGCAGTATCGTCCACATGTCTCTGGAGCACGGTACTACGTATGTCGACGCAGACCCGCAATGACGAGACATGCTGCGACACTGGGTGAGATGGCGCTCAAAGTGCGGTCTCAGCACCTGACTGGAATTGGATTGCGTCGGCGTCGTCGCGAGCTCAGCACGGTCACCAGCGCCGCCAGGCCGGCCAGGCCGACCAGCCCGCTCAGGCTGCTGACCACGTCGGCGGCGCCCTCGGCGGTGTTCTCGAGATAGTAGCCAAGCCCCACGAACCCGGCGGTCCAGATCAACCTGCCCGCGATGTCATACGCCAGGAACATGCCGAGCTGCTGCCGCGACACGCCCGCCAGGAAATTCACACACGACGCGACCACGGCCAGGATGGAGCGCGACAGGATCAGCATTGGCCCACCCCAGGAGTCCACCAGCAGCTCCAACTGCTTCAGGTGGCTCGGCCGCAGCCCCCACCAGCGGCCGTGTCGGTCGGCAAGCTGTCTGCCGCCAAAGCGGCCCAACGCGTAGCCGCCCAGATCACCTCCGACACACGCCAGCAGTACGGTCACCAGCGTGGGCACCGGGCTCAGCTCACCACTCGCGACAAGTCCGCCGGCGATGGTGGCGACCAGGCTGGCCGGCAGCGGCGCGCCGAGCGAACCGAGCGCCAAACATAGCGCGATGAACGGGTACCCGTACGTTTGAAGGACAGGACCGCTGATCTCCATACCTCACAGCCTCGCAGGGCATTCTTGGAGGGACCTGAGACGGTTCCGTCGGATGTTGCGCGAGCGATGGTGAGGTACCAGCCGCCACCAGCGAGATTCAACGCCGCAATAGCCAGGAAGAAGGCTGCCCATCCATGGGCGCCGTACGCGAGGCACACGACGCCAGCGGTGGCCGCAATGCTGCCACCGGCAATGCGCGTCACCCCAAGGCGCGGAGGTGGCGATACTCCCGCGGGCTGATCAGACGCTGCATGCCGGCTCGCGGAGGAGTTCGCCACCACCCGTGCAGACGTTGCGCAACGCTGCTTTCGTTGGGCGCGTTCATGCTTGTCAATGGTGGCAGTTCTGACGCGCCCGGGCTAGTCGAAGAACTGACGGATCAAGGGAGGAAGAACGCCGGCAGGCTGATCGTTGTCTCCGCGCCGTTGACCGACGAGCGCGCAACCACGTACAGGATGCCGGAGCCCAGGCGCCCGGACAGATCGGCGGTCGCCGTCCATTTGCCGTCGGGTCCGACCTGGCCGTCGCTCAGCAGCAGCCTGCCGCCGGTGTTCGGGTCGTTTGAGAAGACCTGCACTCGCTCGATCCCACTGGTGCCGGGCTGGGCAGTGCTGTCAGCAGCGCTGCCGCTGAACTGATACGACGCGGCGCGCAGCATCGCCCCCGGCTGAGGGTTGTCTATTACCAGCTGGACATTGTTGCGAGCGTCCTGCTGGCAGGTGGCGGTCACTTGCGGCCCGTTGACGCTCTGCGTGGCATCGCCGATCGTGATCGGGATACTGGCCCACACCACGTTGCGGTTCGCCTGGGACTCGGCGTACACGAACACGTTGCGTGTGCCCGACGGCCCAGAGAGGTCGACGCTGGCATTCCAGGTGCCGTTCGACTGGTCGACCGGCGGCCGGATCAAGAACTGCCCACCTCGGTCGCGGTCGCCGAGATACAGATGGACGTGCCCCACGCCCGGGCCCTGCGTGGACGACAGGTCGCGCGCCGTGCCCTGGACGGTGTAGAAGCCAGGCTGCGCGCCTGGCGCAGGATCGGAGACCGTCAGCTGCAGCTGCCCATTGCAGGACTGCAGGTCCGCCCAGGCGGGCGAGGCGCCAAGGACTACAGCGCCGGCCAGCGCACCGCCGGCGAGCAAGCCGGCGCCGAGAGAACGAAGCGATCGAAAGGACAACATGGAAGCGTGCTCCTTGTGGGGTAGCCAGGATCGGCGCGGCCAACGCCAGCGGTCGAGCGCGCCTCGAGCCGAGGAGGGCGCCGCGGTTGCGGACGGTGGCCTCGGTCTCTGGGTCCCAGTCTCCCGCGACCGGTGCCGCGGAACCAGCGACGCTGCCCCCACAGTGCCCACACAGTGGTCGGGGCTCGGACAGTCTCGATGGCGTTCATCGCGCGGGTTGCAGCACGGGATTCGCGCCGTTCACCAGATCGTGGCAGAACGCCTGCATGCGATCGTCCCATTCGTGGTCGGTGTACACGTAGAAGCGCTCCTCCCGAATCGCCTGAACCAGTATGTCCGCTACCTCGGGGGGCGCCATGGACTGCCTCGCGCGCTCGAACCAGCCGCGTCGCACCGCGTTAGACGGTCGGGGACCGTCCGGATGCTGGTCGTCGCGGAGCTCAGGCGGACGATTTCGCTCGCCAGCAAACAAGCGGGTGTTCACCACGCCGGGGCACAACACGGAAACGCCAATCCGCGCGCCGCGCTGTTTGAGCTGACCGTACAGCGCTTCGCTCAGGGCTCGGACCGCGTGTTTGGTGATCGCGTACATGTTGCTCGCGCGCACCAGCCCGGTGGCAGACGCCGTGTTCACCACATGGCCCTCCTGATTTTGGGCCAGCATGAGCGGCAAGAACGCGCGCACGCCGTTCACGACGCCCCAGAAGTTGACGCCGACGGTCCACTCCCAGTCCTTTGCGCTCGCTTCCCACAACGCACCGTCGAGGTAGCCCTCGACTCCCGCGTTGTTACAGACGAGGTGAACCGCGCCATACGCATCCAGTGTCTGATGAGCCAGAGCCTCGAGGTCCCCGAATCGCATCACGTCAGTTTGAACCGCCAGCACGTCGTGGTGCCGAGCGCGCAGTTCAGCAACGGCTTCATCGAGTGCTGCTTGCTCGATGTCTGCCAGAACGACTTTCATGCCTTCACGGGCGAACCGCTCCGCGAAAGCGCGGCCCATGCCGCTGCCGGCGCCGGTGACGACCGCTACTTTGTCCTGAAATTCGTGCATCGAAAACTACACCTTGCTCGTGAAATCGAAGTCAAATCTCCAGTTCGCGGGCGCCTGCAAGGACGGCCCGGCCGGCTCGCGGCTGACCAGGACTTCGAGTAAATATCCCCCGAGTGCCGCACGCGTGTCCAGGTAGAAGAACTCGCCGGCGCCGTAGCGAACTCGGCCGCTCATCACCACGCCGATGTTCATTGACTCCATCCAGTCGCGCACCGCCCACCACTCTTCGTCGCTGGCGCCGCGTCGCACCAGGATATGGTGGATGCCCTCACCGATGCGCTGCACAGTCCGCTGGTAATCGGTCGGCTCGCGTGTACCCTGGAGTAGCTCCAGACCGAAGTCGGCCACGTCCGTAATCGCCAGCAGCCAGGCGTTGTCGACAACACGTCCGTCGAATGTCGCGTGCTCGAGTCCACCCGGTGTGTTGTGGAAGTGGACGCCACTCCACCGCGATACGCCGAGGAGACGTGCGTAGGCGGGCAGTTTCTCAGTAAGACTCGAGACGGCAACGCCGAAATGGTCAACGCGCGGAATCTCCGCAAGCCAACCAACCCCGTCGGGCCGCGAGTCCTCGCTTGAGAAATCCCAGACCTCGTCGGCAGCCAGTAGCGGCGCCGCGCTGTTTATGACCTCCACGAAAAATCCGCCGAGTGCGCGGCGGGTGTCGAACATGACGCTCGTTTGGCCGTCGCCGTCGAAACTCTGTGCGACGCTCAGATCGTGCTGTTGCGCCAGCGTGGTGAGCAGCGACTCCAGCTCGCGCGGGGGCAGCATGGTCGCGCAGAGGCTGTGCACGCCTTCGCCGCGCGTGATCAGGTACTCCGTGTACGTGCTGAAACCGTGGGTGGGCTGGACCAGTCGAAACGTCACGCCCCGGGCGTTGCGACCGGTCGCCGTGGTGTAGCCGAACTCGGCGCGGTACCCGTACGCGTGAGTGTTCGTCAGCCGCCACGGGGTCCAGTGGTGGACCTCCCAACGGGTGATGCCCAGCAGTCGCGCGTAGTGTTGCGCGGTGGCTCGGGCGTCATTGACGACGACACTCGCGTGATACAGCCGCTGGATCGGAAGAGTGGCCATGCTCAACCAGTATTCATCAGATCGCCTCAGCGTCGGCCGACGCATCGCGGCAGCGGTTCTGATCGTTATCAGGCTACATTTCTGCTGATTGGAGACCCGGCATGCCGAGATCTGAGACAGAACGAAACAAAGCACTATCCAGGCGTTTCAGCGACGCCATGAACACGAATGACCCCGAGATCATCTCCTGCACAATCGACGAGCTGGTCCAAGCGGACGCAACAATCCGCACGCCATTGCCGCTTCAGGTGTCGGGGGCGCAGGCATTGAAGGAGGTGTTTTTGCGGCTCCACGGCGCCTATCCCGACCTTCACGTTGCCATCCAGGATCTGATCGCCGAGGGGGACAAGGTTGTCAGCAGGAACCTCGTAACAGGCACGCACACGGGCGAGTACATGGGCATTGCACCCACCGGCAAGGCGGTCACGTATGACGAGATCTTCATTTTCCGCTTCGTCAACGGCCGAATTGCAGAGACCTGGGGTGTTGTCGACGTCCTCGCGCAGCTGCGGCAGCTCGGCGCGATCCCGGCCTAGAAACGACGGGCAAGCCTGGACATGACCACCTCTCTCTCACATCGCATCGGCCAGCTGAGTGCCGCCGTGGCGCTGGCCGTCTTGACGACTGTGCCCGTGGCCGCCAGCGGGTCGGCCAATCAGTCGACTGCTCAGGCAGGGGGTTCGGGACGCTGGCTCGATGAGCAGCTGGTCGGTTGGAACGCAGCCGGCATGCCCGTCCCGACACCGGCGACACCGACCGGCGGTGCTCTCAACCCGAGCTGCGCCTCGACCTTGCGCTGGGCTGAACAGCCCGAGGACCAGACTCTGGTCGACGCTGGCTGGAGCCTGCAGGCTCCATATCTGGCCGGCTGGGGGATCACGTCGGTCTACGGCGCGAGCGCCTACAACGGCATGTGCCTGCCCCTCGCGTACAACGTGTTCGTCTTCGTCAATGGAGTATTCGCTGGAACCATTTCTCCAGAGCTGATGAATTCGCGCACGAGCGGCGCTGGCACGATTACCGGTATCCAGAACGGGCGCGTGAACGCGCGTTTCGTCCGCTACGCCGCGACCGATCCACTGTGCTGTCCCTCGATGCCTGCGGTCGAGGTCACGTTCGAAGTGCAGAGCACGCCGGACGGCCCGGTGCTCGTGCCGGTCTCGAAGTTCGTCGAAGGCGGTGCCTGAGCGGTGACCGAAACTTGAGCTCGGGCCACAGCCGTCCTGGTACCCGCCAGTCCCGTCGGCCCCACTGGTCCAACTCGACGTGACTGACCGCGCTGACGACCGGCCGAGCTCAGCTCCCGAAGGTGATTGGAAGCGCACTGAGCTGGCGGACGTTGAAGTTGTCCACGTATTCAATCCGATCTGCCGTTGCGGACGGCCCAGGTCGCGAGCGTGGCGCGCGAGTGCAACTGGAGCTTGGCCAGCACGCGTCCGACGTGCACTCTGGCCGTTCCTTCGGTCACCCCCAGCCGCTCGGCCAGCTCGCGATTGGTGAGGCCCCGCCCGATGAGAGCCGTCACCTGGCGTTCGCGGGCGGTGAGCACGTCCTCATCCTGCCGAACGTTGGCATCGCTCTGGCTGCGCGGCGACTTGCCCTCAACCGACCCTGGTGCTGCCTCCGGATCCAGCGCCACGGCGATAAGGCTGTCCAGCGCCGCGCTCGCGCCTGTCTGCTCGGCCTCCCGGTAGGCGCGCGCATTCAGCGCCTGGCGAGCGCTGGTGCGCCAGCGGTGCAGCAGGAGCTGCTCGGCGGGATATGGCTCGGCGCCGAGCCTGGCGCGCACCGTCTGCGCCCCGGCGAGGAGATAAATGGCGCGCTCCGGCCGCGAGCCAACGCTCAGGCCGGCCAATCCTTCGAGCGCCCGGGCGATCTCGAGCTTGTCGCCCAACTGGCACCCAAGGCGCAGGCCCTCGGTGAATGCAGCATGCGCAGGCGGTGTTGCTGACTGCTCGGCGGCCAGCTGTCCGAGGCCGATCTGGGCCCCCACGATACCCGCCACGTCCGCGAGTGCTCGGCTTTGTGCCAGGCTTAGTTGCAGGTGGCGCGTGGCGTCTTCGCGCGCTCCGCGCGCCAGCGCCACCTGGCCGAGTACCCGATGAGCGCGAGCCATCCCCCAGGCATGCCCCATCGACTGGCTCAGCGCCAGCAGCTGGCGGCCCAGATCCTCGGCTCGGTCCAGGTCGCCGAGGCTGTACACGGTCAGGCCAAGGCTGTACAGGCAGTAGACCTGCAGATAGCCATCGCCCAGTTCGCGACCCACGCCGAGGGCCTCCACGAGCTCCGCCTCGGCGCGCGCCAGGTTATTGCGCACGCGCGCGACGATGATCCCGCGTCGCATATGCGCGTAACCGAGCAGGACACGGTCGCCGAGCCGCTCGGCAGCCATCAGGCTGCGTTCCACGAGCGTCTGTGCCGCCGCGATATCCCACTCGACCATGGCCAACTGCGAGGCCATATTCAGTGCGCTGGCCCCGACCGGGGTGTTCAGCTCGCCGGCGCCTCGATCGAGCAATTCTGTGAGCCAGCGGCGGCCTTCGGCGGTGGACCCGCGCACCTGCCAGTAGCCGGCGCACGCGGTCGCTAGACGCAGCCCCAGCTCGATCTGGCCGCTGTCGATCGCCCAACGAAGTGCCACGCGCAGGTTCTCGTACTCCGTCGCCAGCCAGCTCAGGTGGCCTTCATCGAAGTGATTCAGTGGCACCCGCTCGGCCTGGGCCAGGTACCAGCCGAGGTGCCGGTCGCGCATCGCAGGCACTGCATGCCCTTCGGCCAACCTGTCCGTGGCGTACTCGCGCATGGTGTCCAGCAAGCGGTAACGCACGACCAGACCCTGCTCCTGCCGGTCGGCGGCCACGAGCGAGTGGTCGACCAGATTGCCCAGCACACGGAGCACCTCGGTCGACTCGAGATCACCATCGCCGCACACGTGCTCCGCCGCCTCCAGGCTCCAGCTGCCGGCGAACACGGCCAGCGCTGCGAACAGGCGGCGCTCGGCCACGGAGAGCAGGGCGTAGCTCCAGTCGAGCGTCGCGCGCAGCGTCTGCTGACGCTCAGCCACCAGGCGATCCTGGCTGACGAGCAGCTGGAAGCGGTCGTCCAACCGCTCGCGAATCTGATCGATGCCGAGCACCCGGACGCGAGCGGCGGCCAGTTCGATGGCCAACGGGATGCCGTCGAGCCGGCGGCAAATCTCCGCGATGCCCAGAGCGGTTGCGTCGGTCACGGCAAAGTCAGGGACGGCGGCCATGGCTCGCTCGGCAAACAGACGAATCGCTGGCGAGTCCAGCGCACGTTCGGGCGTCAAGTTGCCGCCGTCCGGGAGCGGCAGCGCTGTGATGCGCCAGACGACCTCGCCCGCCACGGCGAGGGGCCGGCGGCTGGTCGCAAGCACGCGGACCTCGGGACATGCACGCAGCAGCGAGTCGGCCAGTGCCGCGGCCGCGTCGACGACGTGCTCACAATTGTCCAGCACCAGCAGCACCTGTCGGCTCTGCAGGGCTTCGGTGAGCGCGACGGTGGGCTGCAGGCCTGGACGGTGCCGAACCCCGAGCGCCGTCAGCGTCGTGTCGGGGACCAGTGCCGGATCGATCAGCGGCGCCAGGTCCACGAAAACGGCGCCGTCCCGGTGGCCGTCCGCCGCGGCCGCCTCCAGCGCCAGGCGCGTTTTGCCGATGCCGCCCGACCCGATCAGTGTGAGCAAGCGGGTGGTGGCGAGCAATCGCCGGATATCGGCGAGCTCCGCCTGCCGGCCAACGAAACTGGTGAGCTGCCTTGGCAGCGTGGTCGACAAGGGCGAGGCTGGCACCGGCGAGTCAATCGCGCGCTCGGCCGCCTGTAGCGGACGATCACTTGGCGGCGGAGCGTGGGTATCGCCTCGCAGCGCCGCCTCGAGCAGGCCGCCCCGCTCGACGGGAGCCAATTCCAGGGCTTCCGCCAGTACGCTGACGGTTCGCGGGTGAGGGCGACGCCGGCGACCATGCTCGAGGGCGCTGATGGCGGCCGGGCTGAGCGCGGCACGCTCGGCCAGTGCTTCCTGGCTAAGGCCAGCCCGCAGCCGATGGGCGCGGAGCAACTCGCCGAACTCACCCGGCACTCGCTTGCTCGACTGTCGCCCTCCAGGCACGCCCTGCTGGATGCCGTCGCCGCCCAGCGACGCAGCCATCACCGCCAGTCTACGCCTGGAGGCAAGAGATCGGCTTCTCAGGAGATGGTCAATCGCCCTGTCCGGCGACCCCCACCGGTGGATGTCAGTAGCAGCTAGCCGGGGATCTGCTCGTCCAGCCAGTCGAAGATGCGTTCGCCGCGGATGGCGTTCGCCGCCGGCTCACAGTGACCGTCGGCGCCTTCGGCTTCGGTGAACGCGACCATCGCCTTGCTGCCTGGCAAGAGGTCGTACAGCTGCTGCGCCTGCCCGGGCCAGAACTGCTCCCGCTCGGGGTTGGTGACCAGCACCGGACAGCTGATCTGCTGGACTGTCTCGGCGGACAGCGTGTAGGCACGCGCCGCGGTGAAGAAGTCGAAGGTCGAGGTCGTACCGTACGGCCGCATACGGAACCCCAGCAACGCGCGCGTTTCGGGCGACGTGCTCAGAGACAGCTCCATATCGCGGTCGAACTGCTCCTTGTCACCCTGATCGAGCATCCGAACCATGAAGTCTGGCAGATGGCTGAGCATGGCGGCCGAGACGTCGATGACCCCCGGATCTGCAACCGCCGCCGCGATGCGGTGCTCGAAGGCAACCGCGCGCGGCACCCAATAGCCGCCTTGACTCACCCCAAGCAGCGCGAGCCGCTCCGCATCGACGTCAGGCCGAGTGTGGAGGTAATCGACGACGGGCGTGATGACTCGCTCCCAATCTGGACGAAACCACAGGTGCTGTCGCACCAGGGACGCATTCTGACCCGGCCCGTCGAACGTCACGGCGTTCCACCCGCGGGCGAGAGCATCGGCGATGCCCTGCACCCAGGCAGCCGTCACCGCGCCATCGCTGCCGTTATTGAAGATCAAGGTCCGCCGCCGCTCACCCACTCCCCCGGCCCGGAAGAAGTACGCCTCCAGAGACGTCTGCTCGTACGGGATGGCGATGTGCTCGATGCTCGGCGCCTGGAGCTCGACGAACCGGTCCCATGCAGTGCGATGTTTTTCCCACAAACTTGGGAACAGGTCTGCATCGCCCGCGCCATCAGCCGAGTAGGTGGCCAGCGCGAAGTACATGGAGACGCGCAGCAGCTCGGCGGCCGCTGAATAGCGATGCGCGGCCTTCTCGGCTGCCAGAGCCTGGGACTGGAGTCGGCTGGCGGTGTCGGTCCACGCGCTTACCCAGCTTTGTGGGTTGCCACTCTGGATGCGATCGACCGTCGTCAACACTTCGCCGGTATCGGCGGCGCGATGGAACACGGCGCCGAGCGCGATCTCGGTGAGGAAGTTGAAATCCGCGTCGTCGAAGAATGCACGCATTCCACCGCTCCTTCCTTAGCTGAGTCTCTTATCATCCACACGCCCACGCCGCCAGGCGCGGGTGTCAACCGGACTGCCTGGCGGCGTGCATTGCTTGGGGGGCTACTTGTTGGTGATGGCGTACCACGTATCGAACTGGACGGGATTGCCGTCGAGGTCGGAACTGTTGTGGTCCGGATCCAGCTCGCAGGAGTATTTGGCGTCGCCGATGACGCAGCTGCGCGTTGGACTACCATTCCCTTTGAAGGGAGACGTGACGTCGATGTTGACGCCTCGCTTCTCGGAGTTGTTGGTCGATATCAGGTTGAAGCCGATCGAGTTTCCGCAACCACGGAACAGTTGGCCAGTGGACTCCCAGTTCGAGCTGTCGCCCTGGTGGACATCCCCGCCGTCAGGGTCGACGGTCCAGCGATCGGTGTCCCACTTGCTGGAGATCATGTCCACGAGGGTGGCGTCCGACGTTTTATTGGTGATTTCCACGGCGCAACTGTACTCGAAGACGCCGAACGGATCGCGAACTCCCGGTGTGGGCACGTCGGGGCTTTGCTGTGCCGCGGCGGGCGGTTGGTTGGCCAGGTCGCCCGGTCCGGGCGTTTCGGCGAGCGCGACCGCGGCGCTGGCGGCCAGCAGGACAAGAGCGGCGCCGGTGCTGAGCAGGCGGACGCGCAACGTGTTGGTGGGCATGCGTGTTCCTTTCCTTCGAGAGGGCATCTTCGCCAGGCCTCTTGGCCCGGCGAGCTGAGGCGAGTCGGCTGTGCTCGAGCTCGCCGTGGACGTCGATCGTGTGGTGCGACGGATCGCGGTCAGTGGCGACCCGTGAGCTGGTGCATGGGTGATCCTCCCTGGTGGCGTGCACCCAGGCTGGCACCCGCCATTGACCGGCACCACTGACGACATCTTGACAATCCGTGACGTTCCTCCACTTTCCGACCCGCACGGTCGACTGGGGAGGAGCCACGGCGCACGTCGCCGCAGGCGGGGTAGTGCCGGTACGCGACTCTAACGAGCGGTTCTACCGAGCGATGCCGAATGCGATGGCGTCCAGCTTCGGGTCACGCTCCGCGCGCATGCGGTCGCCCACCGCACTTAGCAAATTCGACAGCGCGGTCTGGCTCCACAACCACTCGTTCAGCTCCTGGAACGAAGCGGCCGGCTTTTGCTGCAGGCGTGCCTCCAGGTAGAAAGCCTTGAGGTCGTCCGCTGCCCAGCGCACGAACTGGGGCAGTGGCAGTCTTTGTTCCGCTCTGGTACGTCGATCTCTCGACCTTCGGCATACGCCTCCAGCAGGCGCACAAGACCGCGTAAGCGGCGTTGCTCGACGCCCGTCACTCCCACGGCGGTGCGGCCGGCGTTGGCGGAGACCCATTGCTCGTAGTACGGCCGGAGCCTCGTCACCTCGAAGGCGACGTCATCGGAAACGTCCGGTCGCGGCACGCTGTTCGCCTGCGCAAGGTTGATGTTCTGACCGGCGTAGACGTCCTCCGGGTAGTCCTCCAGGACGGGTCCCGTCTCGCGCTCCAACAGCGCGAACGCCGCGCGCATGACGCGCGTCTGGAGCTCCGGATCATTTGCCTCGCCAAGCGGACGGCCGAACGGAAATGGCACGAAGAGCGCGCGCGGGGGTTTGACTTTCTCCGTGTGTTCGCGAACCAGGCTGATCGAGGTCGTTGCCAGACGTGCTCTGCGAATACGCGCGCCAGCACACCGACCGTGTGCGTGCACAGGGGTCAGGTGCCGGTCAGAAATACGACGTCGACGCCTTCCGTTCGCAGCCGCCTCGCGACTTCCGGTCCGGTCTCCTGCAGAAGACGGTCGTACGGCGGACGCTGGGCGCCCATGAAGGAGAAACAGGTCCGGCTGAGGCTTCCGATTTCGCTCCGCGCCACGAATTCGCGTGCGCGGTCCAGGGGGAACACGACGTTGATGTCCCGCTGAAAGGCGGTGCGATCGAAGCCGATGCTGGCATGACTCTGGACGATGTCTGACGGAGGCGTATCCGTCGGTATTGCGCGAAACGATTGGTCCCCTCCAGCAAAAGGCGTGTCGCCGCGCAGGTGGATGCCGGCCGTCGTCACTCAGCGCCAGGCGAGACTCGCTCAGCGCTTTCCGCAAGGGGGTAAACGGGGCCGAATCGTTCAACATGCAGGGGTGCGCCAGCGAGCTTTTGCGCTGGAGTTCAGAGAGGCCATCGAGCGTCGGCATTTGAGCTATCGTACGGCCAGGGCTGCCGCCATTCTAATCGTTGCCAGGTCACCGCGGACTGTGGCGTAGCATCTAACATGCTGAAAGAACTGCCCGACATGCCGGCCGGCGTCGTGGGCTTCGAGGTGAGCGGCACGGTGAGGGCCGAAGATTACCGGGACGTCGTGATCCCGGCGCTCGAGCGTGCTGCCCGAGAGGGCGACGTCCGATACGTCGTCGAGATGCCCGAGTTCAGCGGCATGACCCCCAGTGCCATGTGGCAGGACCTGAAGGTCGCAGCCGAACATCTCCGGGCCATGAAGCGCATCGCAGTGGTGACCGACATCGAGTGGGTCGTGCATATGATGGCTCTGTTCGGCTGGCTGATTCCGTCCGAGATGAGGACCTTTCCAATGGCGCAACGTGACGAGGCGCTGAAATGGATCGCTAGCTGAGCAGCGACCTTTTACGCGCGTTGCCCGGGCAGTGACGACGCTGAGAAGGTCTTGAGCAATACGAGAGGAACACTGCGCCCGATGCAAGCCGATGCACAGCGAGGCACATATGGCTAGCGGGTATGCCGCCGGGGCCATCCGCGAACAGACCACCTCTCTGGTAGAGATTCGGCCACTTCTCCGAAACGTCTATCTCTGGATGTGCCTCGGGCTGGTGGTCACCGCCGTCTCGGCGTATTTCACGATCACGTCGCGTGCGCTGTTGAACCTGCTCATGTCCCCGTTCTGGACCTGGGGTATCTTCTTCCTCCAGCTGATGCTGGTCGCCACGCTTGCCGGCGCGATCTTCAGGCTGTCTGTTCCGGCGGCGGGTGTCATCTTCATCGCCTACTCCGCGCTGACTGGCTTCTCACTGTCACTGCTGGTCCTGCATTACGGCCTGGGCACGCTGGTGCCAGCCTTCGTCACCACCGCCGCGCTCTTTGGCACGATGACCATCGCCGCGACCGTGACCCGCGTGGACCTCACGCGGACGGGGACCTACGCGTTCATGGCCCTGATCGGCCTGCTCATCGCGATGATCGTCAATATTTTTATCCAGAGCGCGGAGTTTGACCTGGTGATCAGCGTGGTGGGCGTCATCATTTTCACCGCGCTGACCGCCGCCGATACGCAAAAGATCCAGCAGTGGGCGGCCGACCCAACGGTCGCCGCCCGCGGCAACGACGTGATGGCGCGGCTGAGCATCCTCGGCGCACTCACGCTGTATCTGGATTTTCTCAACCTCTTCATCTTCCTGGTGCGCATCTTCGGACGCAACCGGTAGCCGCGCCGAGACGGAATCGCCAATGGACAAGCACGAATCCGCCAATAAACTCCTGGCCGCGCTGAAAACTGGCACGCCTGAAGCGTTCGACGCTGTGGCGTCGGCACTCGCGCCGAACGTCTTCATGATGGCGCCTGTCCGCGGCGAAGCCACCGGCCCGCAGGCCGTGATCCAGAATCTCGAGGCGGCCCACCTCGAAGGCGTGGCCGAGTGGGAAGGGCCAACGGAGGAGCCGCGCGGCGTGCGGATCACGGCCAAAACGCCGGGCGGCCAGTTCCCAGGCATGACCTGGCTGATGACCTTCGACCCGCAGGGTCAGATCGCGCAGGTACTGGAGAGCCGCCTGCGGGCGGCGCCGTCGAAGCCCGATCCGCTGCGCATCACCGAGGCTATGGCGACCGCCGTAAACGGCGCGATGGATAACGGCACGCCGATCGTGCTGGGCTACGTCAACGAGGAGGGCCAACCCCGGCTGTCTTTCCGCGGCACGACACAGGCCTACAGCGAGGACCAGCTGGCGGTGTGGGCGCGCTACGAGGACGCCGGGTTGCCAACTGCCATCCAGAAGAATCCGCACGTGTCGGTGGTGTACTACGCCCGGGGCAGCGGCAACCTCATCTTCGAGGGTCGGGCGCACGTCGATAGCAACCCGACAGTGCGCGACCACGTGTTCGACCACTCGCCGGTGGTCGAGCAGCGGGCGGACCCTGAGCGCAGGGGAGTGGCCATCATCATCGACGTCGACAAAGTGACCGGCCGGCTGGGTGGCGAGCGCGTGAACATGGCCCGCCGGGCCTGACAGGTTGCTGAAAGAGTCTGCTTCTCTTCTATAGAAGAATTGCGGACACTTCGAAAGCTGGCGGCCACACACGTGAGCTGGCGCCCTGGGTCGAACCGGCCAGAGTGTAGCCGGCGGACTACTTGCGGACGCGGAACCGGAGGATAGTCACGACGCCCGACCGCGTGCTGCTGATCGGTTCCAGGTCGATCCTGGAGAGGCCCGGCGACGAGAAGCGGATGCCGTCGCCGAGCAGCACCGGCAGGACATACACCAGGATCTCGTCGACGAGCCCCCGCCGCAAGCACTGGCTGGCCACGTCGGCGCCCAGGATCTCCAGGTTCTTGCCGCCCGCGGCGCCGCGCGCCGTGGCGACCGCCTCCCCGATGTCACCGGTGAGGAACATGTTGGCGGCGTCCGGCGGCTCCGGCGACCTGTGGGTGAGGACGAACACGGGTCCGGACCATCCGCCGCCGTATTCTTTGCCGCCAGGCTCGGCGGCCTCCTTCTGCCTTCTGGCCACCTCGTAGGTCCGCCGGCCGATGAGCATGGCGCCGGTGGCCGCGGCGATCTCCGGGAACGCGTCCGGCGCTATGAAGTCGAAAATCCAGTTCATCGCGTGGCCGGGACCGGCGATGAAGCCGTCGAGCGACATCGACCTGTTCACGACCACCTTGCCGTTGCCGGTACTCGTATCGCTCATGCTGTTCCTCCGAAGAAGCTTGGGAATTGACGAGACAGCGGTCGGTGACATCCTATGCGGCCGCAAGCTATGCAGGCACGTTGGGCGGTGGCTCGATCGAGAGCGGGGCGTCGAAGTCGGTGTACAGGTGCTCCATAAAATGGCCCTGGGCGCGCATCGAGGCACGATGCACGAGTCCACTCGCGTCTGACCAGAGTCGGAACCACGCTGGCGTTTGCGGCAGGTCCACGAAGAACGTCAGGACTTGCGTCTGAACACCATCGACGGTGTCCGTGTCGACGACGTGTGCGCCGGTATACGTGCCGCCGGACTCCGGCACATCCCAGATGAAGCTCGGTACCGGCAGGCTGGCGCCGAAGTTGTCAGCCTCCCAGGTGGCGGAATCGGCCTTGCGCGTATACCGCATCGGGCCGACCCATACAGTCGTGTCTCCATTGACGGGACTCAGTTGCATGCGGTCGGGAGCCTCGAATACATAGTTGGCTTGCAGCGCTGGATTGGCTGGTCCGAGCGTTTCCGCCACCCGATACGTGCGCAGTTGATGCATGCGGTCTTGCACCTGCCGCAGGAGCAACCCTCCATCTGGGGCGGGCAGCGCCGGCACGTCGAAGGCGGCGGTGCCGCCGTCCGCGCCGTCGGCCACGACATCGATGTGCTCCCCACCGGTGAGGGTCACCGTCGCAGTACGGCAGGTGCGCGAGCACGTGTCGAGCGAGACGCTCTGGCCGCCGACGGACATATGCAGCGGCACATCGGCCGCCGCCGACGGACCTCCCAGTGGCGATACGTATACCAGAAGCGTATTTTCTCCAGGCTGGCCGGGGCGGACCGTGAGGCCGATCAGCACCTTTCCGGCATTCTGCCCAAACGTCAGATCCTCCGCCGCTGGCAGCGCGGGGCTTGTGGAGGTGGCGGTCGCAGTCACGCTGGCAGTCGCGGGAGCATTCGACCCCGTTGGGATCGCGGGCCTTCCCAGGGCGTACACAACGCTCACCAGGATCAACGCAAGACTGACAACACTCAGGAGTCGATATCGGGCTCGCATGACCAGAACGACTACACCGCCGGCCGCGATACAGATTGTCATCCCGAGGGGTTGGGCGCTCTCTACAACTGTACCCATCCGGTGTCGTCTTGCTGGTGTATCTACGAGTGAAAGCGGAGCCGACCTGGACTTCGCCGCGAGCATCATCTGCAAAGGACATCCGTTCATGGACCTGTTGAGACGCCTGCGCCGACGCACGCACTGGCGCGCACTTGTCGTCGGAAGCGCACTGTTTGGTTTGCTGCCGCTCTTCGCCGCCTGCGCCCCCAGCAACTCGATTGCCGCGACCGCCGGCCTGCCAACTCCCGTGCCACCCTCGGCCGTGTCCACGCTTGCGCCAGCACGGCCGTTGGTCACCGCCGACCCGAACGCGCCCGGTGGTCCGCAGCTCACCATCGAAAACTTCAACTTCACTCCCGCGGACATTACAGTGGCGGCGGGTACCGTCGTCACCTGGACAAACAATGACGATGTCGAGCACACCGTTACCGCCTCGGACAACTCGTTTGGGTCCAAGGCCCTGGAGGCCGGCGATACCTTCTCATTCACGTTTAGCCAGGCGGGCTCCTATACCTACTTTTGCTCCATCCACCCCTTTATGACGGGCCGTGTGACGGTCCAGTAAGGAATTCACATGAGCCGCAACAACGACAGCCACCACCTCGCGAACCCGCTGGACAGGGCGCCCGAAGTGGCGCAGCACGCCGACGGCGTGGACCGTCGCGGCTTTCTCAAGTGCATGGCGTGGGCCGGCACTGGCGTCGTCTGGACACTGGCCGGCGGCGTGCTGTCGTCATGTACCTTGCCGCAGGCCAGTAGTCAGGGGACCGGTGATTTTACATTCGTCCAGGTGAGCGACAGCCACATCGGTTTCAAGGCTGTTCCCAATATGGATGTAACCGGCACATTTCAAAAAGCTATCAACAGTATTGGCCGCCTGAAGACCCGACCCGCCTTCGTTCTTCACACCGGCGACGTAAGCCACTTGTCGGCCCCCGCGCAGTACGATACGGTCGACCAGATCGTCAAAGCTGCCAAAATCGACCAGGCGTACTATGTACCAGGCGAGCATGACACGTTTGTCGATAACGGACAGGCGTACCTGAGCCGCTTCGGCGCAGGCACCACTGGTAATGGATGGCGCAGCTTCGACTACAACGGCGTGCACTTTGTTGGCCTCATCAACGTTTGGAATCTGAAAGCTGGCGGGTTTGGAGTTCTTGGTCAAGACCAGCTAGACTGGCTCAAGGCGGACCTTGCTCCGCTCAGTGCGAGCACGCCGATCGTGGTCTACGCGCACGTGCCACTATGGGCGCTGTATCCCACCTGGGGCTGGGGGACCACCGACGCGGAGCAGGCATTGACAGAGCTGCGCCGCTTCGGTTCGGTGACGGTGTTGAATGGACACGTTCATCAGGTGTTGCAAAAGGTGGAGGGGAACGTCACGTTCCACACGGCCGCGGGGACAGCCTATCCGCAGCCAGCCCCCGGTACAGCACCGGCGCCTGGTCCACTGCTGGTCGTGTCTGAGCAACTCCTGTCAACACTCGGTATCCGCGAGGTCGCATTCGTTCAGAAGTCGGGTGCGCCGGCAGTCGTCGACAGTCAGCTGACGTAGAAATAGCTTCGTGACCGATCGCTGGGCGACCTTCGACTGCTACGGGACTCTGATCGACTGGTACGGCGGCATCCGCCGTGTGATCCGCCGGCTGTGGCCGGACGCCGACGTCGAGCGGCTGCTGCGTCGCCATCACACGATCGAGCCGCTGGTCCAGGAAGGCCGCTCGCTGACATATCGGGAAGTAGGTGCCCGCACGTTGCGAGCGATGGCAGCCGTCGAGGACCTGCCGCTGGATGCCGCGGACGCCTACGCGCTTGCCGACTCCCTGCCGACCTGGCCGGCCTTCCCCGAAGTTCCTGGCGCGCTGCGGATGCTGCGAGACGGCGGTTGGCGCCTGGCGATCCTGTCCAATACCGACCCGAACCTGCTGGAGGCTTCGATGGAGCAGATCGGCGTCCCGATCGACTTGCGGATCACGGCCGCCGAAGCCGGCGCGTACAAGCCAGCCCACGCTCACTGGCGACGGTTCTTCGAGACCACGGCTGCCGAGCGCTCGAGGCACGTGCATGTCGGGGCCAGTCCTTTCCACGACCTCGCGCCCGCTCACGAGCTGGGACTGACCGCGGTGTGGATCAACCGCCTCGACGAGCGGAGCGACCTGCCGCGTGCCGCCGAACTGCCCGACCTCGCCGGCTTGCCGGCAACGCTCCAGCGTTTGGTCCCGGAGAACGGGTCGTAGCGGCTTCGTGACATGCATCGCCGCGCGCACGTTCTAAGGTGGAGATTAGAGACAAACTCTCCCCCCAGCCGACGCGGCGGCGCACGTTAGCCTCCCTCCCCTGACGTGCCCCGCCGTGTCTGGCGTTCAGATCAGGGCAATGCCCGCGCCGACGAGCGTCGCCAGGGCATTGACGGCGTCGTTGCTCAACCATCGGTATCCACGGCGCAGCCGTGTCCTCGAGCCGCATCGCGGATGCCGCGAGTCTTCGGTCGCGGACTGGCAGCCCGCGCACCAGTACTCGGCCTGCAGTGTGGCGCCGAGCAGCGAGTCGACCAGCGCGCCACTCAGCCCGCCCACGAGCGACCTGCGCAACGCGCTCGCCTCGCCACCAAGGGCGGCGTAGCCAGCCCCAACAGCCACGGCGCCACCCACGGAGGCAAGCAGGCCGAGGGGCGTCACGCCGCCCGACGTGCCGGCCGGCACGCGGCGGAGGCTGGTGACGAGCCGCGGCGGACTGCGCGAGAGCAGGCCGAGCTCGGTCGCCCAGGTGTCGGCGCCGGCAGCGGCCAGCGCGCCGACGAGGCCCTGCGGCTGACCCGCGACCGCGCACAGCGTCGCCACGCCGCCATTGGCCAGCACCTGCCACGCGTCACGCCGCGAGCCCTTCGCCTGCGCCAGCGGCAAGCCGCGCTTCCGCCGTTCGCCGACACGCGAGAGCGCGCTCGAGGTGCAGAAAAAGGCCAGCAAAGCGCCCGCCGCGGGCAATCCGCCACACGTGAACGTCACGCCGCCAACGCCGGCCGCGGCGATGGCGCCGTCGAGCGTGAGCGCCCGCCGCCAGTACGCCAGCGTCGCGACGCAGGTGCCAAGCGCGGCGCCCCACGGCCAGCGTGTGGCCCGCGGAGCAGCGACATCAGGGCCGGTCGTCGGAGTTCCAGCGTGGCAGTTGGCCCGCGCTCACCAGCTCCAGCAGCGCCTGGCGGCCGCGCCTGGCCGCATCTGCCAGATTGGGGTGCTCGTCGAGCAAAGTGTCGAACTCAGCCTGGTCCAGGACGACGAACTCGCCGTTCGGCCGCGCCCAGACATCCAGCGCGAGGTCCACGTACTGCAGCTGGTGCGCGTCGTCGTCGAGCTGCGCGGGTAAGCCGACGTTGGCGTACCAACCCTTCAAGGTGCCGTCAGGCTCGCTGACCTGGAAGACGTTGTAACAGCGATCGAAGTAGTAGAACTCGACGAAGACGTCGCCTCGGCGAAAGGTGGCGAAGTCGCGCGCCACCACGTCGACGTTGAACTCGGCGCGCAGGACGATGCCGGCGGCATCGCAGCGCACGACCACGCCATCCCATCCGTAGTCGAACGCGCCGCCAGGCTTCAACTTGCGGACGTGGACGGCGCTGCCGGGGTCCAACACTTGCCAGTGATCCTACCCACTTGAGCAGGAGTTGAGGGCATGCTTGCTGCTAAATGGACGGTAAGTGAGCGACTCGCATGCAGACTCCTCAAGCGCGAGTGCCCGGCCCGGAGCGATTCGTCCTGGGGTTGGCGTTGTGTGCGCCGCTAGCACTGATCGTGGTGGCGCTGACGCTGATGCAGGGAGTCAATTTCGGCGCGTCGTCATCGGTCGTCAACCCCGATTCAGGTGATCGGCTGGTCGCCCCGAGGCCCGCGCCCCTCAATCTAGCGCCGCCGCCGACGCTGGCCGCGGCCACCGCGACGCCGGAGCCGACGGCCACCACGCCGCCAGTGGCGGTCGCGTCACCCATGCCCGCGACGGGTCGCACCTACACGGTCAAGCCTGGCGACGAGCTCAAGGACATCGCCGCCAGCTACCACCTCACCACCTGGCAGATCATCGACGCCAACAACATCCCAAACCCCGATAGCCTGAAGATCGGTCAGGTGCTCGAAATACCCGACTCCTGAGCGGGGTCAGCTCCGCCGGGCCGGGCACGTCACCAGGTGATCGTTCACCAGACCCGCCGACTGCATGAACGCGTAGCAGATCGTCGGCCCGACGAAGGCAAAGCCGCGTTTGCGCAGCGCCCGGCTCATCGCCTCACTTTCGGCGGTCGTCGCGGGAACATGCGCCATGCTCGTCGGGCGGTGGTCGAGCGGCTGGCCGCCGACGAAGGACCAGACCAGGCGGTCGAAGGAGCTCCCCGTATCTCGAAGTTCACGCACCAGGCGCGCGTTGGAGATCGTCGCCAGGATCTTCTGTCGGTTGCGGACGATGCCGGTGTCGGTCATCAGGCGCTCCACGTCCGCGTCGCCAAAGTCAGCCACCCGGCCGACCTCGAAGTTCGCGAAGGCCGCCCGATAGCCCTCGCGACGCCTCAAGATCGTGCTCCAGCTCAGCCCCGCCTGGGCGCCTTCCAGCATGAGGAGCTCGAACAGCGCGCGTTCGTCGTGCAGCGGCACGCCCCATTCGAGGTCGTGATACGCCCGCATCGCCGGGTCGCTGTCCGCCCACGGGCAACGCTCAGACGTTGGAGCGTTCCTCGATCAGTGCCTCGAACCCGGCCTCGTCGATAATGGGTGTGCCCAGCTTCTTTGCCTTTTCGAGCTTGGAGCCGGCGTCCTCGCCAGCCACCAGGTAGCTCGTCTTCTTCGAAACCGAATCGCCCACCGCGCCCCCGAGCTCTTTGATGCGCTGTTCGATCTGCGACCGCGACTGGCGCTCCAGACGGCCCGTTACCACCATCGTCAGCCCCGCCAGCGGACCGCCGCGAGTCGCTGCCTGCTCGGTCATGTTGACGCCGAAGGCGACGAGTTTGTCCACGATGTGGAGGTTGTCGGCATCGTGCAGCCAGGCGTGGACGCTCTCCCCAATCTTGGGTCCGATACCCTCGACGCCCACGATCTCCTCCAGCGAAGCCTGCCGCAAATGGTCCATCGTGCCAAACGCGCGCGCCAGCAGCTCCGCCGTCTGATAACCGACGTAGCGAATCCCCAGCGCGTACAGCACGCGCGTGAGCGGCCGCTTCTTGCTGGCCTCGATGTTGTCCAGGATGTTCTGGGCGCTCTTGTCGCCAACGCGCTCCAGCGCGACGAGCTGGTCTTTGGAGAGCGCGTAGAGGTCGCTGGGGTCGTACACGAGCTTGTTGTCGATGACCAGCGACCAGGCGAGCTTCTCGCCGACGGACTCGATGTCCATCGCGCCGCGGCTGACGAAGTGTTTCAGCAACTCGAAGCGTTGCGCGACGCACCTGGCAAAGCCGCCCGTGCAACGCGCCATCGCTTCGCCTTCGGGGCGCACGACGGGGGACCCGCACACCGGACAGATCGTGGGCAGCGCATACGGCACGGCATCCGGTGGTCGCTTGCTCAGGATCGGACCGATCACCTGCGGGATGACCTCGCCCGCGCGATGCACGAGCACGGTATCGCCGACACGAATGTCCTTGCGCCGAATGTCGTCTTCGTTGTGCAGGGTCGCCTGGGAGATGGTCACCCCGCCCACCTGCACCGGCTGCAGGACCGCGAACGGGTTGAGGCTGCCGGTGCGCCCGACGTTCACCTCGATCGAGCGAAGGACCGTCGTCGCCTGGACAGGCGGGAATTTGAAGGCGATGGCCCAGCGCGGCTCACGCCCAACGGCGCCGAGCTCACTCTGCACGTCGAGATCGTTGACTTTGACGACCACGCCGTCGATCTCATACGCCAGCGATTCGCGACGATGCTCCCAGTCTGCGCACGCCGCGACGACCTCGTCGATGGTTTGCGCGCGGGCGTTGTTGGGGTTCGTGCGAAAGCCCCAGCTGGCGAAGGCCTCGAGCATCTGCCACTGGGTGCGTGGCTGCCAGCCCTCTGCCTCGCCCAGGGCATAGATGAACACGTCCAGCGGCCGTCGGGCGGTGATGCGCGAGTCGAGCTGGCGGACCGAACCCGCGGCACAGTTGCGCGGGTTGGCAAACAGCGGCTGGCCGGCCGCGGCGCGCTCGTCGTTGATCCTCTGGAAGGCGGTCTGTGAGAGATACACCTCGCCGCGCACCTCGAGATAGCTCGGCGGCGGCGGGTCCGGACTGAGCGTCAGCGGCACGCTGCGGATCGTGCGCAGGTTGGCGGTGATGTCTTCACCTTGCGAGCCGTCGCCGCGCGTGGCGCCGATGCTGAAGCGGCCCTGCTCGTAGCGCAGCATGATCGCCAGCCCGTCGATTTTGGGTTCGATCGTGAAATCGCGCACCTCGCGTCCAAGCAGACGGGTGATGCGCTCGTGCCAGGCGCGCAGCGCGTCGGCAGTGAAGGCGTTCGCCAGGCTGAGCATCGGCACGCGATGCGGCACGACCGCGAACTGCGCCGCGGGGCCCGCGCCGACGCGTTGGGTGGGCGAATCGGGCGACTGGAGCTCGGGATGCTCGGACTCGATCGCCCGCAGCTCCTCCATGAGGCGGTCGTATTCGGCGTCGGCGATCTCGGGCGCGTCGAGGACGTAGTAGAGGTGGTTGGCGCGATTGATCGCTTCGACCAGCTGCGCGTAGCGCTCGGTCAGCTCGGCCCACTCGCCAACGGCGGCGCTGCTCAGCGTCACGCCAGTAGTCTAGGAGTTCGGCCGATCCAGAAAACGTGTAATGTGAGGTGCCGTGAGTCGCCCCGAACGCCAGCCTGCCACCAGTGCTGAGTCCCTTGGCGACCTGCGCGCGCGCATCGATGCGCTCGACGAGCAGCTTGCCCAACTGCTGCAGGAGCGGGCCGCGCTGTCGCTGCGCGTGGGTCAGACCAAGAATGGCGGCGACTCCGCGCCGATCTTCGTTCCCAATCGCGAGGCCGAGGTGCTCGCGCACGTCCAGTCAGCCCGCGGGCCGCTCGACGAGCACGCGCTGGCGACCATCTACCGCGAGATCCTGTCCACGTCGCGCGCACTGCAGCGTCCGACGCGCGTGGCGCACCTGGGACCGATGGCCACATTTGGCCACCAGGCGGCGGTCGACCGCTTCGGCAGCGCCGCGGAGCTCGAGCCCTGCCAGACGCACAGCGAGGTCTTCTCGAGCGTCGAAAAAGGCGCGGCCGACTACGGGCTGGTGGCCTTCGAGAACTCGACGGAAGGTCCTGTCAACGAGGTGCTGGACCGGCTGGTCGACACGTCGCTGCAGATCTGCGCGGAGGTGAGCATCCCGATCGCCCACGCGCTGGTCTCGCGGGCGAGCTCGCTGGAGACGATCAAGCGCGTGCTGTGCCACCCGCAGACGGCTGGCCAGACGCGGCTGTGGCTGGCCGAGCACTTGCCCGGGGTGGCGGTTCTGCCGTCGACGAGCAATGGCAAAGCCGCCGAGTTAGCCGCCCAGGACACGACGGGCACGGTGGCGGCGATCGGCCCGCGTATCGCGGGCGACGTGTACGGGCTCAACGTCCTGGCCGACAATGTCCAGGACATCGCGGGCAACGTCACGCGCTTCCTGGTCCTCGCGCGCTCGGCCAGCGAAGCGGCAACGGGCCGCGACAAGACGGCGGTGGTGTTTTCGATTCGCGATCGGGTGGGCGCGCTACGCGATCTGGCCGACGCATTTGCGAGCAACGCGGTGAACCTGTCGAGCATCCAGTCGCGCCCGTCCAAGCGGCGGGCGTGGGACTACCTGTTCTTCATCGAGCTGGACGGGCACGTTGCGGAGGAGCGCGTGCGGCGGGCGCTGGCCAGAGCCGAGGAGCACACCGTGTTTTTGAAGGTGCTCGGCTCCTGGCCGGTGGCAGCCGAGTAGCAACGCTTTTTTTGTGACGTCCGCGAGACGCTTTTTCTTCGGCGTGAGACGCTTTTCGCGTCGCGTGTGACGCTTCGTGAGACGCCTGCTGACGCAAGCTGCGGGTGTGGACACCACTCTCACATCTTCCATTGCGCGGCTCAGCGCCGCGGCCGCTGCTCTCAGAAGACGAGCTTGCCGATACCTGGGAGCTGCGCGCGTATGCGGGCCGCTACCTGGTGGATTGTTGTGGCCGCCACCTGCGGGTGGTGTTCCCCGGCCGGCGCTGGGGCGGGCCGGGGCCGGACTTCGTGGGGGCGGTGCTGGCGGATGCGAGCGGGGCGCTGATTCGCGGCGACGTGGAGGTGCACGTGCGGGCCAGCAGCTGGGCCGCCCACCGCCATGCGCGAGACCGGGCGTATGCCGGCGTGATGCTGCACGTGGTGCAGGTGGCGGACGTGCTGGCCCTGGATGGCCTGGGCGAGCACGTGCCGACGGTCCGCCTCGAGCCGCTGCCAGGCCCGCCAGCCCCGCCAGGCACGCCCGGGCTGGCCGATGCCTGGCCGCGGCGCGCGCGGGAGGTCGCGCCGTGCGTGCGCGAGGCGGCGTCGGTGGTGCAGATCGTCGAGGCCGCCGGCCGCGAGCGGTTCCGGGCGCGGGCGGCGCGTTTCGAGGGCGACCTGAGCGTGGTCGAGCCGGATCAGGTGGTGTGGCGCGGCGTGTGTGAGGCGCTGGGCTTTCAGCGCAACACGCGCCCGTTCGGACAACTGGCGGAGGCGGTGCCGTGGTCGCTCGCGGCAGCGGTGATGGCCGATCGCGGGCCGGTCGGCCTGGCCGGTCTGCTGCTGGGCACGGCCGGGCTGCTCGCCGAAGCCACGTTGCCCGAAGCACACGCCTGGCGAGCGCTGCAGCGGAGCCTGGGTGTTCGCCCGGCGCTGCAGCGCTCGAGCTGGGATAGGGCGCAGGTGCGCGCCGCCAACGCGCCCGAGGTGCGCTGCCGCGGCCTGGCCGAAGTCGCGGCGCGCTGGAGCACCGCGGCGGGCGGCGGCCGCCGCCGCGGACTGGCCGACCAGGTCCTGGACCACGTGGGCCGGGCAGCCGCCGTGCGCCGCCCGAAGCTCTGGCAGGTGACGTGCGCCGCGCCGTGGATCGGCCGCGGCCGGGCACAGATCATCGCCGTCAATGTGCTGGTGCCCTTCGCCTCGGCCATGGGCCTGGCCGAGGCCGAGGCGCTGTTCGAACGCTTGCCTGGCGAACCGCGCAATCGCGTGGTGCGCTACATGGCCGCGCAGCTGGGCATGCCAGGCGTCCGTTTTCGAGGCGCCTGCCAGCAGCAGGGACTGCTGCAGCTGTTCAAGGCCACGTGCGCGGCGCGTGTATGCGAGCGCTGCCCGGCGGCAAGCCCGAGCAGTCTTGAAGCGTTAACGCGCCAACCGTCGGCGGCCCGCAACAAGCCTGGCCGCCGCGGCGTCTAAGAGATCAGACGAAGTGAACTCGCTCACCCTGGTCCGTGGGCGACAGACTGCCGCCACACCGACCGCACACCACGCGAGCACCCAGCACTCGAGCGCTGTTGGCCGTCCGCGGCCGCAACAAGGTCCCGCCTTCGAGGGTGGCTACCGCTTCGCCGCACAACATACACGACAATTCGACCCATTTCGTGCGGCGAATGCGCGCACCGCGCTCAACCAGCTTCGTGGACATTTCAGAAACCGTAGATCTTCTGAGCTGGGGCTGGCAGTCAGGCATCTCCCCTACTGTCACCCGGACCTTGGTACCGGGTCAAAAACTCCCCAGTCAGGAATAGTCACGCGCGTCCACATGTTCTAGACCTAGCCGAAAGGACTTTCCGCCCTCCATGACCTCTCCTGAGCAAGCCCACACCTGGGTCAAACCCCAGCGGCGCACGTTCTTCGTGGCCGATCTGAAGTGCTACATGTGCGGCAGCGTGTCAGGTTCCATCGAGAGTGAGCAGTCTTTGACGGGCGCCAGGCCTTCGGGCAGCCCCGTCTTCTTCCGCCAAACCGGCCGCGACGAGAACGAGGCCGTCCAGATCGCCAACTGGCGCCGCCTGCGCTGCGACCGATGCGGCGGACCACTGTTCCTCGATGAAACTGACGTCGTCACCCGCCGATATGAGGACTACAACTGGCTCGAGGAGCGACCCCGCCGTGGTCGACCCCCGAAGCGACTGATCGAGGAGCGACGCCGCGAACGCGAGCTACTCGAATCGCAGGCCGCCTGAAGATCTTGCCCAACGCAGTTCTCGCCTCCTTCTAGCCTCGGCCGTCGACGCCCCGATCAGGGGTGGCCGTTGCGCCGCCCCGCCAGCGCCTCCGCCAGCAGCGACCGCACAAAGAAGGCAAGATTGGCGGGCCGCTCCGCGAGTCGGCGCACCAGGTACGGGTACCACTCCTGGCCATATGGCAGGTACACCCGCACCCGATACCCGGACTCGACCAGTCGTAGCTGCAGATCACGCCGCACCCCAAACAGCATCTCGAAGTCGAATTTCTCGTGTTCCACGTTGTGCTCGCGAGCGATCTGCCGCGCGCGTTCGATCAGGCGCTCGTCGTGCGTGGCGATCGCCGGATGCTTGCCGCCGACCAGCAGCCGTTCCATGAGTCGCGCGTAGTTCGCGTCGACCTCGGCCTTGTCGGCGTACGCAACCCTGGCCGGCTCCAGGTACGCGCCTTTGCACAGGCGCACCGGCACACCCATTTCGATGGCCCGCTCGACGTCGGCCGCTGTGCGGTACAGGTACGCCTGCAGCACGATGCCGACGTTGTCGAAGCCGGCCTTCCAGAGCTCCTGGTGCACGTCGAGCGTGCGCTGCGTATAGGCCGAGGACTCCATGTCAATGCGCACGAACGTGTTCAACGCCCGTGCGCGCTCGAGGATCTGGCGCAGGTGGGACACGCACATGTCGCGCGACTGATCGAGGCCCAGTTGGGTCAGCTTGAGCGAGATGTTGCCGTCCACGTCCTCGCTGGCGATTGCCTCGAGAGCCTGCAGATACGCGGTAACGGCCCGGTCCGCGGCGGCTGGGCTGGTGACGCTTTCGCCCAGGTGATCGAGGCTGACCTGCAGGCGCTGGGTGTTCAGCGCCTGGGCGACCACGATGCCGTCGGCAAGCTCTTCGCCGGCCACGTAGCGCTGCGTCAAGCCCCGTAAGAGATCGTGACGCATGACCAGGCGGTACACGGGCCGCCTGTTGGCAAGGTACAGCAGCGTACCCCTGAGCAAGGTCCTGGTTCAGGTTGTACGCCTTCGCCGCGCAGGTCTGCCAGCCAGACCCAGTGCCGCCAGCAGGCAGACGAGGCACGCGAGGCTGATTGCCAGTCCGATCCTGACACTGCTGGGCTCGAACCGCAGCTCGATGTCGTGCTCGCCGCCCGGTACCGGCACGACCCGAAACAGGACATCGCCGCGCAGAACCGCGGCCGGCTGCCCGTCGACAGTGGCGGTCCAGCCTGGATAGTACGTGTCGCTCAGGACCAGCCAGGCGTCGGCATCGGCCGACGTGTGGACGCGCACGTCGTCAGGTGCGTACGCCGCAATGCGCGCGGTGCCGTGCCCGCCACGGTCGGTGGCCAACCCGGTCGCCTGGGTGGTCGTGTCGTCGGCCAGGATGACCTCCTGGTCGGGCTGAAACGGCTGGTGGATCATCTGGCTGAGGGCTGAACCAAGACTGGGCGCGACCCGCGCGGTGGGCACCACGAAGGCGCGCGGAAACGCCGCCGTGTTCTCCAGGACGCGCATCTCGTCGTCCGCGTACACCTGGCGATACTTGGTGTCCGTCCTGCCGAAGAGCTGCGTGATCGAGCCGTCGCTGCCCACGAGCCCCGCGCCGTAGAGGACGAACTCGCCCGCCGGTGCGACGGCGCGGATAGTGAGCGTCGACGCGCTGATCGCCGGGTCGAGCATGAAGTCAGAAAACGACAGGCTGCGGGTCCTCGGCGGCGGGCCGCCGTCCTCGGTCGTCGTGCCCGCGACCTGCACGTGCTGGTGCTGGACGGCGGCGCGCACGGACGGCACGTCCCAGGCCCAGTCCATGCTGTCGCGGCCAGCTTGCAGCTCGGCCGTCGCAATAACGCTGTTGCTGCCATCGCGCAGCTCGAGCTCGGCGACTGGTGCACCCTGGGGCACCTGCACCGCGTCGACGAGCGCCGTCACGAGGCGCATCTCGACAATCGGCGATTGGCCAGTCAACGTGAAGCTCTGCTGGGCGAGGGCGCCGCCAGCAGGTGCATGGAGCAGCGCTTGTTGAGGCAGGTACTGGACGCCGCCGAAGCTGGAGAGCTTGCCGAATCGCGCGGGATCGAGGATGTAGCGCACGTCCCAGAGGTCGAGCAGCGCGTCATCGGCGTACAGCACGCGGCCGAGGTAGTCGCGATGCCAGATGAATTGCAGCGAGCTGTAGCCGTTGGCTTCTTGCACCGTGCCGAACGGAGCGAGGCGGTCCGCCGCAACCTGATTGAGCACAGGCGAGGCCAGCACGCGATTCGGCGCGCCGTCGGCCGCGGGCAGCTGTTCGACCTGGCGAACCGCTGCTGGCTCGGCCGAGATCGTCGCCAGAGACTCGCGTGGGTGAATGGCCCAGCCAAAGGTCAGCAGGTCGATCGCCGCGAGCGCCAGAAAGACGTTGGGCCATCCCCGCCAGGCGCGCCAGCGGCGCCAGGGTGACAGCTGCCAGAGCCAGATGGCGGCGGCGATCGCCGCCAGGCCGGCCAGCCCGACCAGCACACGCGGGTTGTGGAGGTTCGTGGACCACGCGAGACCGTTGAACACGTCGTCGTTGGAGAGCGGGTACGTGTCGCGCGGGAGTGACAGGTAGATGGCGTCGATCACCGATCGGGCAGGAAGCGGCCAGATCAGGAGTGCGACGTGCAGCACGCCCAGGAGCAGCGTCAACGCCAGCGTCGTCCAGACCAGGCTCCTGACGACGCGGCGCACGCGGAGGCGTGAGAGCGAATCGTCGGCGCCAGTCATCAGCCAGGCCAGGCCGTAGGCCGCCAGCATGGCCCCGGCGAGCATGACCACGAACGTGAATCGGCCGGGCGCTCGCAAGCCCGACAAGCCAGGCAGCAGCCACAGCAGGTAGTGCACGTTGATCGGGCTGTACTGGCCCAGTGATAGGACCAGCCCGACGGTGCCGAACACGGCCCAGCCGACGACCTCGCGGCGGCGGGCACACACCAGCGCGACAACCGCCAGTACGAGCGGCACGAGCCCGATGTAGACGTAGGACTCCCAGTGCGTCCACAGACCCCACTGCAGGCTGCCGGGGCCGCGGAAGAAGTAGGGAAAGACCAGCTGGAGCAGCCCGTATGGGGTGACCGAGTAGGCGGCCGCCTGGTCGTACGGAATGCCGTTGCCGCGAGCCGAGAAGCTGGCCAGCTCGACCAGCGGGACGAGTTGGACCGCGGCCAGGCCAAGGCCACAGACCACGACCGGCAGACACACGCTGGCGACGCCCAGCAACCGGGTCAGCCAGCGGCGGCGCGACACGACCGTAAAAACCACGCCGAGCCGACCATTGGACGAGCCGGCCGCGCCAGACGCCAGTACATCCGGAAAGAGCTCGCCCAGGGGTCCGATCCCCCAGCGGAAGGCGCCATAGCCCGTCAGGATCAGCAGCTCGATCGCCAGCACTTGCGAATGCAGGCTCAGGCCGGCCAGTCCGAGGCAAATCACCCCGAGCGCGGTCCAGCGCAGCCGCGAACGCCAGACGGCCGCCCGGAGCCCCTTCTCGACGCACGCCAGGATGAGTGGCAGCCAGCTGGCCGTGCGCACGATGTTCTCGTGGTGGATCTGCGCCTGGAGGAAGTTGCCCAGCGAAAAGACGATGCCCGCCAGAACCGCGCTCTGGTAGGGCAATCGCCAGGTGCGCGCCAGGAAGAACATGCCGCACGCGGCCAGCGCCAGGTGCAGGAGGCGGAGGGCGATGAAGGCTCGCTCGGGTGGCAAGGTCAGCAGCGCGAGGAGGACAGGTGGGTACGCGAGGCCAATCTCGCCGTCGGCGAAGATCGGATAGCCGCCGAAGAATTGCGGCGTCCACAGCGGCAATGTCCCACTCCGAAGCTGCTGCCCGAGCCAGCTCATCAACGGAAAATAGAAGACGCTGGTGTCCCGCTCGTATGCGACGGCGTTGGTCAGCACCCCGTCGGCGACCGACAGGCTGATGACGAGCAGCAGCCCCGCCAACCATAGCCATGCTTCGCCGGGTGGCGCCCCCCATCGCGTGCTCGGCGCCTCGGTCAGCGTGCGGGTCGACTGCTCCGGATGCGCGGGGTCCTGCACTTCGAGCGCTGCATGCACGGGAGCGTCGAAATTGTAGGCTTCAGAACGATGACCGGGACGCCTGGCGCCACGACGCCGACCGACATCGAGCTGGATTCGAGCGGTCGACGGATGCGCTTCGTGTGGGCAGACGGTCGTCGCAGCGACTACGACTGGGAGTACCTGCGCTGGCGGTGTCCGTGCGCGACGTGCTCAGGTGAAGGCGAATTCGCCGGTGAGCTGCAAACTCGCAAGGAGCTCAGGCCAGACGAGACGGAGATGGTCGACCTTGAGCTCGTCGGCCGCTACGCGGTCAAACCGACATGGCGTAACGGACATGACACGGGCATCTTCACCTTTCGAAACCTTCGCGCGCTGGCGGAGCAGGACGACCTCCTGCGCGACGCCTCGAGCGCCTGAGGGCTGACCTGCGGAACCACGTGATCTTCTTCTACGAGTTCGTGTTCATCCTCATGGCCGTGCTCGCCGTGCTGATGGGCGAGCTGTGGAGCCGGCTCGCCGCGTTCCTGTTTCTCGCCGGCTGGTTCGCGTTCGTCGTCGTCGGCTACGCCAGCTTTGGCGCTCGACTCACGGTCTCGGGCAGCTCGATGAGCGACGACGAGCGCCGCTGGTTTACCGACGCGCGCGATGGCCTGCGGCACCTGCGATTGCTGTTCGGCCTGGCCGCGCTCGCCGCGCTGGTCTGGCGCATCGTGGCGGGCTAGCCCGAATTCAGGAGCGCCTCGAGCTGCCCGAGCCCGGGCATCGACGGCTGCGCGCCGGGCCGGGTGGTGGCCAGGCCCCCCGCTGCGCAGCCCCACCGCAGCGCGGGACCGATGCCCGCGTCGAACCAGCGGCCCACCACGAAGCCGGCCACGAACGCGTCGCCAGCACCCACCGTGTCGACGACGCGCACCGCAAAAGGCGGCTGCTCGACGACCGCATCGTGCGATACCGCCAGGGCGCCACGTTCGCCGAGCGTCACCACCATCACCTGCTCCGCGAAACCGCGCAGCGACCGGGCCGCTTCGACTTCGGACCCAAGTGGGACGACCCGACCGACGAGGGTTGCCAGCTCGGTCTCGTTGCAGATCACCACGTCGCACAGCTCGAGCATCCAGCCGGGCAGCGCTTGGGCGGGGGCGGCATTGAGGACTGTCCTGACGCCCGCCGCCCGCGCCACCCGAAAGGCTTCTTCGATCGAAGCTAGCGGCACTTCCAGAGCGGCGACGAGCACGTCGGTGGCGGCGATCGCTCGGCGCGGCATGTCCTCTGGGAGCAGCTGCTCGTTGGCGCCGGGCGACACGGCGATGGCGTTTTCGCCGCGCTGGTCGACGAAGATCAACGCCGTGCCCGTCGGCCGCTCGCAAGCCCGCACCCAGCGCGTCGAGATGCCGACGCTGCGCAGACTGCGGCTCAGCTCGCGACCGAACGCGTCGCGTCCCACTCGGCCGATCATCGCCACCGACGCGCCCAGGCCAGCAGCCGCGACCGCCTGGTTGCTGCCCTTGCCGCCGGGCGCGCGCAGCAGGTCGCCGCCCAGGACGGTCTCACCAGGGCGGGGAAGCTGTGGCACGCGCACGATCTGGTCCATGTTCAGCGCCCCGATGAACGCGGCGCGCAACTGGGCGAAAGGCGGCATCTGGCGTCGATGCTAGCCTCAGTGGACGTATGGCGGCGCTGTCGATCGCGTCAGTACCGGGCATTCGCATCGGCCACTGGACCGACCTCCAGGCGGCGACCGGCTGCACGGTGGTGTTGTGCGAACGTGCCGTCTCGGTGGGCGTCGACGTGCGCGGCGCGGCGCCCGCCACCCGCGAGACCGACCTCTTGCGACCCGGCAGCACGGTCGGGCGCGCCCACGCGGTCCTGTTGACGGGCGGCTCGGCCTTTGGACTGAACGCGGCAACAGGCGTGATGCGCTTTCTGGAGGAACGCGGCGTGGGCGTGCGGATGCGCTCGGGTGTGGTGCCGATTGTCTCGGCGGCGGCGTTGTTCGACCTGGGGATCGGTCGAGGCGACGTTCGACCTGATGCGCAGGCTGGCTACGCGGCGTGCGCGACGGCAAGTGGCGCGGAGGTCGCCGAAGGCAGCCTCGGCGCCGGCACCGGCGCGACCGTCGCCAAGTCGCGTGGACTCGAGGGCGCGATCAAGGGCGGCATCGGGAGTGCGGCGCGCCGCCTCGAGGACGGCACGATCGTCGGTGCGCTGGTCGCGGTCAACGCGCTCGGGGGGATTTACGAGCCGGCGACCGGGCGCGCGATTGCGCTCGCGCGCACACAGGGTGAGATGCAATCGCCTGTCGCGGGCGAGAACACGACCATCGGCGTGATCGCCACCACCGCGCGGCTGGATTCGGCCGGTGTCAATCGTCTCGCCACGCTCGGTCACGACGGGCTCGCGCTGGCCATCCGCCCGGCGCACACGCTGTTCGACGGCGACTCGCTTTTCGCCATCTCGCTGCCGACCGACGAGGCCGACTTGCCGCAAGCCGCCGACCTGCTCGCCCTTGGCCAGGCCGCGGCCGAGGTTGTCGCCGAAGCGATCGTCCGTGGCGTACGCGCCGCGACCCCGCTCCACGGCGTCCCGGCGGTCGGCAAGTAGTGCGCACGCCACTCGAGCGGGCCGTACTCGACCAGGTCGACCAGCAGGGCGGGGCCTTGGTCGAGTTCACGCGGGCGCTCGTGCGCATCCCGACCGTCAACCCCCCGGGCGAGTGTTACGCGGAGTGCGCACGGCTCGTCGCCAGCAAGCTTCAGGAGCTCGGCTATGACGTGGTCATCCTCGGCGCGGATGGTTTGCCCGAGCACGCGCCCCAGCGTCCACGACTGAACGTCGTCGGTCGTCTCGGCCGTGGCGAACAGCCGGCGCTGCACTTCAATGGGCACTACGATGTGGTGCCGCCGGGCACGGGTTGGACCGTCGACCCCTTCGCCGCTGAGCTGCGCGACGGACGCATCTACGGGCGCGGCGCCTGCGATCAGAAAGCCGGCATCGCCGCATCCATCTTCGCGGTCGAGGCGGTACGTCGATCGGGCGTCGCGTTGCGGTGCGCCGTCGAGCAGAGCGCGACCGCGGACGAGGAAAGTGGCGGCTTCGCCGGCGTGGCGTGGTTGTGCGATCGAGCCCACCTCAGCCCGACGCGCCAGCGCTACGTGGTGATTACCGAGCCGCTCGATCCCGAGCGGGTCTGCATCGGGCATCGCGGCGTGTACTGGTTCGAGCTGACCACGTTGGGGCGCGTCGGGCATGGCAGCATGCCCGGACTGGCCGTCAACGCCGCCGAGCAGATGACCCGCCTCGTCCATGCGCTCGAAACCGAGCTGAAGCCGGCGCTGGCTGGGCGCGAGTCAAGCGCGCCCGTCGAGCCGCCCCAGGCGCGCCGTCCGAGCCTCAACCTGAACTCGATTCACGCGGGCCAGACGCCTGGAGGCGGGCAGACCCCGACCGTGCCCGATCGCTGCACGGCCGTCTTCGATCGGCGCTTCATACATGAGGAGCGCTTCGAAGACGTGCGAGCCGAGATCGTCGCCGTCCTCGATAAACAGGGCGTCGCGTACGAGCTGAAGGACATGATGCGCGTCGACCCGCTGCTCGGCGACCAAAGGGGCGAGCTTGCGCAGGCAGCCGGGCAGGCAATTCGCGATGCCTTGGCAGTCGAGCCGGCCTTCATGGTCAGTCCCGGCACGTTCGACCAGAAGCACGTCGTCCGCCGGGCGGGAATCCAGGAGTGCATCGCCTACGGGCCCGGGCGGCTCGTGCTGGCGCATCAGCCCGACGAGCATGTGGCGGTGGCCGATCTGGTCGCCGCGGCCAAGGTGATGGCCCTCCTGACCCTGCGCCTGGCGGCCAGCGGCGATCGGGCCTGAAGCGCGGAAGACGAACACCCGCGGGGCGGTTGTAAACTGTGAGACCCCGGTCTCTCGGTCACCATGGCTACCGCTACGAATCCTGTTCCTGCCGTTGCGTCGTCCGTTGGCGCTCGCAGTCCACGGACGCTCTTCAACGACGTCGGCAAATATCTCTCGCCGCCCGACGTCGAGACCATCAAGCGCGCCTACGCGTTCGCCGCGGAAGCGCATGCCCCGCAGCTGCGTGAATCGGGCGAGCCGTACATCAACCACCCGCTGGCAGTAGCCGAGACCCTCGCCAGCATCCACATGGACACCGCCACAATCGTCGCTGCCCTGTGTCACGACGTTTCCGAAGACTGCGGCGTGCCGATGAGCGAGCTGGAAAGCCGCTTCGGACGCGAGGTGGCGAGCCTGGTTGACGGCGTCACCAAGCTCGACAAGATGCAGTTCCTGCATGTCGAAGGTGACACCGACCTGCCGCGGATGAATGGCCAGGACCTGTGGGCCGAGAACATGCGCAAGATGTTCCTGGCCATGGCTGAGGACATTCGCGTGGTCCTGATCAAGCTGGCCGATCGCCTCCACAACATGAAGACGCTCCAGTACCGCCCGCCGGCCAAGCGTCGGCGCGTGGCACAGGAGACCATGGAGATCTACGCGCCGCTTGCCAACCGCCTGGGCATCTGGGAGTTGAAGTGGCAGCTCGAGGACCTCTCGTTTCGCCATCTCGAGCCCGAGAAGTACCACGAGATCGCCGACAAAGTGGCGAGCCGGCGCGTCCAGCGCGAGAAGTACATCCAGCGCGTGATCGAAGCGCTGCGCGGACATCTCGATGAGCACAGCCTGCAGGCGGACCTCTCGGGGCGGCCGAAGCACATCTATAGCATCTATCGCAAGATGCAGCGGCGTGGCGTGGACGTGGATCAGATCTACGACCAGCTCGCCGTGCGGGTGCTCGTACAGACGATTCCCGACTGCTATACGGCGCTCGGCGTCATCCACTCGGTGT
>JAFAOS010000138.1 GCA_019247515.1 Chloroflexota bacterium | reverse complement strand
CCTGGTTGAACATGACCGAATCCATCCAGCGAATCTTGGCCACGCGTGCACTCGCAGGTCAGACCCCAACCAACACGGCGGAGTTGATCGAATGGTTGGAGGCCACTGCTCGGGCCTGGAACACCGATCCAACTCCCTTCGAGTGGCGTGGCAACCGTCAACTCCGCCGCCAACGCGCCCACCAACGCCGCCATCCACTCGGCGGATCTGGCGCATGCACACGTACACCATTACGCCGCCGACTCCAGTTCATGGATCAATGGCGTACTTCCGGTCAAGTGACCCACTAGTCGCACGCGCTCGGTGACGCTCGCCGCCGCGGTCAATGCGATCAGTGGCTCGAAGTTGTCGTAAACAAGACGATCGATCACGCCAACGCTGGTGAAGCCACGCTCCTCGGCGCACTGGGCCCATTCGAGCAGGCGGCGCCCTTCGATTCCAGGGATCGTGGCCGGCAGGCCAATGCCAATATCCATGCCGGTATTCTGCACTTTGAGACGTGGGTCCGCCTGAGCCGAATGAGGTGAAGCTACAACCGCGTGTCGGGTGTCCGTGTACGGCAGCCACCTGCGGCTGTGCGGGCGCCTCCTCAGAGCCACACCCGGCTTGAGCGCCACACGCCGCTACCATTACCCGACGTGATGATGCTCTGGGATCAGAAACCGCACACGGACGCGGGGATTGCCGTGCTAGCGCGAGCACAGCTGCAAGACGCGGCCTGGAACAGGAACACGTTCCAACCCGTCCGCTCGTTGCTGCGAGCTTGCTGTCCCGCGTTCCTTGAGGCTTTCCAGGATCGTCGGCCAGGTGGACTTGCCCATCCGTAACTTCTGCTGGATTTCGTCGCAGTCCCCGCACTGGCAGACTAGATGGCGACTGGCAGTACCTGCAGCCCACGCAAGCCGAAGGTCGGCTGCCAGGCGACGGCCTCGCTCAGTAGGCGCAAGTTGGGGAAACGCTGCAGCAGCCTCGGCAGCGCAATCTGCGCCTCCAGGCGGGCCAGGGGTGCGCCGACGCAATAATGGATGCCGCTCCCAAAGCTGACGTGTCGCCCAGCATTGGCACGACCGAGGTCCAGCTGATCCGGCTCTGCGAACTGCATCGGATCGCGGTTAGCCGCGCCAAGCAGCAGAGTAATGCGATCGCCTGCCCGAATGATCTGCCGGTTGCCGAGCTCCACGTCGACGGTGGCCACCCGCCCGGTGCGCTGGACCGGGCTATCAAACCGCAGCAGTTCCTCGACCGCGGGGCTGGCTATGCCCGGTTCCCCACGCAGCCGCTGAAGCTGGTCGGGGTTACGAAACAAGGCCAGGAGTCCATTGCCGATCAGGTTGACCGTCGTCTCGTGGCCAGCCACCAGCAGCATCACGCAAGTAGCGAGGAGCTCGTCCTCGCTCAGGGAATCACCCTGCTGCTCGGCAACAGCCAGGCGACTGAGAAGGTCATCTGCCGGGGTACGACGGCGTCGCGCCATCAACTCGCGGAAGTAGGCAGTCAAGCCAGTCGCCGCGGCGTCGGCGCGGGCCAGCGCATCGGGCTGCTCCCGAATCACGCTATCGACGCCGCGGGCCACCGCCGCGGACCACTGGCCGAAGCGGGCGCGATCCGCCGCCGGCACACCCAGCAGCTCGGAAATGACGAGCATCGGCAGGGGGTACGCGAACTCGGCCATCAGGTCGAAAGCCGTGCAACCGCGGAGTGCATCGAGCAGCGCATCGACCAGTGTGCTGATCTGGCCTTGCAGCCGCTCGACCGATCGAGGCGAGAACGCCTGGCTCACCAGTCCACGCAGGCGCGTGTGAACAGGCGGGTCTTGGAAGATCATCCAGTGGGCGAACGACCGGCCAAGTGGCCCATCGCCGAGTGCCGCCCGCAACGCGTCCCCGAATCCCGACCGCGCAAAGCGCGGGTCACGCAGGGCGAGCTGGACGTCGGAATAGCGACTCAACACTGGAAACGGGCGCTGGTTTCTGGTTGACCGGACGTAGACTTGCGGCTGAGCCCGCAGCCTGGCATACGTCGGATAGGGATCGATCAGCAGCTCGGGTGCGAAGGGGTCGAGCTGGAGCTCCCCAGGCTGCGAGCCGCGTTCTTGAACGAGTGTTCCGCACATGCACTCGAGCCTGCGCCAGGACACCCGAGCTCACCACGCGCCGCGCCCACACTTTGACCACGGAGCCGAGACACTCCGCGCGACCGGCCAACTGGTGGTATGCTCCTCACGCCGGTGGCCGGCGGAGGGAGGCAACCGGAAGGACCGGTGAGTACGCGCGAGCTGTCCCTTGGCGCCCTACTCAGGCGCTACCGCGTGACCGCCGGGCTGTCGCAAGAGGCGCTGGCGGAACGAGCGGGCCTCAGCGTGCGCGGCCTGTCGGACATCGAGCGCGGGCTGAGCCGCGCAAGGCTCGATAGCCTGACGCGGTTGGCCGAAGCGCTCGGCCTGGATGCCAGTGCCCGCCTTGCGCTCGTCAGAGCAAGCGGTCACCTGCCCCCGGAGTCAGAGTCGAAGGATGGGCCAAGTGCCCCGTCGCCTCTGGGCGCCACGCTCGGGGATACCGCTCGCTCGCTGCCTGGCTACCTCACCGGCTTGATCGGGCGCGCGGCTGAAACAAGCGCCGTTGCTGACCTGCTGCGTCGCCGCGAGGTCCGCCTGTTGACGCTGACCGGACCCGGCGGGGTCGGCAAGACGCGTATTGCCGTGCAGGTCGCCGCCGAGCTGCAACCGCTTTTCCCAGACGGGGTCGTCTTCGTGCCGCTGGCGCCGCTGCGCGAGGCCGCCCTCGTCCCCGCCGCAATCGCTCAGGCAATGGGAGTTGCCGAGACAGGCGAGGCGCCCGTGGTCGAAAGCATCGCAACCGCGCTGCGCCATCAGCGGCTCCTGCTGATCCTGGATAACTATGAGCACGTGCTCGCGGCCGCGCCGGTCGTGGCATCCCTGTTGTTACGCTGTCCCGACCTGAACGTCCTGGCCACCAGTCGCGCGTTGCTGCGCCTGACTGGCGAGCAGAGTTACCCGGTGCAGCCGCTGGCTGTTCCAGATCGCAGCCGGGCGCCCACGCCCGAGGCCGCGGCGGCCTGGCCGGCAGTAGCCCTGTTCCTCCAGCGCGCCCAAGCCGCCCAGCTAGCATTCAGCCTGACGCCAGACAACCTCGAGGCCGTAATGGGCATTTGCGCTCGACTGGACGGGCTCCCCCTGGCTCTTGAACTCGCGGCCGCCCGCTTGGTGGTGCTGTCGCCTGCCGCGCTACTGGAGCACCTCGACCAGCGCCTGCCGCTGCTGACCGGCGGCCCGCGCGACGCGCCCGCGCGGCACCGCGCGTTGCGGGATGCCATCGCCTGGAGCTACGACTTGCTGAATGCGGCCGAGCAGCGTCTGTTCCGGCGCCTGAGCTGCTTCGCCGGTGGCTGGACCCTGCCCATGGTGCAAACGGTGTGCGGGAACCCGGTCGATGCCGCCTCGGTCGTGACCGACCTGTTCGCGCTTATCGAGCACAGCCTGGTGCAACCGAACGCCGCCGCGAGCGGTGAGCCGCGGTTCGGCCTCCTCGAGACGCTTCGCGAGCACGCGCTGGAGCAGCTGGAGGCCAGCGGCGAGGCACCCAGCGTACGTCTGCGGCATGCCCAGGCGTTCCTGCGCCTGGCCGAGGAAGTGGAGCCGCACCTGGTGAGTTCCAATCGCGCTCCGTGGCTGCGGCGAGTCGATGTCGAGCTGGACAATTTCCGCGCCGCCCTGGCGTGGAGCGCGGACCCAGAGGGTGACGCCGAGTTGGGCCAGCGGCTGATCGGCAGCCTCGGGTGGTACTGGTACCTGCGGGGCCGGCTGCAGGAGGGCCGCATGTGGGCCGAGCGCCTGCTGGCCCTGGCTGATCGCCCCACCTCAGCAGTCGCGCGGGCGCGAGCCTTGTACGCGCGAGGCGGGCTCGTCCTGCTGATGCAAGGGTACGCCGCCGAAGCGCGCAGGTCGCTTCAGGAGAGCGTGGACCTGTTGCGCGCCACCGACGACCGCTGGCGGCTGGCGCACGCGCTGACGCTGCTCGGGTTGGCGGCTGCGAGCCAGCGCGACCTGCGTGCTGCTCAAGTCGTGTACGCGCAGGCAATCGAGTTGGCGCAGGCCATCGGGGACACCTGGCTGGAGGCGTTCACCCTCGGCAATGACGGCGCAACCGCCGAGTTGGCCGCCGACGAAACAGTGGCGGAAACGCGCTACCAGGCAAGTCTGGCGTTGTTCGACGCGCTCGGCGACCACTGGGGTCGCGCCCTCGCCCTCCGCGGGTTGGGCGGGTTGGCCGCCGCGCACGCCGACTTCGCTGCCGCGGTCGACCTGTACGAGCAGAGTGTGTCGCTATTCAGAAAGACCGGTGATGAACGCGGCCTTGCGCAGGCCTTGCTCGGGCAGGGTCGAGCCGCGTTGCAGGCGGGCGACGTGCCGCGGGCCAATGCGCTGTTGGCGGAGGCATTGGGACGCTGGCGCGAGCTCCGGTTGCGCGTGGGGATGATCCGCTGCATTGGCGCGCTGGCCAGTGTCGCGTTGGCACGGACCCAGTGGACGCGGGCTACTCGCTTGTTGGCGGCCGCCGTCGCCGCCGAGAGTGCGGTCGGCGGCGGGTCCGCCGTCATCGATGCCGGCGATCACGCTCGCCTGGTGGCTCAGTTGCGCACTCACATTGACGAGGGCAGCTTCGCGGCGGCCTGGTCGGTCGGGCAGGCACTTACCCTTGACGATGCAACGGCCGACGCGCTGGCTGCCTCACCTGGCAGCTGACTGCGCGCGGCGAACCCTGGCACAGGTGCTCTGCAGGCACGCCGTGGGCGGTCTGCATGGGCGGCAGCGCTTCGAGACCCCAGGCTTGGGCATGCCATGACAAACATCCTGTCCTATTCGCACAGCCCCGGCAACGTCCCACTGCTGGGCGAAACCATCGGCCAGAACCTGCGCCGCACAGTTGACCGGTTCGGCGACCGCGAAGCGCTGGTCGTGAGGCACCAGAGCATTCGATTCACGTATCAGCAACTGTGGAGTGAGACAACCCGCTGCGCACGCGGCTTGCTCGCACACGGTGTGCAAAAAGGCGACCGTGTTGGCATCTGGGCGCCGAATCGTTACGAATGGGTGGTGCTCCAGTACGCCGCGGCGCGAGTGGGCGCCATTCTGGTCAACATCAATCCGGCCTACAGAACCGCCGAGCTCGAGTATGCGCTGCGGCAGTCAGGGATCGGCATGCTGGTGCTCGCGCGGAGCTTCCGCCAGGCCGACTACGTGGCCATGCTGGGCGACGTTCGCAAGCGCTGCCCTGACCTGCGCGAAGCGCTGGTGCTCGAGAGAGACTGGGAGGGGCTGCTGGCGAGCGGCGATGCACTCGACGAGAGCGAGCTCACCGAGCGGGAAGAAACACTGAGCTTCGACGACCCGGTCAACATCCAGTACACATCGGGCACGACCGGCGCGCCGAAGGGCGCCACGCTGTCACACCACAACGTCCTCAACAACGGCTTGCTAACCGGCGAGCAGATCCGTCTGATAGAACGGGACCGTCTGTGCGCTCCAGTCCCACTCTACCACTGTTTCGGTTGCGTGGCCGGTGTGCTGGGCTCCTCCACGCACGGCGCGTGTCTGGTGATTCCGGGAGAAGCCTTCGACGCGGAAGCGGTGCTGCGCACAGTTCAAGAGGAGCGCTGCACCGTCCTGTACGGAGTGCCAACCATGTTCATCATGGAGTTGAACCACGTTCAGTTTGAGAAATTCGACCTCTCGACCTTACGCACGGGCATCATGGGTGGCGCACCTTGCCCAATCGAAGTCATGAAGCACGTCCAGAACCGGATGAACATGCACGAGGTGACCATCGCGTGCGGCATGACCGAAACATCACCGGTTTCGACCCAAACTGCCGTCGACGATCCCCTGGACAAGCGCGTGCACACGGTTGGCCGGGCTCACCCACATGTCGAGATCAAAATCGTCGACCCGG
>JAFAOS010000134.1 GCA_019247515.1 Chloroflexota bacterium | reverse complement strand
AGCTTGCCCACGTGCGCGTACCGCGGCGCCAACGCCCGCACAAGATCGTACCGACTGCCTCGCTGCACCTCGCCGACCTCACCTTCGGTCGGATTCTTAGCTGAGGCAAACCCCTCGTTTCGGTCGGAAATTTTCTGAGGCAGCGCGGAGGCAGCGCGGCTGGCCACTGATGTAGATCATACGTTCTACACAGCGTCGGCGGAAAGGATCGCAGACCCTCGCTATAGAACATTCGTCGGCTGGCGTGGGCTGGGTGCCTCACGCAACCACCGGATGATGTCGCGACCTGATACGGGCTTGATCTCATCGATCCCATCGCAGTCCTGTCCGCCGTCCGGCCGGTTGGTTGCCACACCATCACTCGGCGGGATTGGAGACTCGATGACGGCATTGGACTCGACGGAGGTACAGGTAACAGTCGGCGTAGGCACGCACGCAGATGTGCACGTTGCTGCAGCCCTGGACCAACTGGGCCGCCTCTTGGTAACCCAGTCGGTGCCATCGACGCCGGCGGGTTTCCGGACCCTGATGGCGTGGGCCAGCAGATTGGGGGCGGTCGAGCGATTCGGGATAGAAGGCACCAGCAGCTATGGGGCTGGGCTTGCCCGCTGGCTGCGCCGGCGCGGGGTCGAGGTGTTGGAGGTGGACGGGCCGAAGCGTCAGAACCGCCGCGGGCGCGGAAAATCCGATGCGGTTGATGCCGAGGCAGCGGCGCGTGCGGTGCAGGCTGGGACAGCGACTGCCCAGCCCAAAGCTGGCAACGGTGCCATCGAGATGCTGCGGGTGCTCCAGGCAGCTCGCCGATCGGCCATCAAGGCACGCACACAGGCCGCCAATCAACTGCACGCCCTCGTGGTCACCGCCCCGGACAGTCTCCGCACTCGCCTGCGCGGGCTCAGCCGGCCGCGGCTGGTAGCGACGGCGACTACGTTCCGACCACGCTTGCCGCTGACGAGCACGATGACCGCGACCCAGCTGGCGCTCAAGTCCCTGGCGGTGCGCTATGAACAACTGACGGCGGAGATCGAAGCTCTCGAGGCGCAGCTGGAGCTGCTCGTAGCCAAGGCCGCGCCGGACCTGGTGGCAATCAAAGGCATTGGCACCGACATTGCCACGACCCTGCTTACTACTGCCGGCGACAACCCGGACCGTTTGCAAAGTGAGGGCGCCTTCGCTCATCTGTGCGGTGTCGCTCCCATTCCCGCCTCCTCCGGCAAAACTAATCGCCACCGTCTCAACCGTGGTGGCGACCGCGACGCCAACCGGGCACTGTACCTGCTTGCTGTTGGGCGGATGGGCTGGGATCCGGCGACGCGAGCCTACGTTGAGCGGCGCACCACCGAGGGCCTGTCGAAGAAAGAAATCCTCCGGTACCTGAAGCGGTTACACGCACGCGGGTTATATGGCAGGTCCGGTCGCGAGATTCATCTCATGTCGTGAGTGGCGACATCGTGCGGATTCTGCGTCGACATGCGCGTGCGCGGATGACGTGAATCAGTTGGTCATGGCCACATTTATAACCTCGCTAAGCGGCAGGCCTTGCCCAAGCTGCCAGGCCACGTCGAAGCGCTCCGGACCTAGGGCCGCGCGTAACGCGTCCAGCTCGCCTTCCTGCCTGGCGAGGTTCCATGGCCCACACAGAAATCCTCCGGACTCGCGCAACGCCGCCGCGCTGCCACACAACTGCACCGCCCGCTCGCATTGGTCAGTGTCGGCGGCAACTGCCGCCAGCCCCTCCAGGCATTCTGCGATACCCCACAAAGCACCCAGGTCCCGGTACATCGTCAGGCTGTCGCGGAATAGCTCACTGGCTCCTGCGATATCGCCGCGCCCGCGTGCCACGCCAGCAGCGTGCCTACTAGCCCACGCCATTCCGGTGCGGTCTCCAATTTTTGCGTAGCCCTCACGGCTGGCTTCGAGCAGCTTCTTTGCTCTAATGTGCTCGCCTTGCTGCGAAGCAAGAACACCGAGCGACACGAAGCTTGACGCGATCCCCGCCGGATCGCTGGCGTCGCGTGCGTAGCGTAGGCGCTCCTCGACCAGGGCTCTTGCCTCTGCGTGATCACCATTCTCAAAAGCTACAGCCGCAAGGAGCGGCAACGAGCCATGGATCTGCGCGCGTTTGGCACGCTCTGGATCGGCGAATTGGCGATACCATGCGAGGCTGTCCTCCCCCAGTGTCCGGGCTAGCGTGTGGTCTCCCCGGTACAACGCGTTGAATCCGAGCAAAATGAGGCCGTCAGCAATTGACTCTGCGTCGTCAAGCTCCCGTGCGAGCGCGAGGCTAGCCGAGAACATCGAGGCGGCTGTGGCATAGTCGCTCTGGACGCGGGCGAGAATACCAGCCCCGCGGAGCGCGCGTTGTCGTGTCTGCCTCATTGCCACGGAGACGTTTGTTCCCACTGGCGCGTCCAGATCCAGTGCACGCTGTAGCCAGGCTCGACCTTCGGCAAGGTGGCCGCGATGCCACCAGAAGGAACTCATATTGGCCGCCAGCCGAAGCGCAGGCTCTGGATCCGACGGATTCTCTAGCGCGCAAGCGAGTGCCAGGCGTATGTTGTCGTGCTCGGGGTCCAGGCGCGCCAACCACAGCACCTCCTCGTCTCCGCCCACCCCGGACCAGACTGAATGCGGGGGATCCGCTATCGTCAGACACCAATAGAGATGGCGCTTTCGGAGTATCGCCCGCTGGTCAGTTTCGCGAAGGCGTTCGCTGGCGTACTGTCGCAACGTCTCCAACATCCGGTAGCGCGCGGTGCTACCGTCTGACGTGGCCACCATCAACGAGCAAGTTACAAGGCGAGCAAGGAGGTCCAGCACATCCCGCCCATTAATCTGATCGTGCTTCTCGGCGTCACCGCACACAACCTCCGCGGCCTCGAGGGTACAACCGCTGGCGAACACTGAGAGACGATTGAATAGTGTTCGCTCCGCGTCTGTCAGGAGGTCATAGCTCCAGTCCATTGTGGCACGCAGCGTTTGTTGCCGACGGGCAGCGGTGCGGCTACCGGAGCCTAGCAGTCGAAAGCGGTCGCCGACCCGTTCCGCGATCTGCTCCGGCGTGAGCGCTGTGATTCGAGCCGCGGCCAGTTCAATCGCGAGCGGGATTCCGTCCAACTTACGGCACACGTCGGCCACCGCGGCGAAGTGGTCGCTCAGGCAAAACTCTGGCGCGACCGCCACCGCTCGTTCTGCAAATAGCTGCATCGCCTCTGTGTGCGGTTGCCCGTACGATGCGTTCGGCCCCCCGACTGCAGGGAGGGCCAGGCCAGGCACCCGCCAGATCGTCTCTCCGATTACGCCTAATGGCTCCCGACTGGTGGCCAGAATCTGGAGATCTTGGCCGGCCTGCAGCAAGCGCTGGCACAGCTCCGCACAAGCACCAATGACGTGCTCACAATTGTCGAGCACCAGCAACATCGACTTTGAGCGCAATACCTCCGTCAATTGATCGACGAGTGCTCGCTGCGACTCTCGCACACCAAGCGTGGCGGCCACAGTCACCGGGACAAGTGCGGCGTCGGAGATTAGGGCTAGCTCTACAAGCCAGACTCCGTCGGTATAGTCGGCCAACACGCTGTGGGCAACAGCCAGCGCGAGGCGAGTCTTCCCAATTCCTCCAGGCCCAGTGAGGGTCACCAGTCGGGCGCTCACGAGCAGATGGCGAACCTCGTCAATCGCTCGGTCACGTCCTACGAAGCTACTCAGTTGATGTTGCAGATTGTGGTTGCTGGGGCTTTCTACGGACAGCGGCGGATAATCTGCTTGCAGCTCCGGATGCACGAGTTGCCAGATGTGCTCTGGTCGCTCAAGGTCCTTCAGTTGGTGTTCGCCCAGATCCTGGAGTCCGAGGTCTGACGCAAGAGCCTCGCGTACCAGGTCGGCGGTAACCGTTGAAATAAGGACTTGCCCACCATGTGCGGCGGCCCGCAATCGTGCAGCGTGGTTGACGGCCGGGGCATAGTAGTCTCCCAGTCGCAGATCGGCTTCCCCGGTGTGCACAGCCATGCGCACGCGCAAGGGCGCAGAGAGATTCCACACCTGCTGCGATAGGCCCACCTGGATGTCGCACGCCGCTGCCACCGCGTCCGAGGCACGCCCGAACACCGCAAACCGACTGTCGCCCTCACCTCGCGGGCGAACCAGCGTTCCGTGGTGCTCGCGCACCAGTTGTTCGATCAATTCGTCATGCCGCGCTAGCGCGGCACCCATCCTCTCGCGATCTTGCTGCCACAGTCTTGTGCTGCCTTCCACGTCGGTGAACAGGAACGTCACCACGCCTGTCGGCGGGGCCGGCACCGTGGAGCCGGCTCCTGCCGATTGGGAATTGGCCGGCCGGCGTGCCGCTGCCTGAAGGACTTCGCGGTCAGTCTCGGCCAGGCCGAGCGCGTCAGCCAGCCGCCGCAGGGTGTCCACATACGGCACGTGGCGCACGCCGCGCTCGAGGTCCTGCACCCCACGCGCACTCAGTCCCGCCCGTTCGGCCAGGGCCTCCTGGGTCAGCCCATTTGCCACACGGTAGCGCCGCAGCACCTCCCCAAACGCCAGCCGTTCGCCCGTGCTCATAGCTCGTCGTCCGATCGTAGTCGGCAGCCACCCCGATGTCCCGCGCAGCATAGCACCTCCCGGCCCAACTGCGTGCCCGGCGTGTGCTCGACTGCGTGTGTTGCGAGTGGTTCGGTTGAGGCGGTGGCGGCACGCTGGCGCAGATGGCGAGCCGCACTTATCTGAAAGGAGCACCAACCGTGAACGTCACCTGTCGAAGTCAGAGTTCTCCACGCAGTTGGGGTCGGCATTACGGACTCCACGCTCCCTTTGGTCGACGTGGCTTCCGACAACCTGCCAGGGAAGGAGGACATGGACTAGCGGCTGTCCAAGCCGGAACCCCCACAACCAATTTGCGCGCCAACTGACGTGGATATCCATCTGTTGCAGGAGATTTGAATCTCAATGACTGTCCTTTCATGACGGATTCGAACCCCACTTCATACAAGCAATTTCATCCTGACGCAGGATGGCCGCCCACATGACCCACACTAACAGGTCCACGGGACCTGTCGGGTACGCCGAGGGGATGATGCGCCTCCGCACGACCCGTGTCGACGGGCATCCGTTCGCCGCGACGCTTTCTGGGGACGATGAGCCGGAGTTCTTTAGCGACCGACGGTACTACCCTCAATCGGGCAGCCTTCAAGACGCTCCGTTAACCCTGATGCTTCGGACCGTGTAGGGCTCAACCTGGCGCGCTCCATCCTCGGTAGTGGACTTGACGTGGCCTTAACGCTCAAGAGCTGGGGCAACGGCACCTTGTCGATCACGCCCGTGAATTGCGTTGGCGACAATCTCCTGTACGGCACCGCCAGCGACACACTCGTCACCCTCGCCCTGGCCGATGCAATGCCCCCTCCCTGATCCGACGAATCTCCGGCGGCCAGGTTGGACTCTGGCGGAGCGTGCTCGCAGCACCACGCGCGCGCTCATGTGCTGCGGTCAATGCAACAGATTTTCCCAATACCTAACGCCCGGAGAGCGCTCTGCCGAACTCGTCACAGGACACTTCGAGCGCCGCCAATTACACAAACCTTTGCGTACAAGGCGAGGTCCAATGATTCGAAATCTGATATTTCCGAAAGCCGCACTCCAGTGTGTGGCGAGCCGCCTGCTGCATGTTAGCGCGGCAATGCTAGTTCTGGCGGGGCCAACACAGGTAGCCGCCGCCGACCAGCCGACCATCCACCCCCTTCCGCCAATAACCGTCGCCCCGCCTCATACCCCGACCGCCACCCCACCGACCCCGACGGCCACGGTACCGGTCCTATCGCTTGTCGGCGTGCCTGGGGCGACAGGTACGCCGGGTGGCAACGATAAGGCGCCCTTGGGCGGGATGGCATTACTGCAGGCCCAGGCCGCCATCGATGAGAAGTACGCGGAGCTCGGGCGCGTGGCGGGTGTCCTGAGGCAACCTGTCGGCGATTTGGCGAGTGACGCGCGCGGCTTCCACGTGGACTATCAGCACGGCGCCATCTACTGGTCCGCTGACACGGGCGCGCACGCCGTGCTCGACCCGGTCCGGACAAAGTACGATAGTCTCGGCGGACCTGGCAACCCGGTGCTGGGCTCGCCGACGATCGACACCGGCACAACGCCCGACGGTGTGGGGACGTTCAATCACTTCCAAGGCGGATCCATCTACTACATCCCCAAAACAGACGCTCACCTGATCTCGGGACTCGTACGTGACAAGTGGGCCGCGTTGGGCTGGGAGCGCAGTCCGCTCGGTTACCCCGTCATCGACGACGGATACACGCCCGACAAGGTGGGTCGCTTCACGCATTTCCAGAACGGCTCCATCTACGTCAAGGAGGGCAGCGCCGCCCACCTGATCTCGGGGCCGGTACGTGACAAGTGGGCCGCGCTGGGCTGGGAGCAGAGTCCGCTGGGCTATCCCGTCATGGACGATGGCTACACGCCGGACGGAGTCGGTCGCTTCAGCCACTTCGAGAATGGGTCGATCTACTACAGCCCGAACACGGACGCCCACGAGATATCTGGTGATGTACGGGACAAGTGGGCCGCGCTTGGGTGGGAGCAGAGTCCGCTGGGCTATCCGGCCACGGACGACGGCTTCACGCCCAATGGCGGAGGCTTCACGCACTTCCAGAACGGGTCCATCTACTACAGCCCGAGCACCGGCGCACACGAGGTCCATGGAGCCATCCACGCCCGCTGGGCAGACCTCGGCTGGGAGCTGGGCTGGCTTGGCTTCCCGGTTTCCGACGAGACCGACTGGTCGGCCGGTCCCGGCGGCCGCATCAGCTCCTTCCAGAAGGGCCAGCTGGGCTGGACCCCGCAGGGCGGTGTGCAGACTTTGCCCGAGATCGAGCACCACCACGAAGTCATTGACACCGCCGCGTTCAATGCGATCTCCGACGGCAGGGCCGACGTCGATGTGCGCAGCGATGGAACCTACTGCTTCAGCGGTCAATGGCACGACAGCTCCAGTTTCTTCGGGGAGGACATGACGGTCACCTCCGAGGTGCTGACGTCAGCAGGTGGACCGGCATTCGTCATGCAGCCCGACAGCGGACACACCGGGCCGAAGGATACCCACGTCTGGCAGAACTGCGGCCAGGACAGTCGCGTGAGCGACAACTGGCCGTCGATCCGCGGAGCGGAAGGCAATGGACGAATGAAGGTCTATCACGACTACACAGGTGAAGTGGAAGCCACGTGGAACAAGTACAAGGACGACCTGGAGAAGATAGGAGTCGGTGTGGTCCTTCTCTTCTTTGGCGGCTCAGCCAAGGGCTCGGGTCAAGGAGGTGGAAACCGGAGCCCATCGTCACAACCGTGATATTTAGGCGCGTGATCCGCGGGTTCTTTGCTCGCGGATCCGCGCTCGAAGCTAGTGCACACAGTTGGAGCGGAGAGCGGGAGTCGGGCACGCGATTGCCGGCTGGGACTCATTAGATCCGACAATAAGTATAAGTCGGGCAGAGACGGGAGCCGCCTTACCGCCCCCAGTCAGAACCCGCTGGGCGATTCCAGTCGACCTCATTCAAAAGATAATGCACAGAGGTTGTTCCATGTTTGTCAGACGCATAGCCACAAGCCTTGTCCTTGTGTTGCTATCCCTCGCCGTCAATGGGCTCGCGTACGCCGCCCCGCCAGATGGCGCCGCCACAAGCAAACAGTTGTTGCCCACCAACAACCCGGAAATCTTCGCGTTTCCGACGCCACCGAAAGGTTTCGATCCACGGGGAGCCAGTGACGAGGACCTGGCCGCCTTTGGGATACCGCCGCGTCCGCCAATCATAGATAAGGAGCGCTATCAACGCTGGGTGGACATGGTAGGTAGCATCCGCACGTATGTGACGCCGTCATTCGGTACCCCTACCAACATCCAATTCAACAATGTGGCGCCCAACTGGTCGGGTACGGCCGTGAGAGCCTCCGGCAAGCCGTTCAACATGGTCTGGGGTGCATGGGTTGTGCCGTACGTCGACCAGTCCGACCCCTTCCAGATGAGCTACTCCTCCGAGTGGGTTGGGCTGGATGGCGTCGACAACAAGCAAGTCGAGCAAATGGGGACCATCCAGGTATCGGACAAACTGTTCGGGGACTGTAAGGCGATCCCGTGCACCTACAATTACTTCGCCTGGGTCGAGCTGTTCCCCGACGACATTGCCCCGATCACGAGCGTTCCGGTTAATGCGTGGGACACGATGTACGCCTTCATCTGGTTCAATGGGGAGCTAGCTCCCGGGCGGCTCTACTTCTATCTAGCCAATAAGACCGCCAGCGTCGGGACGGCATTCACGTTGGCTGCCACGCATGGGGTTCCGGGCATGAGCGCGGAATGGATTGAGGAACGGCCAACCGTCAATGGCCACCTACCACCGCTGGCGAATTTCGGCAGCGTGACGCTTACATCGATGGGCTTCGAGACTGCCGACGGGGCCAATTACGCTGCCAACCAGAACCCATTTGGCCCATTCCGTATTGATATGTACGACGGGTCCCAGCAGCTCGACTACACGGTCGCGACCGGCGCCACGCAAGACGTTATCACCTGGGAGCGTTCGAACTGATTGTCGTCTTCCGCGGACAGCCGCATGGTTGAAGTCATTCTGCGTCAAGTGCTTGCCCACCGAAGGCATGACAAGTTGGCAGCGATCAGGCGGCGACCAGTCTGTCGCGGGAGCTTTTCAAGGTGACGCTGCCAGGCCCGTCGGAAGTCACCACACAGCTCGAGCCGGGCGAGGCCCGACGTGGCTCCTGGCCCGCCGTCATCGTTCTGCTTCGCGCAGAGATCGCCGAGCTCATCGCGGCCGGTGCACGAGAGATCCAGCTAGCTTAGCTAAAGCTAGACCTGCGTCTGCTGCGCGAAACCGGTGCTCGGCTACACGAGGTCCTAGCCTTGACCGCGGGCGGTTGCCGCCGTACCGGTAATCCACTGCGGATCCTCGTTAGAAATAAGGGCAGCCTCGGCAATGAGACCAAGGTGGTCTACCTGACACCGTCGACCGAGCGCCTGCTGCACACGTACATCCGCACGGACCGCGCACGGATCGACCCGCTTGGTCGGAAGCGGTTGGCCGAGCTCGATGACCGTGACCCGATCCTTCTCGCAAGAGCGGGTGCTGCGTACACAACCTCCGCCTTTCGGTATGACTGGCGCCAACTCTTGAACTGCGTCCTGCCGCACCTAACCAAACGAGGTGGACGCCCGACCAGATTGACGCCGCACATGGTGGCACGGGTGCGGTCGGCGGTAGAACCTGCTACCTTGTCGACACGGCGTAACTCTCCTCAATTTGGCTCGGGTGACCGAACCGGTTGATCTACTCCGGTGCGGGAGCGCTTCGTGCCGACCTGAGCGCACTGGTAGAACTGGATGACGCCAGCGTTTATGAGCGTCTGCTGCTCGACGCGGGTGTCCGCAAACTCCTCGAGCGGATGTATGGCAACTGGGACCTCACCACGGCCGGCCAGTCGTTTCGACGGGAAGTCACTGCGGAGCTCATCCAGGCGCTGAGTAGCACGGGATAAGCTGGGCGTAGGGTCTTCTGAGTGGTGTTCCCGGCAGATTTGTGTCCCACGATCAGGGCTCGGTGCAGCAGTCAGTGCCTGCCCGGCGCGTGATCCAGCCTGTTGAGGCAAGGGGTCAGGCCGACAGGTATCGCTGCAAGATGGCCCAATCCCAACATTCGTGACATGAAGTACAAACACGCCGGGTAGGGCGGAGTTGAGCCTGCAGTGATTACTCCGGGTCGTCGATCGGCAAGTGCGTGCTCAGGTCAGGAGTCGGGTGTCGGGGGCTGGTTCGACGAGGTCGGCCGCGGCGTGCAGGTCCGTTCTCGCCCACAATTCAGAGCAGACGATCATTAAGCGCGGGCGTTCCGCGCGGCTCGAGATAGGTACTCCGCGGACGGCCCCAAGTCTACGCCGAGTCGGGCGTGAACTGAACGATACGTTCGGATTCCACGTCAGTCAGGAACAGGCGCCGGACGCAATGGTGGCCCGGCAGCTCCGCAATGGCAACTGGGACAACACGATCGAACAGATCATGCAACCAGCGCCATAAAGCGGCATTACGTCCGGAGTTCCGGTGCTGGCCGCTCGGCGTTACCCACGGCGGCGTGGTCTTGGCGTCGACCTTGACGCGCGAGTAACAGCTCGGACAAGAGATACCCGGCTAAACGCGAGCGGCTACCGCTGTGGTGACCCGATGACCCGCGCACGCCGACAGCCACCAGTACGAGCGTAGTCACCATTCCGAACATGACAACCGAGACCGCCGGTGGACTCGCCTGAGCTACATTGGCCGGCAACGGCACCGGACCAATACGGACCACCTCGTCTGGATTATGGCTGGCGATCCAAAGAGCGTCTGCTCCGGCCGTCATTGCGAATGGTGACGCGTCGTCAATGGGAATGGTCTCGACCACCACGCCTGTTCTGGTGTCGACGCGTGACACAGACGGCCTGGAGACGAGCGGGGCGCCGCGGCTGGCGACCCAGACCGCACCGCTCCCGATAGCAATTCCTATTGGCCTCTCAATGACCGGAATTGTCGAAACGACGCTGGTCGTGTTCGCGTCGATGCGCGAGAGCGTGTGATCCGCCTCGTTGGCGACCCAGGCAAAGCCGTCGCCCGCGACCACGGGCCCTGGGTCGCGCCCGACGGGAATGGTTGCCTTCACAACGCCAGTGATTGGGTTCAAGCGGATCAGGTGACCATTCGTTCCGGCCTGGCGGGCGGTCACCCATACGGAATCCGGCGCGACGAATATACCCGATGGCAAGTGGACCACAGTCCGTGCCACCCCTCCGACCACACGTGGATCCACGCGGAGCACCACGTCCTGGAGGTTGCCGGTGAGCCACACCGACTCCGGCGTCGTCCAACGTCATCGCCGTGGGCAACACGCCAACGTCGATCGTCTCCGCGACACCGTTCGAAGATATGTCGATACGGAAAATCTTGGGACCGGCCGCATCCATGGCCGCCCAGACCACGTCGCCAACGGCGGCGACTGCCCCCCAGCAGCGGTCGCAGGTCGGCGACGGCTCCGCGATGCGAATACTCGCCACCAGCTGGTTGGTTTCTGGGTCGATGCGCAACACGGTGCCCGCCCGCCCGTTCGCCACCCACAGCGCGCCGGCGCCCACCGCCAGGCCGGCCACCTGGGTGCCGACCGGCAGCGACACGATAGTTGTGCGTGTTTCCGCAGCGCCCACGGCCACTGCCGGCAGCACGTACGCGACAGCTGCAGACAGCACGACCATAGCGAGACAGCGCTTCGACCAGTTGTGCGCCCGCTGCATGCAGACGACACCCTACGGACAGTAGCCGAGCCGGCCATCGTGAAGTCTCCCAACCCGCGCGCTATTGGGAGGTCTCCCAATACGCGAGCCCGACTGCGCTTTAGCTCGGGCCGGATATGACGAGCTCGCGCTCCGCGGCCCAGACGCCGATATGCGTGCGCGAGGCAAAGCCCAGCTTGTCGCCTATGCGGAACGAGTCGTCGAGAGTGTGCGCAAACGCGTGCGCGGCAGCATCCATCGAACGACCGAAGGCAGCATCGTCAAGCTGCGGGTCCGCTACTAACCCAGCGTGCCCGAGATTGACTTCACGCTCGACACGAGCAATGGCGAGTTGCTGATGCACATCCAGGGCGTCGCGGGACCATCCTGCGACGACGTGCCAGGCTGGGAAAGGACCTGGCAGGTACCCCGGCCGTCGAGGAATTAACCGCCGAGTATCGACTCCGCCCACGAGTGCGCAGCGCTACCCGCATGGCCTTTCCACGATAGCGCGCCAACGGATCAAGCGCACGATTGTCATCTTGAGGGAGGCACGACCGAAGGATCCGTACTCTCCGGCGCCAGCGGCGGGAGTTGCGGATCCTTCGCTGCGCTCAGGGTGACACCAACACCAACCACGAAACTCGAGACTTCGTTGGCAAAGGCGAACTAGGCAACCAGCAGTTGCTTGGTACTCATATCGATGCCCACGGGCGTACGGTATAGCGGCGAGACCGAGCGCACGGCGGGCAGCGTGTCGCGTACGGCCATGAAAAGCGGCTCCGTGGCCTGGTCGATGAAGAATCCTGCCACCGTATCGTGATGGGTCGGCAGATAAATGCTCGGGTTGTACAGCTGCACGATCGGCAGGGTGATGGCAATCTGACTGTCAGCGACCACGTGTCCTTGATAGGCGACGATCGCCAGATCGGTACTGTCAACTTGGGACATGATCGCCCGTTCGGCGTCAGTGATCGGTCCGGCGCTGTTGCGATAGATCAGTCGGAAGCCATTATCGAACGTGAAGATGTACGCGATGGTCCCCTCAGTGATAATTTTGGGATCCCACAGCCCGCGTGCGCCGATTTCAGCGGCTTGCTGTTGCTCGGCTGGAGTGAGCGGTGGCGAATCCGCGCCGAGGACTTCCCCGAGCTTGCTGAGAATCTCCGTCGGCAGCACGCTATGGTGCGCCAAAATCGCATCGACGGTGTACCCGTCGAAGTCGAAATGCTCGCCACCAGCGGTTGGCAGCAGCTGACTGTCGGGTAACCCCTGCGCGCGCAGGTAGCCAATCGAGATGGGCGCGCCCATCACCATCGCACCGGTCTGGCGGGCGACGGCGGCGATATCGGCGATGTGGTCGAAATGCGCGTGGCCATTGATGATCAGGTTCGCCCGAGTCACGTCCTGGGGCGCGAAGCCGAGCGGCCGGTTGTGCGGCCCTCGGTCGTACCAGGCATCCAGCAGCACCACCTGGTCGCGAAATGCCAGCTCGTGGTTGGCGCAGCCCAGCCAACGGATCGTCAGGACATCGGCACTCGCCGGTGACGGACCACCCACCGAGGTTTGTATAAGCGTAGACAACGTAGGATCGTCCGAAACGCTGTAGCCATCCTGCTGGGCGAACAGCTGCGTTGGCCGCAGAAAGGGCGCTGCTACCAGCGCAGCGGCGCTCGCCTTGAGGAACTGCCGTCGGCCCGCGAAACGATGCATGGGAACCCCCTCTAGATCGGTGGTAATTACTGGTACAGTGGGCACCCTACGGACAGTAGCCGAGCCGGCCATCGTGAAGTCTCCCAATCCGCCCGCTATTGGGAGGTCTCCCAATACGCGAGCCCGACTGCCCTTTAGCTCAGGCCGGATATGACGAGCCCGCGCTCCGCGGCCCAGACGCCGATCTGCGTGCGCGAGGCAAAGCCCAGCTTGTCGAGGATGTGCTCGACGTGCGCGCCGGCGGTGCGTTCGGTGATGACCAGCTGCGAGGCGATCTCGCGGTTGCTCAGCCCTTGCGCGACGAGTGCCGCCACCTCGCGTTCCCGAGGACTCAGCGGCCCACGCTCCGCAGGCGTCCGGCCGGCTGCGGTCAGCGGTAGCTCATCGTCGGCCGAGGCATAGGCGACGGCTTCCTCCAGGGGCAGTGCCCGCCCGTTGGCCCAGGCAGCCGCGAACCGCTCCGCCGCGGGTCCCGACTGCGCCGCGGTCACCTGACGATCATGCAGCGGGCGCAGGATCATCTCCCGCCATCCAAGATGCGAATGGAGGTGCTCTAGCACGCCCTCTGCAGCGCCGAACAGCCGCCCCGCTCGCTCAGTCTGCCCCTGCGCCGCTGCAATCACACCAAGCAGATCGAGCGCGAAACCAATGTACCGAGGGTGCCCGATGTCGTGGACGAGCGCGAGTGCCTGCCGCGCCAGCCGTGCCGCTGTGGGCACGTCTCCGTGGCTGTACGCCAGAAAGCTCAATCCGGCCAACCCAATCGCTTCCTGGACGGGATCTTCCGCTGCACGGGCAAGCGGCACTACTTCATCAAAGAGCTCGCGGGCCCGCTGCAGATCACCCCGCTGCAGTAGGATCCAGCCGAGGTTCATCAAGTTCGCCCCGAGGTTGACCTGGTCCTTTCGAGTCCGAAAGAACGCCAGGCTCTGGCCCACGAGCGTTGCCGCGGAGCGTACGTCGCCCTGTACCGCAAGGCAATACGCCTGATAATCGCGCGCTTCGGCCGCGGCCGCTTCATCACCAAGCTGGCGCGCAAGTGCAAACCACGCGTCGCTGAGCAGCCCCAATTGGTCATACGCCCCCTGATGGCTCGCCAGGTACGCCGCCCGGCCGGTAGCGCGCATACGAAGAACCGGCGAGACCGTCTCCGCGTGCGTCAGGCCCCGTTCTAGCCAGCGCCGGCCCTCTTCCAAGAACCCGCGCACCTCCCAGAAGCGCGTCAGTCGGATGCACAACAGCAGGTGTGCCTCCAGGTCGCCATGCTCCCACGTGTGTTGCAGGGCCGTCCGCAGGTTGTCCTGGTCGCGATCCATCCGCTCGAGCCAGGCGAGCTCCCACGGTCCCCGCCACAGGTCATCGCCGGCGTTGGCCAGGTCGAGGAAGCAGGTCGTGTGCCGCCGCTTAGTCCGGTCCGCCTCACCGCTCGCCTGCAGGCGCTGAGCCGCGTACTGGCGCGTCGGCTCCAGCAACCGATAGCGCATGGTGGCGCTGCTGGAAGAACTCTCCTCCGCCACCACCAGCGACCTGTCCACTAGGTGCGCCAGCAGTTCGAGCACCTCGTCTTGCGCGACGCCATCGCCTGCGCAGACGGCCTCGGCCGCCTCCAGGGTCCAACCGCCGGCGAACACCGCTAGCCGCCGGAACAGCGCCTGCTCGGTGGCGCTGAGCAACCCATGGCTCCAGTCGAACGTCGCGCGCAGCGTGCGTTGCCGACTCGGCGCGGTCGGGCCAGCCTCGGCCAGAACGCGGAACATATCGCTCAAGCGGGCTGCGATCTGTTCAGCCGTCAGGGCGCGAGTCCGCGCCGCCGCGAGCTCGAGCGCCAATGGCAGCCCATCCAACCCCGCGCAGATCTGAGCCACAGCGGTGGTGTTGCTCAGCGTCAGGGCAAACGCGGGTTGCGCTGCTCGCGCCCGCTCGACGAACAGTTGCACTGCGGGGTAGCGGCCGGCCACCTCGGGCTCGGCTGGCAACCACCGCGCATTTGGCGCGGCCAGTGGGGCCACCGGCCAGGCCACCTCGCTTGAGAGCCTTAGCGGCTCCCGGCTGGTGGCCAGGATGCGCAGCCCCGCACATGCGTCCAGGAGTCGCTCCGCAAGGTGAGCGCTGGCGTCGACCAGGTGCTCGCAGTTGTCGAGCACCAGCAGCACCTGGTGTCCCCCCAGGCTGGTGATCAGCGTGTCGAGGAGCGATCGATCGGGCTGCTCTACTACGCCGATCGCCCTGGCTACCGCCTGAGGTATGAGCGACGGGTCCGCGATGGGCGCCAGTTCCGCCAACCACACACCCTCGGCAAATGCGTCCATCAGTTCGAAGCCAGCCTGCAGAGCCAGTCGGGTCTTGCCGCAGCCGCCCGCGCCTGTGAGCGTGACAAGGTGCCCCTCGGCCGCGAGCACGGCCCGGCGCACGGCTCTGACGTCCTGGTCGCGACCGATCAGACGGGTGCGCAGGATAGGCAGGTTGTGTCGGCCGCGGGATTCCACGCGATCGTCGGGGATCGCGTCGGGCGCCACGTTCTCGCGAGCTCGAGACATGCGGCCGAACCGGCCGCCAAGCTTCTGTGCGACCGGCTCGCTGACGCGCGGTGCTACTGGGCGGTCGGTGGTCACTCCGGAACCCCTTGCATCAACTCGTGCGCTTCATTGTCACTGAGTGTGAGGTACTCCGTGTAGGCGGGCCCAGCCGGCCTGTTTTTGCGCCAGCGCCATGCTTTTCATGTGCCGCACCATCTGACGCACACGGGCGTGCCGAAACAGGTGTGGATGGACCGGCGCTGGCTCGCCCGGCCGCCCGTAGCCTGACGCTCGCAGAGCCAGAACCTGGACTTCCGCCCGTTCTGAAGCGGCCCTGACGATCTGCCAGGCACGCACGCGATCGATTGGCTTACGTCGGCCGTCTCGCAGCCGCTGACAAGAGAAAAACAGCGGCTGTCGTCTGTGAGGCCACCCTCGCGCGCCCACAGAAGCAGGTCGCCGGGTAGGCTCGCGTGCGCCGGAGACAGGTGAGCCGTTTTGGTGCGCCGGCTCGGCTTTTTCAGGTTTGGCAGTACCAGGCCTTTTCGACGCACATCCCGCGGGCGCAGCACCAGCACTTCGCTGATGCGCGCTCCAGTGGCCCACAGGGTGGTCAGCAGGAGTCTGTCGCGCTCGCTCGCGACGGCTCGGATGATCGCCGGGACGTCTTCCGGCGACAGGCCCTCGGGCGGCTGCCAGCCTTTGCTAGTGGGCTTAACAGAACGACGCCTGGCGAGCGAGTTTGACAGTACGCGTTGCGGCGGACTGGCCGCGGGCGAACTCGGAACGGGGCGCCGGCGTTCGCTCACGGCCGCCGAGTTTAACACTCCACTCGGACGGTAAAACTCGCTGCCACACGTCATTCGCCGGCCTCGGCAGCGCCGACGCCCAGAAACGCCGCGTAGTCTCTGCGGATCGAGGACGACAGAGCGGAGGATGTGCGGTGAAGCGCCTGTGGGAAGACGATGAGCTGGCGGCCGAGTGGACCCTGGAACTGACTGATCAAACCTTGCTTGCCAACAAGGCCGGCCCAACTCGCCTCGGGTTTGCGGCACTGCTCATGTTCTTCCGACATGAAGGCCGGTTTCCAAGCAGCAAGCACGAGGTGCCACCGGCGGTGGTGAAGCACCTGGCCAGTCAGGTCGGTGTCGCGGCCGACGCCTACCTCGCCTATGACTGGCAGGGCCGAGCGATCAAGTACCACCGCGTGCAGATTCGAACTTCCCTCGGTTTCCGCGCAGCAACCGTCGAGGATGCAGACACCCTCGCCAAGTGGCTGGCAAACGAGGTCGTCCCGCATGAGCGGGCCACCGAACGCCTGCGGACGGCCGTCTACGCCCGCTGTCGCGTGCTGCGGCTGGAGCCGCCGACTCCCGAGCGCATCACCCGCCTGGTCCGCTCAGCGATAGCCAATCACGAGCGGCGGGTATCGCAGGCGGTGCACGGCCGCCTGTCGCCCGAGTCGCTCGCGGCGCTGGAGGGACTGGTGAACGCGGCCAACGCCGATGGGGCGACCGGCGACAGCGAATCCGCTCGAGCGGCCCTGGTGGAGCTCAAGACTGATCCAGGCCCAGCTGGGCTTGAGAGCGTGCTCGACGAGATCGCCAAGCTGCGGCATCTGCGCGCTATCCAGCTACCGCCAGATCTGTTCGCCGAGGTGCCACCCAAAGTGCGTCAAGCGTACCGCCAGCGCGTGCAGGTGCAAGAGCCGTACGAGCTGCGGCGGCATCCTGCGCCGGTCCGCTCCACGCTGCTGGCTGCCTGGGCAACCGGCCGCTCGGCCGAGCTGACCGACAACCTGGTCGAGACGCTCGTCCAGACGATCGAGCGCATGGACACCACCGCGCAGCACCGCGTCGAACAAGAGCTGCTGGCCGACTTTAGGCGCGTCATGGGCAAGACGGGCCTCCTGTTCCGCGTCGCCGAGGCCTCGGTCGAGCGGCCGGACGGCATCGTGCGTGACGTGGTCTTTCCGGCGGTCGGTGGCGAGCACGTGTTGCACGAGCTCGTGAAGGAGTACAAGGCCACCGGACCTGGCTACCGCCGCAAGCTGCACCTGGCCATGCGCCGTTCGTTTCAAGCGCATTACCGACGCCTGCTGCCTCCGCTCCTGGACACGCTGGAGTTCCGCTCCAACAACGACGCACACCAGCCTGTCATCCAGGCCGTCGAGCTCTTGAAACGCTACGCGACGAGCAAGGCGCGTACGTTTGCTGCCGATGAGGTAGTTCCGCTGCGCGGCGTGGTGCGACCTGGCTGGCGTGAGCTGGTCATCGAGCACGACAAGAAAGGTCGGCCGCGGGTCAACCGCATCAGCTACGAGCTGCACGTGCTCCAGGCCGTTCGGGAGCGCGTGCGCTGTAAGGAGGTTTGGGTAAGCGGCGCCGACCGCTACCGCAACCCTGACGACGACCTGCCGACCGACTTCGCCACGCGCCGCGAAGCTTACTACCAGGAGTTGGGCCAACCCCTCCACGCGGATGCGTTCATCGCCAGCATGCAGCACGAGATGGCCGACGCGCTGGCGATGCTCGATCGCGAGCTACCGTCGAACCCCGACGTTCGCCTCGTGATGCGCAGCAACGGCAAGAGTGCCATTCGGCTTTCGCCCCTGACTCCCCTGTCGGAACCGCCCAACCTGATCCGTCTTAAACTGGAGCTCGGCCGGCGCTGGCCGGACACCAGTTTGCTGGATATGCTCAAAGAGGTAGACCTCCGCATCCACTTCACCGAGCACTCGCCACGGCGGGCGCGCGCGAGCATCTGGATCGTTTGACGCTGCGGAAGCGGCTGCTGCTGTGCCTATACGCGCTGGGCACCAACACCGGACTCAAGCGGATGAGCGGTGGCGAGCATAGCCAGAGCTACAAGGACCTGCTCTACGTCCACCGACGCTTCCTGCACCGCGATGCGCTCCGCAATGCCATCGCCCAGGTCGCCAACGCCATCTTCCAGGCCCGGCTGACCCATATCTGGGGCGACGCAACCACCGCCTGCGCATCGGACTCCAAGAAATTCGGCGCCTGGGACCAGAACCTTCTGACTGAGTGGCACGCGCGTTATCGCGGGCCGGGCATCATGATCTACTGGCACCTGGACAAGAAGGCATGCTGTATCTACTCCCAGCTCAAGAGCTGCTCCTCGTCGGAGGTAGCGGCCATGATCGAGGGCGTCCTCCGCCATTGCACGGAGATGAGCGTGGATCGGAATTACGTCGATTCACATGGACAAAGCGCCGTAGCGTTCGCGTTCACCAAACTGCTCGGTTTTGAACTGCTGCCACGGCTGAAGGCGATCCACGCCCAGAAGGTCTACCGTCCCGAGACGGGCCAGCCGGATGCGTATCCAAACCTACATCCGATTCTCACCCGCCCCATTAACTGGGCGCTCATCCGCGAGCAGTACGACCAAATGGTCAAGTACGCCACAGCGCTCCGCCTCGCGACGGCGGAAACCGAAGCGATCTTGCGCCGCTTCACGCGCAAAAACCTTCAACACCCAACGTATCGAGCGCTGACCGAGCTGGGCAAGGTGGTGCGGACCGTTTTTCTGTGCCGATACCTCTCGTCCGAAGCGCTGCGGCGCGAGATCCATGAAGGTCTGCAGGTGGTGGAGAACTGGAACAGCGCCAATGGCTTCATCCACTATGGAAAGAGTGGTGAATTCGCCAGCAACCGGCGTGAGGACCAGGAACTCTCCATGCTCTCGCTCCGCCTGCTGCAAATTAGCCTGGTCTACATCAACACGCTGATGATCCAACGCGTACTCGGCGAAGACCACTGGGCAAACGCGTTGAGCCCGGAGGATCTTCGGGCGCTCAGTCCGCTTCTGTACAGCCACGTAAACCCGTACGGGGTCTTCAATCTCGACCTGAGCACGCGACTGCCGATCGACGACGCGGCCGCCTGACGAACCGTCAACCTACCCCGTCAGCACTCCGCTACTTTGCACTTCGTAGCACGAATGTTGGGATTGGGCCTACTTGCGGTACGCGTCGACGTCATGCAGGTCGAGGTTGGCCAGATCCGTGGCATCCGGCTTGTGCACCGTGTACCAGCCGAGGAATTGGCCCAGTCGGCGGACCTCCTGATAGCAGCTGCTCGGGCTCCGACCCTCTGTCTCCACGCGATGGCGCACGTAGAGCTTGGCGAGTCCACGAAGACCCTCTGGCATATGGCTGAAGCCAAGCGTGTGAATCGATTGCTGAGGACGAACCTTCACGCCGGGCAGCCGCCTCAAATCCCAGCCGAAACGAAAACTGACGTCGGCACCAGCACGACGGCCATTCGGCGACCTACAAGCCGACGAGCACCGCGGCCTTTTCGCGCCAGAGAATGCCGTCGCGCATCGGCAACCCATGCGCGCGGAGTGGTGGCCGGTCTGGGCCATGATGATGCGTTCGCTGGCGCCTGTGCGGCGGCACTGGTGGCCAGAGCGGAGTGAGTGACCGCCGTAGCGTGCCGGGTCAAGCCCAACCGCCCTGGCGCGGCGTTCGACGACGCGAGCGACCGACGCATCATAGAGGCGCCGCGTCGAGTTGCAGGTCAGGATGTTGATCCATCAAGACGCGCCTTCGCGACTGATCGCCCCGCGACAATGAGGCGCGTCACCCATCAGCTAGCTTTCGTGTGGTGCGCTGTTGGCGGCTCCATTCGAGGCGAGCGGCCGCGCGCGGACCCGTCGAGCTGCCGCGCGGGCGGTCAGCAACACGCTGAGGACGATCGCGCGCGAAGGGCGGCGCCGGTTCTCTGGGCTCGCCCTCCTCCTGCTCGCGGCCGAACTCACCACTGCCCCGGTCAGCACGGTCACGATCGCGTCCGCTGAACCCGCCCTCACCGTCGTCGCGATCGCGCGCCTGCTCGTCGCCACCATCCTTACCCTCGGATGG
>JAFAOS010000131.1 GCA_019247515.1 Chloroflexota bacterium | reverse complement strand
CCGCTGGCGCCGTCGTCGGCGCGCCTGGCGCCACCGGCGCGACCGACGGTCCGCACGCGGTGAGCAGCAGTGCGGCGAGTATGAATAACCGCGGCGAAAGTCGCATAGTTGACAGCCCCCTGAATGGTCAGCCGCAGGCTACTACGCCGGACTTCCCGTTGACTCGCGCACTTCGGATGCCCGGGCCTGGAGCAATCTGCGGCGCGGCCCGCTCATTCCCGAATACACGGCTTCGCGCATCAGCGCGTGATAGAAGGCGTAGCCGCCGCGGACCGTCCGCAGCACGTGCGCCCTGATCGCGTGGTCCACGTGCCCAAGCACGTCCGCCGCCGCGAGTGGCTCCATGGCAGCGAGCAGCACCCGGCGTTCGAACGACCGACCGAGCACGCTGGCCATCGCCAGGATTTCCCGGCACTCCGAATCCAGGCGCTGCAGGCGCAGCGCGATGACCTCGCGGACGATGTGTGGCGTGGTCTCGAGCGCGCCCGTCAGACGCCATTTGCCGGCTGCCGCCTCCAGTAGCCCGGCCTCGCGCATCGCCAGCACCAGCTCCTCGACGAAGAGCGGATTGCCACCGGTGGTCGCATACACCGACTCGCCGAGTGCCTGGTCGGGCGACCCGTCCAGCAGCAGCCCGACAAGATGATCGGTCTGGTCGCGGCCGAGCGGGTTCAACACCAGCCGCTGCGCGAGCCGTTCGCGCACCAGCGCGGCCACGGTTTGGCCCAGCAGCTGATCTGCCGCGCCGTCCTCCTGGTACGTGGCCAGCAAGACGAACGGCAGCCGACGCGTCTGGCGCGCCAGGTAGTGGAGCAATTGCAGCGTGGGCTCGTCCGCGGTGTGCAGGTCTTCCAGGCACAGGACCACGGGGTCCCGTTCAGCCAGACCGCGCAGGCAGGCGTGGATGGCGCCGAAGGCGCGCGCGTGGTCGACTGGCGCGGCTGCCGGCGCCGGCAGCTCGAGTTGATAACGCAGCTCGGGAATGACCAGGGCAACGTCCTCGATGCTGCTGCCCAGGTGGGCTCGCAAAGTCTGTGGGCGCTGGGCGAGGAAGAAGTCGATCAGGGCGTCGTGAAACGGCCCAAACGGCACGGCGCCGCGCTCCGCGTAACAGCCGCCGGCCAGGCACAACGCGCCCTGGGCCTGAGCCTGACGCACGATCTGGCCGAGCATCGCGCTCTTGCCAATGCCCTCCGGCGCCGACAATAAGGCGACCTGGCCCGCGGTGCGGCCGCTGGCAAGAACCTGGCAGAGCACGGCGAGCTCGGACTCGCGTCCAACCAGCTCACGCGGCGTCGGGAACGGATACGTACAGCGGAACGCGACGGCGGGAATCGGCGACTGCGCGACGGACTCTCCGGCGCTGATCTGACGCTGCAGCTCCACGGATTCGCGTGAGGGCTCGACGTCCAGGTCGTCGCGCAATGACTGCGCCAGACGCTGAAAGACCCGCAGGGCTTCAGCGCGACGGCCGAAGCGGGTCAGCAGCTGCATGAGCGCCTGGGCGGCGCGTTCGTCGCACGGGTCGGCGCGGAGCAAGCGTTCGAGGGGCTGCAGCGCGGCGTTCACGTCGCCGCGCGACTCGAGCGCCTGGGCGAGGCCGAACGCCAGCTCCGTCCACGTCCGCCGCAAGACCTCGCGGCGTTCGGTGGCCCAATCCTCGTACACGTCGTCGGGCAGATAGTCGCCGGCGTACAGGCTGCTGGCGTGTTCGAGCAGCGGCAAAGGATCGGCGGACCGCCACGCGTCGGAGACCAGCTCTTCGAAATACGTGGCGTCGGTCCACAAGCTTGACTCCGGCGCCAGCCACAGACTGGTGTGATCGCCGAAGACGACCCCCGGCCCAGCTGCCTGCAGGGCGCGGCGCATGGCGTGGACAGCCGAACGCAGGTTGCTTGCCGCGGCGTCCGAGTCGGAATCAGGCCAGAACAGCTCGATGACCTCGTCGCGACTCATGCTGCGACCCTGGCGCGTAAGCAGCACCTTGAACAACTGGCGCGCGGTCCTGCGGCGCCACGCCGTGTCCTCGACGGCGCATCCGTCGACGACCACGCGGAAGGTCCCCAGGGTATAGACACGTACACGCGCGCCAGGCTGCATGCCTCGGCCTGCCTCCCGCAGGCAGCCACATAGTACATGTCTGAACTGACCAGAATGCCTTGCCGAGATTTGGGCACTGATTTGGTAGACGTGCGCCACGTTCCGCGCTAGCCTGCTCACTCTGGGGCTGGGTTGACGCGTTACATCCTGCGTCGTCTGGTGATCATGATCCCGGTGGCCTTTCTGGCCAGCGTGATGCTGTTTCTCCTGCTCAAGATCACGCCGGGCGACCCGGTGTTGATCATGCTAGGTGAACAGGCCACCGCCCAGAACTATGAGGCGCTGCGCCACGACCTCGGCCTGGATCAACCCTACCCGGTCCAGTACACGCGCTGGGTTGGCCACGTGGCGGAAGGTGACTTTGGCAAGTCCATTCGCAACGGTGCACCGGTCAAGGACGAGATCCTGGCGCGATTGCCCGCCACGTTGCAGCTTGGCATCGCCGCCCTGGTGCTCAGCCTGGTCATCGCCGTGCCGCTTGGCATCCTCTCGGCCGTCTTTCGGCGCACGCCGCTCGGCTTCTGTGCGACGGCCTTCAGTCAGATAGGGATCGCCGTGCCCGGCTTCTTCGTCGGGCTGGTGTTCATCTACGTCTTCGCACTGTCGCTGCGCTGGTTCCCGCCCGGCAGCTACACGGCGTTCAGCGACGACCCCGGTCAGTGGCTGCGGCGTCTCATCCTGCCGGCGGTGACGCTGAGCCTGTTCGGCGCGGCGACTCAGACGCGCTTCATTCGCTCCGGCCTGCTGGACACCCTGCACCAGGACTACATTCGCACCGCGCGCGCCAAGGGGTTCGGTGAGACCGCGGTCATTCTCAAGCACGCGCTGCGCAATGCGTTGATCCCCAGCGTGACCCTGCTCGGATTGCAGATCGGCGCCATTCTCGAAGGCGCGTTCATCGTCGAGTCTGTCTTCGCCTGGCCGGGCATCGGCCGGCTGGCCGTGCAGTCACTCGGCGCGCGCGATTACCCGATCGTCCAGGCGGTCGTGCTGCTGGCGGTCTTCGTCTTCCTGATCGCCAACCTCCTGGTCGACATCGCCTATGCCTACCTCGACCCAAGGATCAGCTATGTCCGCGGTCGCGGCTGAATCTCAATCCGTCCTGGCGCCCGAGCGCCTGGACGAGCTGCGTCGGCGCGCGGAACGGTGGTGGAAGACGTCGCGGCGGTACCCACGCATGCTGATCTTCGGCGCGGTTATCGGCGTGCTCATCTTGATTGGCATTTTCGCGCCGATCGTCGCACCCTACGATCCGCTGCAGACCGCGCCAGCCCAGGTCCTCGCCCAGCCCTCGCCTGCGCATTTGCTCGGCACCGACAACATCGGGCGCGACCAGTTCAGCCGCGTGGTGTACGGAGCGCGGATTTCGCTCGGGGTCGCCGTCATCGCCGTGACCATCGCGCTGACCTTCGGCATGTCGATGGGTCTGATCGCGGGCTATCTGGGCGGCTGGGCCGATCAGGCGCTGAGTCGGCTGGTGGACGCGATGCTGGCCTTTCCGGGTGTGCTGCTGGCCATCGCCATCACCAGCGCGCTGGGCCCGTCACTCCGCAACGCGATGATCGCCGTGGGCATCATTCAGATTCCCGTGTACTTCCGCCTGGCGCGCGGGCAGGTCCTCCAGGTGCGCGAGCACGAGTTCATCACCGCCGCCGCGGTCATCGGCGCGTCCAGGAAGCGCATCCTCGGCCGCCACATCATGCCCAACATCGCCAACCCGCTGATCGTCGCGGCCTCGATCTCGAGCTCGACGTCCATCCTGGCGCTGGCGGCGCTCGGTTTCATCGGCGTTGGACCCCAGCCGCCCGATCCGGACTGGGGCTCGATGATCAACACCGCCTCGGGGGTCCTGGGTCAGGCGCCCTGGCTCTCGTTCGGTCCCGGCCTGGCCATCTTCCTCACGGTCTTTTCCTTCTCGATGCTCGGCGATGCCCTGCGGGACGCCCTCGACCCGCGCCTGCGGATCAACTGAAAGGAGCCTGACATGAAGCTCAGTGCCATTGGCCCCCTTGTCCTGGCCGTAGGCCTGTTCGCTACCGCGTGCGGCCCGGCTGGCAGTCCGCCGGCGAGTACCGGCGCGACGACCGCGGCCCAGCCGACGACGGCGGCGGCCCCCGCCGCGGAGCCGACGTCCGCCGCCGCCCAGGCCACGACCGCGCCAGCCGCCGCGGGCGCCCAACCGACGGTTGCGGCGACGACCGCTGCCCAGACCACAGCTGCTGGTAAGCCGGTCAAGGGCGGTCAGCTCACCGTCGCCACGCAGCGCGACGCCACGACGTTCGACCCGACCAAATCGCAGGACGTGTACAGCAACGACATCCTGTCCCTCGTGGCTGACACGCTGTTCGAGATCGACGACAAGGGGCAGGTCGTCGGCCGTCTGGTCGAAAAGACCGAGAACCCTCAGCCGAACGTCTACGTCTTCACCCTGAAGCAGGGTGTCAAGTTCCAGGACGGCACGCCGCTGGACTCCACGGCGGTCAAGTTCAACATCGAGCGCCACATCAACGATCCCAAGGCGACCACCACCCAGGACGTCAAGCCGATCACCGACATCCAGACTCCCGACCCGCAGACGGTCCAGATCACGCTCTCGGCGCCCTTCGCGCCGTTCACCAGCCGGCTTACGACGGGGGTCGGCTTCATGCTGAGCCCGACCGCGGTCCAGAAGCTCGGCGACAACCTCCAGCGTGACCTGACCGGCGCCGGCAGCGGCCCGTTCAAGTTCGTGTCGTGGGAGCCCGACAACCAGATCACGCTGGAGCGCAACCCCGATTTCTGGGGCAAAGACGCGGACGGGACGCAGCTGCCATACCTCGATAAGGTCATCTTCAAGCCGTTCCCCGACGAGAACGTGCGGCTGACGAACCTGAAGACCGGCGACGCCGACGCAATGGCCGGCAATCCGCCACCCTCACAAACAGACGCGGTGTTGCAATCGCCCGATCTGACCAGCAGCGAGATCCCTGGCCTGGGCTTCCAGTTCATCGACCTGAACACCAGCAAGCCGCCGTTCGACAATCCGGCCGTGCGCCGCGCCCTGGCGTATTCCATAGACCGAGCGCAGATCAACCAGACGGTGAACTTCGGCCACGGCAATCCACTCACGCTGCCCATCCCGCCCTCCGTCCCCTGGGCCTACATGAAAGGCACCCAGTACGACACGCGCGACATCGACAAAGCCAAACAGGAGCTGGCCTCGGCGGGCGTGAGCAACGTCAGCTTTTCGATGCAGATCTCGAACGCCTCGCCGCAATTGCAGCAGGTTGCCGAACTGATGAAGGATCAGATCAAGGACGCCGGGTTCGACATGGACATTCAGTTGATCGAGTTCGCGACTGTTGTCGCCAACGGCAACACGGGCGATTACCAGGCGCTGTGCCTCGGTTGGAGCGGCTCGGTCGACCCGGACGGCAACCTGTACCCGCTGTTCTATACGGGTGCGGGCTTCAACTTCGCCAAGTACAGCAATCCGGCGATGGACAAACTGCTGGATGACGGCCGCACGAACCTGGACCAGAACACGCGGGCGCAGGCCTACATGGACGCGCAGAAGATCTTGCTGCAAGACCAACCGACGATCGTGCTGTACAGCCAGTCGCAGGTTTCGACCGCGCGCAAGAACGTCCAGAACTATCCGAACAACTACAACGGCTGGTTCGGCGGACGCGACATCTACAAGACCTGGGTTTCCAAATAGCCCAACGTTCACCTCTCCCTCTGGGAGAGGTCGCGCGAAGCGCGGGTGAGGGCTACGGAGATGTGTAATAGGTAGCCCTCACCCGTGCCCTCTCCCAGAGGGAGAGGGAGTAGCTCTCGCCCCTGCCCTCTCCGATAGGGAGAGGGAGCGGTCGATGTCAGCCCCCGGCGAGCTTGACCGTGTAGCCGCGCCGTTCGAGCTCGCTTTTGATCCGCTCGCGCACGTCGCCCTGGATTTCGATCAGCTCGCCGCGGACGGTGCCGCCCGTGCCGCACAGGCGCTTCAGGTCGCTGGCCAGGGCGTTCAGCGCTGCGGGTGAGCCGCTGACGCCGGCGACCAGCGTGACCGTCTTGCCGCCCCGCCCTTTGCGGTCGCGCAGCAGACGCACCACGCCGTCGTTCGGCAGGTTCAGGTTAAGAGATGCGCTGGCGGGCGTCTTGCTGACCTTCGCCGCCCGAGCAGGCTTCTGTAGCGGCGCGTCCGAGTCGTAAACCAATCGCGAGTTCATACAATTGCCTGATTATGGCCCGCGCAATGACCACTCCTGGTTCGCGCCCAGCGCCTGGCCGTCCCCAGACCTTCGATCACCGCGCGATCGAACCCAGGTGGCAACAGCGCTGGGAGGCAGACAGACTGTACGAGGCGGACTTCTCTCCAGATGGCGAGGCCGCGCCTCCCAAGTACTTCGCCATGGTGATGTTTCCCTACACCAGCGGCGACCTCCACCTGGGGCACTGGTGGAACTTTGCGCTCGCCGACGTCCACGCGCGTTACAAGCGGATGCAGGGCTTCAACGTCCTGTTCCCGCCTGGCTTCGACGCCTTTGGCCTGCCAGCCGAGGCCGCCGCCATCAAAAGCGGCATCCATCCGTACACGTGGACGATGGAGAACATCCGCCGCATGGAGCGCCAGTGGCGCAAGATGGGCGGCGCCTACGACTGGTCCAAGGAAGTCGCCACGTGCCTGCCCGAGTACTACCGCTGGAACCAGTGGCTGTTCCTGCAGTTCCTGAAGCGCGGGCTGGCCTACCGACAGAAGGCGCCCGTCAACTGGTGCCCGAATCACGGCGTGCTGGCCAACGAGCAGGTCCACGGCGGCCGCTGCTGGCGCTGCGAAGCGCTGGTCACCCGCCGCGACCTGGAGCAGTGGTTCTTTCGCATCACGAATTACGCCGAAGACCTGCTCGACTTTTCAGAGATTGAGTGGCCCGAGCGGATCGTGTCGATGCAGACGAACTGGATCGGTCGCTCCGAAGGCGTCGAATTCGACCTGCCGGTCGACGGCGATCCCGAAACGAAGATCTCCGTGTTCACCACCCGGGTCGACACCGTCTTCGGCATGACCTACGTCGTGCTGGCGCCTGAGCATCCGCTGGTGCAGCGCTTGACGACGCCCGACCATCGCTCCGAAGTCGAGGCGTACATCGAGCAGACACGCCAGGCGTCGGACATTGAGCGCATGTCGAGCGAGCGCGAGAAGACCGGCGTGGCGATCGGCAGCTTTGCGATCAACCCGGCCAATGGCGAGCGTTTGCCGATCTGGATAGCTGACTACGTGCTGGCTCAGTACGGCACCGGCGCCATCATGGCGGTGCCGGCTTCGGACGAGCGCGACTGGCAGTTCGCGCGCAAGCTGGGCCTGCCCATCCGTGTCGTGGTGCGTCCGCCCAATGCGCCCGACGACATCACCCCGGACCAGCTGCCAGACGACACCGCGTACGTCGACGCGGGCGTCATGGTCAACTCCGGACAGTTCAACGGCCTCGACAACGAAGAAGCCTGGGAGCGCATCGCCGACTGGTTCGAGGAGCGCGGCGTCGGCAAGCGTCAGGTGAATTACCGCATGCGCGACTGGTTGTTCTCTCGACAGCGCTACTGGGGCACGCCGATCCCGGTTGTCTACTGTCCGACGGACGGCATCGTGCCGGTGCCCGACGACCAGTTGCCCGTGCTGCTCCCGGAGGACGTCGAGTTCCAGGTCTCTTCTGCTGAAAGGGAGGGCAACCCGCTGGCCGCCAGCGCCAGCTTCGTCAATACCACCTGCCCAACGTGCGGCGGACCCGCGCGACGCGAGACCGACACGATGGACGGCTTCGTCGACTCCTCGTGGTACTTCCTGCGCTACGTCTCGCCAAACGAGGCGCGCGCGGCGTTCGATCCGGCGCGCGCAAAGTACTGGGAGCCGGTCGACCAGTACATGGGTGGCGCCGAGCACGCGGTCATGCACCTGCTCTATGCCCGCTTTTTCACCCGTGTCATGCGCGATCTGGGGTTGATCGATTTTCGCGAACCGTTTAAACGCCTGTACAACCAGGGCGAGGTCCTCGGCCCGGACGGCAAGCGCATGTCCAAGAGCCGCGGCAACGTCGTCAATCCGGACGACAAGGTCGACGAATGGGGCACCGATGCGGTGCGCGGCTGGCTGGCGTTCCTGGGCCCCTGGGACCAGGGCGGGCCCATCAACGAAAGCGCTCTGGGCGCGATCCACGACCTGCTGCGCGACATCTGGAACCTGGCACAGGCCCCGCTGCCGAGCCAAACCCACGGCCCGGCGGACCAGGACCTGAGGCGCGCCCTGCACACGGCCATCAAAGGCATCGGCCAGGACATCGACGGCTTCCGCTTCAACACGATGATTTCGAAGCTGATGATTCTCCGCAACGAGCTCAAGCGGGGGCAGGCGCAGGCTGGTTCCGAGGTCTGGTCAGAAGCTATCCACGCGTTGCTGCTGTTGGCCGCGCCGGTGTTTCCGCACCTGACCGAAGAGCTGTGGACTGACATCCTGGGGCTGGGCTACAGCATCCATCAGCAGCGCTGGCCTGCCTTCGATGAGTCCGTTTTGACCCAGACCGAGTTGACGGTGGTCGTCCAGGTCAACGGACGCGTGCGCGATCAGATGGTCGTCGAGGCCGAGGCGGCGCGCGACCAGGCGCAGATGCAGCGGCTGGCGCTGGAACTGCCGCGCGTCAAGCAGCACATCGGCGAGGGCACGGTACGCAAGGTCATCGTGGTGCCTGGGAAGCTTGTGAATATCGTCGCAAATTAGCTGACTAAAGTTTTCCCCAGAGGGGACCCATGTAGGTCTGATGCGCCAGCGGCCGATGAGAACCGTTTCACGGTGACGGTCGTCAGAGGAGGTGTCTGACAGACGCTTTCCCCCAGAGGGGGCCCAGTAGGGGTGACCCCCCGCGTGCGATGAAACTGTTCACCCTTGAGGGTCGTCACAGGAGGTGTCTGACCGACGGACCGCCCCAGAGGGACCCAGTGGGGTCTCACGCGTCAGCGGCCGATGAAAAACTGTTCACCCCCGAGGGTCGTCACAGAAGATGTCGACAGACAGTGTCTCAAAGCGGAGTAGCTGCGTTAGGAGTGCTCGGTTCGGACCAATAACAGAAAGGCTAGATGCGGGTAGCTGCCACGCTCAGCGGTGAGCTGCCATGGCCAGTCTGGAGTCTGCTGTCAGCGCACTTCGTTTCGGCTCGCCCAGCCAGAACAGCGCGTGCGCTTGCCGCGCAAACTCCGTCACGTCAGCCGCGCGAATCGTGCGCAGTGATCGGAGCTGCTGGGGTGAGCAGCCGCGATCTTCGACGACCAGTGCGGGATTGGTGAGCAGTTGCCTGGCGAAGTCACCGTCCGCTAAGGCTCGAGAAATTGAGCGATCAATCTGCCGCCGCAGAGCTTTCTCTGCGAGGAACGTTGGGGATGCGGGCCCGTCAGCGGTCATGTTTCCTCACTAACCCGAGTACGGTGAAGTCAGCGTCTTCACCACGTGGTGAGCGTTGGAAACAACCGCGATCCCCAACGTGATACTGAGGGCGTACAGGTGCGGGACAAGACGCTTGATGTGGAGTCGCACAGAAATACCTCACGGATTTACACGTTCGTGTAAGGAACCGAGCACTCCTGGGTGAAGAGTAGGTCTCTCCACCCTCAGCATCATCCGTCGATGGGTGCGCCGCCGCTCAATCCTGCTCAATGCCGCGCCGCGCGCGGATGAGCCTAGCCGGCGATCAGGCGGGGGTGGACCGCGAAGTCGAATTGCGCGGCCGCCTGCACGTAGCGCTTGACCGCTCGGCGCAGCGCATTCTTGTCGCCGCGCCGCCGCGCGTTTTCGATCAGCCGTTCGTACGCAATGTCGGTGTCTGGAGCTTCCGACAGCGCCTGCTCGGCATAGGCGTCAGAGCGACCGGAATCGATCGTGGCGAGCACATCGGCCAGTTGCAGCGCCGCGGAGACATAGCGTGATCGATACTCGAGTCGCACCGGCTCCAACCAGTCCCAGGCCGCTTCGGCCAGCAGGGGGCCGCGGTACAGCTCGAGCGCGCGCGCCAGCCAGTGGGCGAGCAGGTCCCCCGCCGCGCCTCGCGCCTTGCCGATGGCGGCGTCGAAGTCTCGGACGTCGGCGACGAGCTCGAGCTGTGGGTTCAACCGATAGCTGCGCGCCCCATACCGAACCGCGGCCTTGCTGCCCAGATCATTTCGCAGCGAGTAGGCAGCCATCTGCAGGTTGTGGAGCGCCTTTTCTCGCTGCATGTCGGGGAACATCATTTCCGCGATCGTGTCATCGTGCAGCCCGGCGGGATTCAGGATGAGCACGGCGGCCAGCTCGCGGGCTCGGTCGACTTTGCGCGACGCGCGGGTGACCAGCTGACCATCGCGGTGCAGCACGAACGCGCCAAACAGCTGGACTTCGAGACGCGGCAGCTCGTTCTGCACGAGCATGCTCACGGGCGCGGCGTTGACACCCGTCCACGGCCGCCGCAGCGTCGCCAATCCCTCGACCTCGGCCAGAAAGGCGGGCTTGAGGCCGATCTGGCGGCCGTGCCGCAGGAGCCGTCCGTCTTCGGCGGCCGGTCCAGCCAGCAAGGCGGGCGTGCCGAGCTCTTCGGCGACCGCGATGGCGCGTTCGAGACAGGCCGTGGCCTGGTGGACGCGACCCAGGTTCAAATAGGCCGTCCCCAGCCAGAACTGCGTTTCCGCACGCTGGTCGGGTCCCCAGGCCTGATCGCCGCGCTCGACGGCCGCTTCCAGATGCCTGACGGCGCGCGCGCCCGCGCCGTCGACCAGGTGCAGCCGACCCAGGGCGCGGTCGACCGACGCCAGAGTTGCGCTGGAACCGATGCGTTGGCCCTCGGCTTGCGCGCGGGCCAACAGCTGGCGAGCGGTATCCAGGTCTTCGCACAACAACGCCACCTCGGCGCGCCACACCAGCGTGTCGGCGAGAAGCTCGCGTTCGACGATCTCCTCGGAGAGTCGCATGCCCTCGTCGAAGGCGGCCACCGCTTCGTTCAGGCGGCCATTCGCGCGGTGCCACTGTCCGAGGGAAACGGCGGAAAACGCCTCCATGCGCAGTGCGCCGACGGAACGCGCCGCCGCGAGTGCGTCGCTGAACTCGGAGCCCGCCAGGTCGAGCTTGCCCAGGCGCAAGTGCAGGTCTCCGAGGATGTTCTGGGTCACCGACAGGCCGTTGCGGTCGCCCATCAGCCGCCACTGAGCCGCGGCGGCCGAAAGCGCCAGCTCCGCGGTGGCGTAGTCGCCCGTCCGATTGCAGAAGCTGCCAAAGTTCTGCTGAATCAGCGAGAGGTCGCGGCTGGGGCCTACCAGCTGCAACAGCCGCTCGCCATCTTCGAAGTAGCGGCGGGCCTCGGCGTTGGCGCCGCGGATCTGGGCGCAGATGCCGCGCACGCCGAGCGTACGACCTTCCAGAAGGCGGCGGGTCCTGGTCGGCAAGTCGCTGTTCCGCAGCAGGTGGTCCGCGGCTGAGAGCCAGTTCTCGGCCGCGTTGATGTCGCGCGTGAAGCTCACGAATGCCAGCTCGACCAGGGCTGCCACCTGCACCTGCGCGTCGCCAGTGCGGCCGCCAGCTTGCAGCGCCGATTCCGCGGCTTCCTGCGCGCGTTCGGGATGACCGCTCAGCCAGAGGGCGCGCGCCTCGATCAAAGACAGCTCGGGATTGGCTCGGCGCACCACTTCCGGCAAGAGCTCCAGCGTCACCAGCACCGCCGGCCAACGCCCGGTCTGCGCCGCATCGGATGCCGAACGCCGCACCAGCTCGACCGCCCCGTCGACCTGTCCGAGCTCCTGGCAGGCGCGCACGACGCCGACGGGGTCGCCCGCTTCTTCGGCCAGTTGGCGCGCGACGCTCCATGCGAGTGTCGGCCGGTCGTCTGGACTGCGCCGCAGACGATTGAGGGCCGTCTCGCGCACTAGTCCATGAAGTCGGTATGAACCGTCCTCGCCGGCCACCAGAAACGGGCAACGCTCGGTCAGCGCCAGCAGGCGCGACGGCCAGTTGGCCGGCCCGAGCATTCGCTCGCACGCGTGGGCGGTGATGACGTCGAACACCGACAGCATCTCCAACCAGCCCTGCTCGGTGGGGCTCAGGCGCGACAGGACCTCGCTTTCGACGTACGAGCCAAGCAACGAGCCGCCGCCGATGTTCAACTGCCGCGGCGCGCCGCCGAGAAGGATGCCGGCTACCCACCCCTCCGCGCGCGCGTCGCGGCGGTCCTCGTCCGCCTCGCGCTCATGATCGGGCGTCGCTTCGTCGCGTAGCCCCGCGCCGATCAACTCGCGCAGCGCGCGGGTTTCATCCGCCGAGAAGCGCAGGTCCTCGGTGCCGAGCGGGAACACCGCCCCTTCGACGACCAGGCGCGTCATCGACAAGCCTGGGGCTTCCCGCCCGGTAATGACGATCTGGCCAGCCTCTGGCAAGTCGCGTATCAGCGCGTCGATGGCATTCACGACGTCTTCGGTCTCGTCGACCAGGTGGAAATCGTCCAGGACGACGATGAAGCCAGTCGGCGCGCGCCCCAGGTCGTCGAGCAGCAGGCGCGCCAGACCAACCCCTTCCGCGCCTTCGGCCAGTCCGCCGCGCAGCTCAGGCAGCAGGTCGCTTTCGTCGAAGCCGGCCTCCAGCGCGTCGGCCAGGCGCGCAAACAGGCGGCGTGTATCGCGATCGGCCGCCTGCAGCGTGAGCCAGGCCACCGCCCCGCCGCTTTCGCGGGCGTAGGTCGCGGCCAGCGTGCTCTTGCCGAAGCCCGCTGGGGCTACCAGCAGAATCAGCGGTCGCGTGCGGTGCTTGTGCAGCTCCTCGAGCAAGCGATCACGTCGCAGCTCGTGGGGCGCCGGTGCGGGGACACCGGACGGGCGCGTCTCCACCAGTTTGTCCGGACTATGAAACACCCCGAGCGGCCTGGCCGGCGAGGACCGGGCATCAAGGTTTAGTTGCTAAACTCACGCGCGTGGTGCGGCCCGCCGAGGGGGCGCTGGCGACGACACCTGTGGCGCACGAATCGCACGAGCTGTTCGGCGGTGATAGCACCACGTGTATTGTCTCGGTCGACGCGGACGCCAACGGGCGCGCGCGGGTCTGGCGGCGCCTTGGTGAGCACGTCGAGCTGTCAGAGCACACCTTCCCCAACTGGTTTCTGGCCACGAGCCTCGAACTGTTGGCCCACCTGCCCGCGGAGCGCTTGAACGCGGACTGGTTGCGCCAGCAGCACGGACACATCCAGGTGCACGAACCTCTGGCGGTGGTCGACCTCGAGACGTCAGGGCCCGCTGACCAGGACGCGTATCGCTATCTCGTACTGACCAGCAACCTCGCCGAAATCGAGACCACGCTGCTGGAAACGGCGAGCAAGCGCGAGGGCGAGGAAGCCCAGACGCTCGCCGAGCTGCGGGGTCTGGTCCTGATCTGGGAACCCGTCGAACAGTTCCTGACGTTGACGGGTCGAACCTACTTCAAGGACATGTCGTTCGAGGCGTTGCGGCGCTTCCAGTTCGACCTCGAAACGACCGGGTTGGACGAGGGGCGCGATCGCATCTTCATGATCAGCATGCGCGACTCCACCGGCTGGCGCGCGTCGCTCGACATCGGCGATCTCGGCGAGGCTGACCTGCTCCGACGCTTCGTCGAGCTGGTGATTGCGCGCGATCCGGACACGCTCGAAAACCACAACATCTTCGGCTTCGACCTGTCGTTCCTGGTCAGGCGCGCGGCACGCCTCGGCGTGCGCCTGGCGCTCGGTCGCGACGGCTCCGAGCCGCGCCTCGAAACGGACGTCTTCGATAATGGCGAGCGACCCGAGCCGTTCCTGCGCTGGCGCGTCGTCGGTCGCGAGGTCATCGACACGCAGCACGCCGTTCGGCGCTATGGCCTGGCCGCGCCGGACATGCGCCGCCACGGACTGAAGGAGGCCGCGCGCTACTTTGGCTTTGCCAGCAGCGACCGGGAATACGTCCCGGGGGCCGAAATCTGGGCGACCTACCGCACCGACCCCGACCGGGTGCGACGCTACGCGGCGCATGACGTGGACGAGGTAGATGGCCTCTCCCGACGCCTGTTGCCGCCGATCTTTGAGCTGACGCGCCGGCTGCCTCGCGGCTATGAGCGGGTGGCCGCTGACACGGGGCCCGGCTCGTTGTGGGAGCTGCTCATGGTGCGCGCCTACCTGCACGCGGGTCGCGCCATCGCGGCGCCAGCGCCACGGCTGCAGCGCGTCGGCGCGCCGGCGCGCTCCGAGCTCTTCATGTCAGGGCTGCTCGGGCCGTGTGCGCGAGCGGAGGCCTCGCCCCTCTTGCCGCGGGTCCTCGTCAACGGCTCGATCGCCGCCACCAACGACGATCTGCAGGTGATGCCACGCTCGCTGGGCTGGTTGCTCCACCGGTCCGACGACTCAGCGGCGCGACTGCTCGCAACCGCCGCCCACGCCTACCTGTCCAGCGCCGGACTGTTCGGCGATCCGCACGCCGCGCTGGACGCCTCGATGCTCGCGCGTCACTACGTTGAGCTTCTCGTGCGCGACCTGCGCGCGCATGGCTGCACCCCCATCGAGATCGACGCCGAGCAGGTGGTCTTCGGCGTCCCAACCTGGTGGACTCCTGAAATGGAAAGGGCGGTGAGCGAGTCCGCGCGCACGTACTTGCCAGCCGGCGTGGAGCTCGAGTTCCGTGCACGCTATGTTGCTCTCTACGCGCGGGCGCCAGGCACCTCGATCACGCTGGCCCATGATGGGTCGGTCACCCTGGTGGGGCCGGCCTTCCGCGCGGGCCGCCTGGAGCGGTTCGGCGACCGGTTCATGCATCGCGCCGCGGCATGTCTGCTTCAGTGGGACGTCGTCGGCTTGCGCGCGGTCTTCCTCGAGACGCTGTCCCTGCTGCGCGGCGGCGGGATCGACCTGAACGACCTGTGTGTGCAGGTCACCCTGCACAAGTCGCCGTCGCAGTATCGGCGAGGTGGGACGCACGAGGAGCCATATGAAGTGCTGCTCGCCGCCGGCGTGCGCTCCTGGCGCGTGGGCCAGCGCATCCGCTACTTCCGCGCGCGCGGCGGCGAGCCGCGGCTGCTCGTCGAGGACTCAGAGCTCACGGCGGCGGACGCCGACGCCGACTACTACGTAGCCCGACTGAGCGGCCTGTACTGCCAGCAGTTTGCCCAGGCCTTCACCCGAGAGGACTTCTCCCGCATTTTCCGCATCCCACCCGGCAGTGGCCCGTTCGAAGCCGCCGACCCAAGCGACTTCGACGACATCCGCCCGATCGCGACGTCCCTGGTCTAACAGGTTGCCGAAAAGCCTGTCGATGGGCTCCACGGCAGAAAGCCTCGACCGTACAAAGCCTCCACCGTAGAAGGGCTCCACCGTAGGTGGAATCACTGAACCTTGCGTTCCTTGTTTAGCGGTGGTCCAAAACTCTGAGCTTGCTAGTGCCTTTGCCGGCATGCCCGTTTGACACGGTTTTGGGCACGCTTCTAGAGTACCGGCCGTCACAAAGGAGGCGCGTTGGGCTACACGTACCGACGCCGCCGATCGGGACCAAACTGGGGACTCATCGTATCCGTGGTCCTGGTGGTAGGCGCCGCGGCCTACTTCGTGCCGCAGTACTTGAACCCACAGGCGGGGCCACCACCCCCACCGCTCGGCGGCGACGCTGCGCCGGCGTCGGCGGCTTCACAGTTGCCTGCGCCCACGCACACCGCCGACCGCCTGGCGGAGGCCGATCAGCAGATGGCCGCCGGCCACTGGAGCGCCGCGGCCGCCATCTACGCGGACGCCGTCAACACCTCACCCACTTCGGCGGCCGCCCAGGCCGGCCTCGCTCGTGCGCTGATCTATGACAACAAGCCCGCCGACGCCGTCGACCACGCCCAGAAGGCCGCCGACCTCGACCCCCGGTCGGCCGAGTACGCGGCGCTGCTCGCGCTGGCGTTCGACTGGTCCGGCAACACCGACCGTGCGCTCATCGCCGCCCGGCGGGCAACCGACCTGAACCCCAACCTTCCGGAGGGCTGGGCCTATCTCGGCGAGGCAGAGACCGACAAGTTCCGCCTGCGCGATGCAAGCGACGCGCTCCAGCACGCCACGGCCGACGATGCCGACAACCCCGAAGTGCTGCGCGTGCAGGCCTACCTGGCCGAAACGAATGCCGACTATTCCAGCGCCGTTGACCTCTACAAGCGCGCGATTCAGAAGGCGCCCGAGCGCTCTTACCTCTACATCAGCCTTGGCCACGCGCAGCGGGCGCTGAAGCAATTCGACGCCGCCATTCAGTCGTACCAGCAAGCGGCCGACCTCGAGCCGACCGACGCGCGCGCCGAGGGTGGCATGGGCGCGGCGTACTACGCCTTGGAGGAGTACGACTCCGCGCAGGCCCACCTGGAGCGCTCGCTAGAAATCGATCCGAACTACGCCACGGGCTGGGGGCAGCTGGGCTGGGTCTTCTACGTGCAGAAGGAGTACGACAAGGCGCAGCCCGATTTCGAAAAAGCCGTCGACCTGGAGAAGGACCCCGGCCGCAACGCCGAGTACCGTCACGCGCTGGGCTGGATCTACCTGAACGCCAGGCAATACACGCAAGCCAAGGAGCAGTTCACCAGAGCCCTGGCCGAAAATCCGGACCTCGAGGGCGCCAAGGAGGGGCTCAAGGAGCTGGCATCCAGCTCCGCCGCGCATTGAGTCGCCGCTTCAAAGCCCTCGTGATGTACTCGCGCGTGGGTGGCGGGCATCTGTCGGCGGCGCGCGCGCTGGCTGGCGCGCTGAACGCCACTGGCCGTTGCGCGGCTCAGACCGTGGACATCTACGTCGACTGCGGCCGCTTTCCCGTCACCCGCTTCCCGTCGATCTACGCAAGTCTGGCGCGCAGCCATCCGCGGCTGTGGTCGCTCGTCTATCACGGCAGCAGTGCGTCGCGGAAGCTCGATCCGAGCTGGGTCGTCGGCCCCTTTCTCCGCCGCGGCGTGCGGCAGCGGTTGCGCGCCGATCGCCCGGACGTGGTCGTCGGGGTGCTGCCAGCCATTAACGAGGTTCTCGTCGAAGCCTGCGCCGACGTCGAAGCACGGCTGGAAGTGGTGCTCACCGACTGGCACTCGGTGCATCCGTTCTGGGAGGCGCCTGGTGTCAGCCATTACACGGCGCCCACCGACTCGGCGCGCGAGGATTGCATTCGCTTCGGCGCGCCGCCGGACGCCGTCGACGTGGTGGGCATCCCGGTGCGGCAGGAGTTCGCCGCGCGCGCCGCGTCTGACCGTCCTGCGCGGCTGGCGGCTCTCGGCCTCGAGGCCGATCGCTTCACGATCCTGGCCATGGTCGGCGCCGAAGGCTCACCCGGCGCCCTGCGCAACCTGGCTCGGCTGGCGCGCGCGGCGATTGACGCGCAGCTGGTGGTGGTGTGCGGTCGAAATCCTGCCCTGCGCTCGCGCGTGGAACGTCTGTCCGCGCGCATGCCCGTGCGGGCGCTCGCCTTCGTGGACGGCATCAGCGGGCTCATGCGCGCCGCGGACGTGCTCGTTACCAAAGCAGGTGGGTTGACCCTGGCCGAGGCATTCTGCTGTGGGGTGCCCGTGGTGATCTACGATCTGCTGCCCGGCCAGGAAGTGGGCAACCTGGAATACGTGGTCGAGCGCGGCGCAGCGCTGTTCGCGGCGACGCCCGAAGCCCTGGAGCGCACGATCGCCACCCTGGCCAGGGAGCCCGCCAGACGCAATCAGCTAGCCGCGCGCGGCGCGAGCCTGGCTCGGCCGAACGCGGCACGTGACATCGCCGCGAATATCCTGTCGCGGCTGTCACCAGAGGCCTGACAGGTGGTTCCCCAGGGGGGACCCAAGTGGCGAATGCCAGTCCGGTCCCGTCGGATCCCCACCAGGGAATGGCTCCGTCTTCCAAACGGGTCCCGACCAGGGCATCGGTCCGTGTCCCTACTGGGTTCCCACGGGAGAAATCGCTCCGTCTTCCCCACACGTCCCCACCAGGGAATCGCTCCGTCTCCATCTGGGTCCCCTCTGGGGAAAAATCTCAGGTACGCCTCGCCCTGAGCTTCGCGGCGATGCCGAAGCCTAGCGATACTGGACCGTGGGGGCCGTCCAGAACCACCGTGGCGTTCAACGTCTCGGCTTCGCGCACGGTCATTTGCACGCCTGGCTCGACGCCGTGCTCTTGCAAGTACTTCATCAGCCGCGGGTCTTCCTCGGCCTCCTCGGTGATGCGCTGGATGGTCAGCGAGTCACCCGCGTGCGCCTCGTCGAGCGGAAACTCGTCGGGCGCCAGCCTGCCCAGGCCGGGAATAGGGTTGCCGTGCGGACAGGTCGTCGGATTGCCGAGGGCCCTCAGCAGCCGCGCCTCCATGTTGGGTGTCAGCGCGTGCTCGACGCCATGCGCCTCCTCATGCGATTCGTACCAGGGCATCTTGAGCAGGTCGGTCAGCAGCCGCTCCGCGAGCGCGTGGCGGCGCACGATGTTCTCGGCGGCCGCGCGGCCCTCGCGCGTGAAGAGGATCTCCTTGCGCGCGCCGTGTTCGATCAGCCCATCGCGTTCCATGCGTTGCAGGGTGGCGGTCACCGTCGGCGCGCTCACGTTGAGGCGCTCGGCCAGGCGGGCGGCAATCACGGGGTAGCCGTCGCGTGTGAGGTAGTGCAGGACTTGCAGGTAGTCTTCGACGACCGGCGTGGGAGACTTGCTCGCCTCGCCAGCAAGTGTCGGCCTCACGGCTCGCGAGTATACGGTTTTCCCGAGTGGCGACTCGCGGCTTTACGTCGAGCTGGACTCAGACTGTCGCGCGGGTTTCGGCCGCTTGTCCGCGCAGCCGGCGTTGGATCGCCGTGCCCAGCCGCCGCACGCCTTCGCGTATCTGGTCGGGCGGCACGTTCGAGAAGTTCAGCCGCATCGTGTTGGCGCCGCTGTTGTCGAGATGGAAACCTTGACCCGGCACGAACGCCACTTTTTGCTGAACGGCTTCCACCAGGAGCTCGCGCGTGTCCACGTCCGTCGGCAGCTCGGCCCACACGAACATGCCACCCGCGGGTCGGGTGAAGTGCGCCTCCATCGGAAAGTGCTCATCGAGCGCCTGCAGCATCGCATCCCGCCGCTCTTTGTAGAAGGCCTTGATGCGCTCGACGCGGCCTTCGACGAAGCCGTCCTGGCGCGTCACCTCGCAGGTGGCCATCTGCTGAATCATGCCGGTGTGCAGGTCGGCGGGCTGCTTGCCGTGCAGCAGCACCTCCATGGCCGCGGGACTGGCGACTGCCCAGCCCAGGCGCAGACCTGGCGCCAGGATCTTGGAGAACGTCCCGAGATAGATGACGCACCCGGAGGGATCGAGTGATTTCAGCGAGGGCAGGTGCTCGCCCTCGTAGCGCAGCTCGCCGTAGGGGTCGTCCTCGACGATCGGGACTCCGTAATGCGCCGCCAGGTCGACGAGTTGGCGACGCCGCGCCAGGCTGAGTGAGCGGCCCGTGGGGTTCTGGAAGTTGGGGATGGCGTAGATGAACTTGATGCGCCGACCCGTCGCCGCCGACTCAGCCAGCAGGCGCTCGGCTTGGTCGACCTGCATGCCGTCGTCGTCCATCGGCACGAGCGCGTATGAGGCTTGATACTGGTTGAAGGCCTGGAGTGCGCCCAGGTAGGTCGGCTTTTCGAGCATCACGGCATCGCCCGGGTCGAGCAGAATCTTGCCGATCAGGTCCAGCGCCTGTTGCGAGCCGTTGGTGATCAGGATGTCGTCGGCGGTGCACTGGATGCCAAAGCCCGACAGCCGTCGGGCGAGATACGTGCGCAATGGGCGGTAGCCCTCGCTGGGCCCGTACTGCAGCGCCACGGCCCCGTCAGATTCGAGTACCCACTCAAAAGCCCGACGATACTCGTCGACGGGAAACAGTTCCGGTGCGGGTAGTCCGCCAGCCAGCGAGATGATGTCGGGCTGCGCGGTGACCTTCAGGATCTCGCGGATGTCCGAGGCGCGCATCCCTGCGGCGCGATGCGCGTACAGGCGCTGCCACTCGATGGGCATGTTCCGCGCATGATAGTCAGTCGGCAGCGATGCGCGTCAGCTTTCTGCTGCGCTCCCGCGAGAGCTCCTCGCGCTGCAAGCGTGCGGCCATGCGGCGTGCGAACAACAGACCATTCAATGCGCGTTGATCTTCAGTCAACATGCGGTGCGGAGCGCACGTCGAGAGCCGAACGCCCATCAAACCAAACTCGCAGGTGCAATTTCGAGCGATTGCGTTGACGAGATCAAAAGATTCTTGTTGAGTACCGTGCCAAACCACTTGCATGGACATAAAACGCCGTGAACCTCGGTGCCGTGTGTGCCTATCAAATCGCACCGTTCGTGCCACCGGGCGTCACAAGGGCGCGACAATCGCTAACTTGTAACTTGACTGGTACTTTCGTCACTCCCGCGTAACCTCGCCCATTTCGGTCGGCTTTGATGCAAATGCAATCGGCTCGTGCGCCCCGCGGCCTGCCCTGGGCCGGTACTCTGGGGGTGCTCGACATGTTCTTCTCGAGACGGTTCGGCATCCACGGCCTGGCGATTGCGATCGTCGGCGGAGCACTGATCGGCGCGAGCTTCTCGCGGCCAGCGGTCGCCGTTCAGCCGACCGAACCCGAGCTTGCCGTCGCCGCGGCCGCAGTTAGCCCGAGCCTCTCAGAGGTGACGACGCCGACAGCGGTCAGCCTCGAGGTGGCGTCGTTACCGCCGCCGACCCCAACTGTTACTTCGTTAGCACAGACCACCGATCAGGTGCAGGCAACCGTTACGTTCGATCCGCGTCTCGGCCTGCCGCAGTGGCTGCGTGCCATTCACGACCTGCCGCTGTGGTCAAGCGGCGATTCGTCTGCGTCGTCAAACGGTAGCTTGCCGGCGGGCAGCGCGTACGTGAAGCCCCTGGGCCCGTTCGGCGACTCGCGGATCGAGGTTTACTTCCCTGGTGACGGGGAGCATCCCGCGACGCAGGCGTGGGTGGATACCGCCAACGTCCAGGCCAGCGGCGTGCCGCCCTGGATTGCTCCGCCCGCAGCCACGACGGCTCAGCCCGGCGAGCCTGCCAGTTTGCCGGTCGCACCTCAGCGCACTGGCGATGATCCCCCGCCGAACACGACCGCCGTGCACATCGCCATCATCGACGACGCCTCGGGCCAGATGATTTATGGGGAGCAGCCAAACACCCAGGTGCCGCAGGCCAGCACGACCAAGATCGCGACGACGATTGTTGCGCTCGAACGCGATCCGGACCTGAGCCAGCGCATCAAGGTCACCGTCAGCGCCAGCCAGATGGTCGCCCACGACGGCTCTTCGACGATGGGCATCGAGCCCGGTCTGTCAGTGTCGCTCGACACGTTGCTGCACGGGATGATGCTGCCGAGCGGCAATGACGCGGCCGAACAGGTCGCGGTCTCACTCGGAGGCTCGCGCGAGCAATACGTCGAATGGATGAACGAAGAAGTGGCGGCGCTCGGTCTGAAGGACACCCACTTCGTCAATCCCAGCGGAATGGACGCTGAAGGTCACTACTCGAGCGCCTACGACATGGCCATGCTCGCGCGCTACGCGATGCGCAACTCGACCTTTCGCGATCTCGCCGCCGACATGACGTATGCGGGCGACGGCTTCAAGATGGCGAATCTCAATCGACTGCTGGGCGTGTACCCGGGCGCCGACGGCGTCAAGATCGGCTTCACCGATGCGGCCCAGAAGACGTTCGTCGCCTCCGCGGTGCACGACGGCCATCGCGTCTTCGTCAGCCTGATGCGCAGCGAAGACCTGCCCGGCGACTCCACGGCCCTGTTCAACTGGGTCTGGAACAACTTCAACTGGTAGATGGCCCGCCGATACTTCGAGGACTTCGCTGAAGGACTCACCGTCGATATTGGGACCTTCACCCTCAGTGCCGACGAGATCGTTTCGTTCGCGCGGCAGTACGACCCGCAGCCGATGCACGTCGACCCGGAAGCCGCGCGCGCCTCGGTGTATGGCGGTTTGATCGCCAGCGGTTGGCATACCGTGGCCCGCTACATGCGGCTGCTGGTCGACGCGGTGATCGGCGAGAGCGCCAGCATGGGCTCACCCGGCGTCGACAGTCTGCGCTGGTTCAAACCCGTGCGACCCGACGAGACGCTCCGCGGACGGTTCACCGTCCTCGAGAGTCGACCCTCGAACAGTCGGCCCGACTGGGGCATCGTGCGCTCGCGGGGCGAGGTGTTGAACGCGGCCGACGAAGTGGTGATGCGCCTCGAGGCGGTCAACTTCCTCGCGCGGCGGCCACCCGGTTAGCCATCAACGCGGCGCTGGCGCCAGCGCCGACGCCGTTGTCGATGTTGACGACCACCAGTCCCGGCGCGCACGTCTGCAGCATGGACAGCAGCGCGGCGACACCGCCTCCGCCCAGCCCGTAGCCAACCGACGTCGGCAGGCCGATGACCGGGATGTCGACCAGCCCGGCGACCACCGAAGGCAGTGCGCCGTCCATCCCCGCGACGACGATGACCACGTCGGCACGTTGTTCGCGCAACGCGCGCAGCGGCGCTTCGAGCCGATGCAGGCCCGCGACGCCCACGTCGTCGGCGCGCACGACGCGGCAGCCCATCTCTCGGGCGACCCAGGCCGCCTCGTCGGCCACCGGCGCATCCGAGGCGCCGGCGGTCAGGACGGCCACGACACCGCCTGTCTCGACGAGTGGCACGTGGTCGGCGCGCATCGCGAGCAGCGTCCCACCGCTGACCAGAAGCGACACGCCGTCAGGTTCCAGGGCTGTCCGCAGAAACTCGACGGTCTCGCTCGAGGCGCGGCTGACCAGGACCCGACCCGTCGCGGTGCGCGCGAGGAGTTGCCGCACGGCGGCCAGCGAGACGGAGGGCGCCTTGCCCGCCGCGTACACGATCTCGGGCACACCCTTGCGCGCCTGACGACCTGGATCGACGTGGACCGGCGCCGCGCTCAGGACGGCGCTCAGTCCGGCGAACGGGTCGAGCTCAGCCACTGATGACCGGCAGCGGAACGACGCCCTCGTTCAGGCTGCCCGAACGGTACCCGCGCGGGTCGATCTCGACGGCCGGAAAGCCCAGCCGCAGCAGGTCCGTCTCGATACGCTCGGCCAGGCCTTCGGCCGCCACCCGGCCAAGCTCGCCGGGCGCGATCTCAACCCGAGCGCGGTCGGCAAAGTGGCGGACGCGCAGTTGGCGGAAACCCAGCGCTCGCAACGCTTGCTCGGCCTGGCCAATGCGCGCCAGTTTGTCGGGCGTCACGTTCTGGCCGTACGGCACGCGCGACGACAGGCACGCCAGCGCCGGCTTGTCCCAGTTGGGCAGACCCAGCGTTCGAGCCGTGGCGCGGATCTCAGCTTTGCCCATACCCGCTTCGTGCAGCGGGCTGCGGACGCGGTCGGCGCGCTCGGCGGCGGCGCGCGCGCCCGGCCGCCAATCGCCGAGGTCGTCGACGTTGAGGCCGTTCAGGATGTACCGCGCGTTGACTTCGGCCGCCACGCTCTCCAGTTCGGTATACAGGTGCGTCTTGCAGAAATAACACCGATCGACAGGATTGCTGGCGTAGCGCTCGTCGTCGACCTCGCGGGTCCGCACCAGGCGGTGATTCAGACCGAGGCTCCGCGCCAGGTCGAGCGCGTCTTCGAGCTCAGAGGGCGCGAGGCTGGCCGAAACGGCGGTCGCCGCAAGCGCGCCCTGCCCGAGCTCCTGCTGCGCGACCACCGCCACGAGCGTGGAGTCAACTCCCGCCGAAAAAGCAGTGACGGCCGATCCATACGCGCGAATGATGTGTCGCAGACTCCCGAGCGCAGCGTCAGACATGTATCTGTGCGGGAGTCTAAAGCAAAATCGAGCCTGTGGCCCGCGAGTCACTCGATTGGCTGTTCAGCCTGGCCGACCAGGAACGCGGCGTCGGCTGGAATCCGCGCGCGAGCCCTGACACCCAGTGGAAGCTCGGCCGCACGCGCGCGCTGCTGGAGCTGGCGGGCGCGCCCGACCGTCGCCTGCGCATCGCGCTGGTCGCGGGCACCAAGGGCAAAGGCTCGACCTGCGCCATGTTGGCCAGCATCCTCGGCGCGGCCGGGTTGCGCTGCGGGCTGTACACCAAGCCGCATTTGCAGGCATACCGCGAGCGCGTTCGCGTCGACGGCCGCGCGATCTCGGCCGATGACCTGAGCTCGCACCTGGACATGTTCCAGAAACTGTCCGGAGACTTGCCGACCGCCGCGGGTGAGCCGACCACGTTCGAGGTGACCACCGCGCTGGCGCTCGAGTATTTCGCGAGCCAGGGCTGCCGGATGGCCGTCGTCGAGGTCGGCCTCGGTGGCCGCCTGGACGCCACGAACGCCACGGAGCCGGAGCTGAGCGTCATCACCTCCATCAGCTACGACCACACGGCGATCCTGGGCCGCACGCTCGGCGCCATCGCATCCGAGAAGGCGGGCATCCTGCGTCCTGGTCGTCCCGCCCTGCTAGCCCAGCAGCGACCAGCCGCCCTGCGCGCGCTGCGCCGCGCATGCCGCACGGTGGGCGCGGAGTGCCGCGTCGTGGCGCCTCTCGCGCACGACGTGTCGCTGCCCGGTGCGCATCAACGCCAGAACGCGGCGCTTGCGGTGGCCGCGGCGCGCGTTCTCCGTTCGGAGATCGAACCCTCCAGCATCGAGGCCGGTCTGGAGCGCATTCGCTGGCCTGGCCGTTTCGAAGTGGTCGACGACGTGGTGCTCGACGGCGCTCACAACGGCGCTTCGGCAGAGGCACTCGCCGAGACGCTGCGCGAATATGCCGCTCCCTCTCCCTCCGCGAGGCCTGCTCCCTCTCCCTCTGGGAGAGGGCGGGGGGTGAGCTGTGCAGATCGTCCGATCACGCTGGTCGTTGGCATCAATCGCGACAAAGACGCGCGCGCCGTCCTGCGTCCCCTGCTGCCGCTCGCCGATCGTGTGTGGGCCACCCAGGCCGCGCACAACCCACGCGCGCTGCCCGCGGCCGATCTGGCGCGGCTGTGCCGCCGCGCGGGCGTCGAGACCCGCGTCGAGGCCGATCTGGCCGCCGCGCTCCGTCAGGCGCGCGGCCGGTCTGAGACGATCGTGTGTGTCACCGGCTCGTTGATGCTGGTCGGCCAGGCGCGCGCCGTGCTCGGGCTACCTGTGCCCGAAGCCCTGTGGTGACGCGGCTATCATTGTGCGCCGTGGACGAAGCCCGCATTCGCACACTGATCGCGGCGCTGACCGAGCTTGACGGCTCGGCGGTTATCCCGGAGAGTCAGATCACCCAGATCGACATCCACGATGACTGGATCGTCGTCAACCTGACCGAGGCCGAGTTTCCGCGCGCGAAGCTCGGCCGAGTCCACGCCCACCTGGCGGCTGCCCTGCCGGGCGTCGAGATCGAGCTGCGCAGCGGCGGACGCATCTTTCGCGGTGGCGACGGCTTCGGGGCCAGGCGGCATGTCATCGCCGTACTGGGTGGCAAGGGCGGCGTGGGCAAGTCGACCGTCGCGGTCAGTCTGTCGTTGACTCTAGCCGCGATGGGTTTTCGCGTCGGTATCCTCGATGCCGATCTGAGTGGACCCGATATCCCGCACCTCCTGGGAGTTCACCCGAAGAAGGACCGCGCTCGCGGACGCTGGCGGGCCTCGGCGATTCACCCGCCGAAGGAGCGGCGGACAGCATACGAGCGCTGGGGGCTCGAAGTCATGTCGGTGGGCTTCCTGGTGCCCGAGCGTGCGGCGCTGGCGGCCACGGAGCGCTGGCTGGTGGCCAACCTGTTGCGCAATTTGATCTTTGATGTCGCCTGGCATGCGGACATCCTCGTCATCGACGCTCCGCCGGGCACCGGCGAGGAGATTCAGGTCATGGTCCGCGAGCTGCCGTTGTCCGGCGCGGTCTTCGTCACCACGCCGCAGGACCTGGCCCAGATGGATGCGGAGCGCACTCTCTCACATCTGCAGCAGCACGCCGTCCCTGTGATCGGCATGGTCCAGAACATGGCATCCCTGACTTGCCCCCACTGTTCGTCGCCAATCGATCTGTACGCCGCTTCGTCCCGGCTGCAGGAGGCGGGCGTGCCGGTGCTGGGTCGCATCCCATTCGACACGCGCCTGTCGGTGACCGCCGACCGCGGTCTGCCGCTCGTGCTCGGCGATCCGCGGGGTCCCATCGCTTTCGAATTTGCGCGCATCGGGGGCGGCGTGCGCCGCTGGTTGGCCGAGCGCGACCTGGACGACAGCCAGGCTGCCTGAATTGGCCTGACTCTGGTCTGGACGTTGGACGAGAACGGGTCCAGAATGAACCTGCGGGACAAGGAGCCGGCACATGGTTCAGTTGCAGAGTCACTCGAACGCGATGGACAGTCTTGGTGTTCGCGAGACGCGCGAGCTGTACCTGATCTTGTATCCGAAGGAGTTGGAGGACGAGGTCATCCAGACCCTCGAAGCGACTGGCGTCCCAGGCTATACGGAGATGCCCAAGATGGTCGGGCGCGGCCGACACGTGAAGCACTTCGATAACCCGGTCTGGCCGGGTGCGACGGGCTGCGTCTTTACCGTGCTGTCGCCGCTCGAAGCTCAGGCGCGCCTGCTGCCCACGTTCGAGGCGCTGGCCGAAAGCCTGGATACGCGCAGCCACGGCCTGTACGGCTTGCACATTTTCGCGCTCCCCTGCGAACAACTGATCTGAGCTAGAACTCGGCACCGAGTGATCCGTCGACTCCTCGGGTGCCTCAGTGTGTGTGCGCTGTTGCTCGCGCTGGCGCCCGTGGCCGCCGCCGATCCGCTGGATGTCCTCGGCGCCTATGACCCCGGCTCGGCAGGCTTCAATGCCATGGCTGTCGGGCTCGACGGGGTCGCCTACCTCGGCTCGTGGGGCGGGTCGGCGCAGTGCCCGAGTCTCGGGGTCCGCCTGATCGACGTTCACGACCCCGCCGCGCCGGCGCCGATTGGCTCGGCCGCGGCTTACTCCGGGACCACCGCGGAGCACGTCGCCGCCGTTCACCTGGCCACGCCCACCTTCTCGGGCAACGTGCTGCTGGCGGGTATTCAGCGCTGCCGGCCAGGCGGCGCGGAGCAGGGCGGGCTCGCCATCTGGGACGTCACCGATCCCGCCAACCCGGCCGAGCTGGCGCTGTTCGTGACTGGCCGCCGCTCGCTGGGAGTCCACGAGTTCACCGTTCGGCAGCAGCGCGACCGCTGGCTGGCCTATCTCGCCGTCCCGAATTCGGAGATCACCGAGGGAAGCGGCGACCTGCGCATCGTCGATTTCACCGACCCTCGCAATCCCACGCAGGTGCTGGACTGGGGCGCCAGAAAGGACGCCGGGCTGCCGGTCGGCGCCAACGGGGAGTGCCTACCGTACTGCCGGGGCATGGCGCCCGACGCGTACCTGCACAGCGTGGCGCTCAGCCCGGACGGTCGCACCGCGTATCTGTCGTACTGGGATCTCGGCGTGATCATCCTCGACGTGACGGAGCCCAGCGCGCCACGCATGCTCGGCTGGTTCAAAGAGCCGCTGTCGGACGAAGGCAACACGCACTCCGTGGCGCTGGCGCACGATGGCAAGCTGATGCTCGTGGCGGACGAGACCGAGGCGCCGCCGTGGGGCGGCATGCGACTTGTGGACATTGCCGACCCCGCCAACCCCAGACAGGTGGCGACGTTCGAAACCGAGGACGCGGCGAGCGCGCGCCGGGGCGAGGCCTACGCGTACTCGATTCACAATCCGCTGACCGATGACCGCGACCAGGACCGCGCCTACGTCGCCTGGTACGGCGACGGGGTTCGACTGCTGAACGTCGCCGACGCGAGTCAGCCGCTCGAGATCGCCAGCTGGGTCCCGCCGCGGGGCGGCATGATCTGGAACGTGGCGTTCCTGGGCGACCTGCTGCTGGCCGGCGACATCAACAACGGGCTCTATATCCTCCGTCGCTAGCTGGCGGCAGTCGTGGCCGGTTCAGCCTCGCCAACCACCGGCTCTTCCTCTCGGATCGAGAGCCACGAGTAGGCAACGCCCGCGATGGCCGCGCCGACGATCGGCGCCAACCAGAACAGCCACAACTGGGCTAGCGCCCAACCACCCACGAAAATCGCCGGTCCAGTGCTCCGCGCGGGATTGACCGACAGGTTCGTCACGGGAATACCCACCAGGTGGATCAACGTCAGCCCCAGGCCGATCGCGATCGGAGCGAAGCCCTTGGGAGCGCGTCCATCGGTGGCGCCCAGGATGATGACGAGGAACATGAACGTCAGCACCACCTCGGCTACCGCGGCCGACAGCAGCGAATACCCGCCGGGCGAGTGTTCCGCATAGCCGTTGGCGGCCAGGTTGCTCTGGGTGATGTCGAACCCGGGTTTGCCGCTCGCGATCAGCAGCAGGACGCCCGCGGCAACGATGGCGCCAATGACTTGCACGACGATGTACGGCACCAGATCGCGAGCCGGGAAGCGTTTGCCTGCCCACAGCCCGATGGATACGGCTGGATTGAGATGGCAGCCCGAGATGTGTCCGATGGCATACGCCATGGTCAGGACCGTCAGTCCGAACGCCAGGGCAACGCCGAGAAAGCCGATGCCCACATTCGGAAACGCCGCCGACAACACGGCCGCCCCACACCCGCCGAAGACCAGCCAGAACGTTCCTACAAACTCCGCCGCGAGGCGCCTCGTTAGTGGTGGCATGTATTCCTCCAGAGCCGTGGCTGAGCATGCGTCGGCAATTTCTCAGTTCTTGCTCAGGCCGGTCTAGCTTCTGAGCTCCCGGAGAACGGCCTCGACGACCGCCTCGCCGACCGCTGTGGTCGTGGCCGTCCGCTCGCCTGGCCGCGCAATGTCTGGCGTCCGCAAGCCCAGCTCGATCGCGTCGTCGACGGCCCGCTCGACGGCCCTCGCTTCGCGCTCCAGCCGGAGCGAGTAGCGCAACAGCAGCGCCAGCGACTGAATCGCCGCCATCGGGTTGGCCACGCCCTTGCCCGCGATATCCGGCGCCGTGCCGTGAATAGGCTCGTACAGCCCCCGATAGCCGCCATGCCGATTCCGGGCTGACCCGAGCGACGCGCTCGGCATCAAACCCATGGAACCCGCCAGGACTGCGGCTTCGTCGGTGATCAGATCGCCAAACAGGTTGTCGGTGACGATCACGTCGAAAGCCGACGGGCGGTACAGCAGGTGCATGGCCAGCGCGTCTGTCAGAATCGCCTGAAACTCGACGTCCGCATAGTCCGCGGCCAGCCGCGAGGCCACGTCGCGCCACAAGCGTGAGGTGGCCATCACGTTCTGTTTGTCGGCGACGTGGACCTTCTTGCGCCGCCCGCGCGCCAGCTCGAAGGCCATGCGCACCGTGCGCTCGACCTGCGGCTCGGTGTATGCCGTCGTGTCGACGGCGCGCCACGTGCCGCGTGCATCCTGCCAGTACTTCTTGGGTCGTGCGAAGTACGTACCGGCCACCAGCTCGCGGATGAACAACACGTCGGCGCCCTGGACGATCTCGGCCTTGAGCGGCGACAGGTGGACGAGGGCTGGCTGCATGCGCGCCGGCCTGAGATTGGCGAAAGTCCCCAGCGCGGCGCGCAGGCCGAGAATGGCCTGCTCGGGCCGCACGGCCGCCCTCGGGTCGTCCCACTTCGGACCGCCCACCGCGCCGAAAATGACGGCGTCCGAGCGCCTGGCCAGCGCCACGGTCTCTCGGCGGAGGGCCGTGCCGTGCGCGTCGATGGCCGCGCCGCCGACGAGATCCTCGGTCAGCTCAAAGCGATGGTCCGTCGTGGATTCGATGGCGCGCAGGACTCTGACCGCTTCGGCGACGACCTCGGGGCCGATGCCATCCCCGCCGAGCACGGCGAGTCTGAAGCGCGTCACCGATACACATGACCGATCGCGTCGAAGACGCCGTCGGCGGCGCGCCGCCCGTTGTTGGCGATCTGCACCAGGTCCGCGTCGGTGACCTCGCTCTTGTAGTCGCTCAAGCGTTTGAAGCCCGTGAAGGCGTGGTTCAGCTCATCCTGGCTCAGCAGCAACCCGAGCTGCTCCAGGCGCGCGCGCAGGGCGCCCTTCAACACGTCCTGCGGCATGCCGAGCCCCGTGTCATTGCCGAAGGCGTTCACGCCGACGACGGCCTTGTTCGGCTGGACCAGGATGCCGGTGAACTGCTGCAGGAGGCTGCTGGTCGGCACGAGCTGCTCGAGCTGAACCCCGTGCTCCACGTGGTGGTGGTCGCGTCGCACCGTCAGCGCCATCACGACTTCTTCCAGTGCCGCGTTGCCGGCCCGTTCGCCGATGCCGTTGATGCAGCACTCGACCTGGCGCGCACCCGTGCTGATGGCCGCCAGACTGTTCGCCACCGCAACGCCCAGGTCATTGTGGCAATGGACGGAGATCGTGGCGCGATCGATGTTGGCGACGTGCTCGCGCAGGTAGCTAACCATCGCCGCCATCTCTTCCGGCTGGGCGAAGCCGAGCGTGTCAGGGATGTTGACGGTGGTGGCGCCCACGTCGATGACGGATTCGAAGACCTCGGCGACGTATTGCCAGTCCGAGCGCGTGGCGTCCATGGGCGAGAACTCGACGTCCGACGTGTAGCTTCGGGCGCGGGCCACCATGGCCACGGCGCGCGCTTTGGCCTGCTCGCGCGGCAGACCTTCGAGGTGCATGTCCGCGGTGGGCAGGAAGGTGTGGATACGCGGCCGCTCGGCGTCCTGGATGGCTTCCCAGCACTGGTCGATGTCGGCGGCCACCGCTCGCGCCAGGCCAGTGATGACCGGTCCCTGGACTTCACGCGCGATGCGCTGGACGGCCTCGAAATTGTCGGAGCTGACCGCCGGGAATCCGGCCTCGATGGCGTCCACCCCGAGACGCGCCAGCTGGTGGGCCATCTCCACTTTTTGCGGCGTAGTCAGGCCGAAGCCAGGCGCCTCTTCGCCATCGCGGAGGGTTGTGTCGAGGATTTTTATGTAGTCAGCCATCATGGTTATCCCGTAGTGGTACTCAGCCCCTGCTTGTTCATCAGCGCCCGCAAGTCCTGGCCGACCTTCTCCATTGGATCGTTGGCGGCCTGCTCGCGATACTTCGTGAAATTCGGTCGGCCCATCTCGTTTTCGTCGAGCCAGCGGTGCGCAAACGAACCGTCCTGGATCTCCTTGAGCACCTGCCGCATGCGCGCTTTCACCGATTCGTCGATGATCCGCGGCCCCGAGACGTAGTCGCCGAACTCGGCCGTATCGCTGACCGAGTAGCGCATGCGTGCCATGCCGCCTTCGAACATCAGGTCGACGATCAGCTTCATCTCGTTCAGGCACTCGTAGTAGGCCACCTCGGGCTGGTAGCCGGCTTCGACGAGCGTCTCCCACCCGGCTTTGATCAACGACGTGATGCCGCCGCACAGCACTGACTGCTCCCCGAACAGGTCCGTCTCGGTCTCTTCCTTGAAGGTCGTCTTGATCAGGCCGGCCTTCGCCGAGCCAACCGCGTTGCCATAGGCGAAGGCCAGCGGCCAGGCATTGCCCGTCGCGTCCTGTTCGACGGCAACCAGCGACGGCACGCCCTTGCCCTCGACAAACAGCTCGCGCATGCGGTGACCGGGCGCCTTGGGCGCCACCATCCAGACGTCGGCCCCCTCGGGCGGCACGATCTGCTTGAAGTGAATATTGAAGCCGTGTGCCCAGACGAGCGACTTGCCGGGCGAGATCTCGGGCTGAATGTGGTCCTCGAAGACGCGCCGCTGCTTTTCGTCCGGGATGAGCAGCACGATCACGTCCGCCTGTCGGGCCGCGTCGGCGACCCGGGC